>NZ_FNCU01000036.1:0-82136 GCF_900099855.1 Bradyrhizobium sp. Rc2d | reverse complement strand
CCGTTGTTGAGCGTGACCGTGGTGCTCCAGCTGCCGTTGCTTTGCACGATGGCGGTGCCGATCGCGATGGTGCCGTCCAGGATGGTGACGGTGGCGCCGGCATCGGCGACGCCCACCGTGCCGGTGATGGTCTGGCTGGCCTGGTTGACCGGCCCGCCCGCGCTGGTGATGGCGACCGCGGGCGCCGTCGTGTCGAGGGTGAAGCTCAGCGAGGCCGAGCCGGTGTTGCCGAAGCTGTCGGTCTGGCTCGCCACGATGGTGTGCGGTCCGTCGGCCAGCCCGCTCGGCGCAAACGACCAGGCGCCTTGCGCATCGGTGGTCACGGTTGCCGCGATCGGGCTGCCGTCGATGGTGAAGTGCACCACGGTGTTGGCGAGACCGGTGCCGCTCAGCGCCGGGTTGGCGGTGACGTGGTCGGTGACTGAAGTGCCGGTGTCGGCGACCAGGGCCTCGGTCACCGTCGGGCCGGTGGTGCTGAGCGTGTAGACCACCGCGCTGCTGGTCGCGGTGTTGCCGGCCGCATCGCTCACCCGTGCGGTCAGTGAGTTCGGGCCGTCGTTGAGCGTGACCGTGGTGCTCCAGCTGCCGTTGCCCTGCACGATGGCGGTGCCGATCGCGGTGGCGCCGTCCAGGATGGTGACGATGGCGCCGGCATCGGCGACGCCGACCGTGCCGGTGATGGTTTGGCTCGCCTGGTTGACCGGTCCGCCCGCGCTGGTGATCGCGACGGCGGGCGCCGTGGTATCGAGGGTGAAAACAACGGGCACGCTTGTGCTAACGTTGGCGCTAGCGTCTAAAGCGACGATGCTGTGGTCGCCATCTCCTGCCAGAGTGACTGCCGTGCTCCAAACACCGCCGGAGCCAACGGTCACCGTTCCAATTTGTGTGGTGACACCATTGTAGGTATCGTACAGCGTCACTGTCGTTCCAACGAGGGACGCATCGACAGTTCCGCTGATCGTTTGGCCTCCTTGATTGGTTGGCCCACCCGCATTGGCGATAGTTACCGGTGCCAACGGCACCAAGGCGATAGCTTGCGTTGTATCCAAAGTGGGGACGAGCGGTTTCGATGCGGACGCAGAATCTCCCGTGATGGAGGCGAGGGGCGCAAAAGTTGGAGTGATGGATCCGCCACCAGCTTGGCCCTTCACGTCGTCAGCAACGACGGTAGTCGGAGCCTCGGTGGGTGATGGTGGCGGGCTCCCGGCGAACTTCTGCAGTGATTTTGTATCGACGTCTCCTCGCTTGCCGTCGCTAGGTGCCGGAGTGTCTGGAGCGATCTGTTTCCCGATATCGTAGGTCGTTAAAACCTGCTGAAAAGCGTTGAATTCCTGCGCAACCTGGCCTGGGCTCTTACTGATGGCTTGGGTGATCACCTCGAAATTGGCCGTTGGCGTGATGGTCATCGATGGACCGTCGCTGGTAACTATTCCGATTGGATCCCCCGCGGTACAAACGCCTTGAAGCAAGTTCGTTTGGACGCATTTGAAGACCTGTACGGAATGAACCTGACCGTCTTGCTGATCGGCAACGGAGACCGAGACCTGCCCATCCACTGCATCGACACTAAGAAGGACGGCTGTACCGCGAATTCCGATCACGGCGGTAGGCGTCGCAACCTGCATGTCACCCGTTTTGGCAACCTGGCCGGCGACGAAACTGGCAGCGCCCTGGACGAGAGTGAACAGCGAATGGTTCGCGCCACTCGTCAGACTGACTAAGGTACCGCTCGCACTACTCTGCCCCTCATACCCCAATTCGTTCAACATGAAGCGAGCGTTGGCACTCAGGTTGAATGTTGAGCCGTCGATCAGAACGAGGCCGAGGGTAGAGCTGCTTCCAGTCTGCACGATATCGTTCTGATAGACGACGTCCCCGTTATTCGCCTCGATAGTAACGCCGTTGCGAACGATGCTGGCGCTGCCCGTTATGGTGGCGACATGGCCAATCACCTTTCCAGCGGCAGCATTTCCTCCGGCTTGAGCAAAGGTCTGGTAGCCGGTGAGAGCTTCAACGACTCTTGCATCGAGCAGCGCGCCGTCCGCAGAGCTGAGCGGCGAACGCTTCTCACCGAGAAAGTAATTGGGGATCGTGATCCGATGGTTGGGATCGGAAATGACGAGATCATGGCCCGAACGTGCATATTCACCCGAGAAGAGGAGATGCGCGTCAGGAATGATGAGCGCGTTGGCTGGGCGAGGTTCAGGGAAGCTGAAGGACTCCCAAGCGACCTCAGATCCGGCAACATCGAGCTTTTGGTTTAATGGGGTATTCAAATAGTGCCCCACTCAGAAATTGAAATTAATTAATTTTGTGTTAATAACACATCGTAAATTAACTGCAAACAGATTGTGCGGTCGGCGCCGGAATCTGTTTGAAGCCCATGATCGTTCGGCCTCGGAATCAACGAGAGCGTTGGCACCCGTGCGGAAGGTCCAACTCACATGGTACGATCAAGAGCGTTTCGTCGCCTTGACCTGATCGAGGTGCGGCGTCAGTTGGTGCACGCGCGCAACCGGCATTCCAGTAATCGCGTTATTGTAAGGCGTATCAACAGCCTGCTATGCCGGATTTACCACTTGGATGGCATCGCCCCCAGCCAAGATGAGCGAATTCGCAAAGCTGTTCAAATTGCGCTCCGAGGCACATCCGAAGGTTAGTTGACCTAAGTCCCGATCAGAGAGGCAATCGCTGTCCAAGCTTGTCCTTCAGCTTAGTGCAAGCAGCAGCAGGCCCAGAGCATCGGCGCGCGCGTCACCGATGCAATGACCAAAAAAATACCGGCTTTTGGCACCGGACCCGATTCCGGCCATGCTGGCGTAGAGTTGCGGACCGCAGCCGCTTGCGCAGATTCGTGCATCCGTCGCTGCCCGGATCTCTGTGCATCCTCACTTGCGGGGCAGTTGCACAGCGGATCTCGGTTGACCGATGTTAGCTCTATTCTGCGGCGTTGAAGCTGGGCTGGCGATTGCATGCCTGATTGGCAACGTTAGCCTCGATGGCCATCTGAAGCGACGAGGCAGACAGCAGTGCCATAGCCGATCGTTCTTCGGTCAGGCGCCTCTCAATGTACTGCCGTTCAACTTCGGTCAGCGTCGTTTCGAGCAGGCGCACATACCGATCTATGTTCTTCTGATATGTGCGCAAACGGACAATCTTCTCGTCCATCATCTTCCATCCGGGCGGGAATGAGTACGATATTTGAAAATATCTCTTGAAGAGGTGTTTTTAAATACTTTATATCAATGCGTCGGATTTAAAATGGCAGATAAATCTGTGCGGGTCAAGAAGGGGTGTCTTCGATGAAATCGATCATGCTCACAGTCCTAATTCTATTCGCGATTTCAACCGTGGCGCCGCTCTATTCGCCACCAGCATTGGCTCAGCAAACCACACCCGACAAATCCAAGGGCGCTAAGAAGGGATGCAGGCCGGGGGCAAAATACGCTTGCTACTAAGTGAGGTCATTATTGCCTTCGGCTCGCGAGTCCGCAAGCAACGGCGGCCGGCGGAGCGAAAGTCGCCGACGAGGAAATCCTTGTTGGACAGCACCTGATGATGAAGTGGCAAGCCAGCGTCTTCGGCGCTTCGACCGAGAAGCCGTAGCCTGGATCGAGTAAACCCGGAATTTGGTGCAGGCATCAGCGATGCAAGACTCTCTCTCGATCAAAGAGCAATTTACTGTTGGTGCTCGCATCGAGGTGAGACCATCTGCCGGGCCACGGTTGTCTGGCAGAACTGGGACTTTGATTGGTGCTGGATATCATCCCAAAAGCCTCCGCATCATATTGGACGGTTCAAAAACGCCGATCACTCTTCACTTTGCATACGTTGCAATCGTAAGTGAATGATTCTGGACAATGCTACGGCAGCTTAGAGTGACGCGTTCATCAGCAGGCGGCCTATACAGGCCCGACTTGTTGATCGTTCGGACCAAGGATTGATGCAGAGAGAGCCACGCCGACCACACAACTTTAAATTAGATTGAGGGGATCATCCGTGGGGAGAGAAGGCCTATTGATCGCCGCACCGATAGCGTCAAAGATCAAAAGTGGGCTAGAGGCAGAGCCGAGGGAACGGCTGATGCCAAGAACGCTTCGAGAGCAACTCGACCAAGTTGAGTGCGATATCAAACTGTACATGGAATTTGACAGGGCAGAGAAAGACCGATTCAATCGCGAGTCTTACTTGTGGACCGCGGAGGATCGCATCGAGTGGCAGGAGATGCAATCCGACAATGCTCAGCGACTCCGAGAACTCTTCGAAGAGCGTGACGCATTGCGTAACCAGCTGGACCTGTAGCGACCTTTGTTTGAGGACGCCGAAGAGTCTTGCAGCGTTGATAGTAACGTCCCGCTCACGCCAGTTGAGAAACAAGAGTGACCAGCTCCGACTGGCGGTGCGCTCCCGTCTTCGAGAAGATCGCTTTCAGGTGATTGCGAGCCGTTTCGCGCGAAATGCCGAGGTGTTCGGAGGCGCTGTCGATCGATGCGCCGGTTGCAAGCAGCGCGGCCAATCGAGATTCGGCTCGTGTGAGGTCGAAGGCTTGGCCGATGAGCGCCGGGTCTGGCGCAGCGCGCGGAACGAGGTTGGATAGGATCAGCACGGCACGCGCTCCGAGGAAGACGGAACGCGCCGCGCCGTCCACTGGCAGTATGCGCAAGACAACCGGTGGCTTTGTCGTCCGACGAATGAGGATCGGAGAGGCGGGGATAGTGGCGGCATCAGGGGTAGACCGGATCAAGCTGATCAGCTGATCGAGCTTCGTCATCGCCTGCTTGTCGCGCAGAACGAGACGCCGCTCCCTGATGCGGATCTCATCGTCAAAGCCACAGTCGGCCACCTCGTTCGTGCGCAGGACCATTCCCTCTCGGTTGAGGACCAATGCAGGTTGACGAACACGGCTGAGGACGTCGGTCATCGATGTCAGCGCGACCCTGCCGACGGCGGTCGCGAGCGTGGCGGTCTCGGTGAGGCGCGGCGCCAATTGCGCGAGCAATTGCTTGTCGCGGGCCTCGAACATGCCCTCGGGTCCCGTTCGCTGGATCGTCAATGCCCATGCTGCGGTATCGGCCCAGAAGCCTATGCCGGCGAACCAACGGTATCCGAACGGAAATAGCACCTCGTTGTACATGGGATCGGAGCGGATCTGCTCCAGGGTCATCACGTCGAGGTCGGTCACGACCTCACCCGCCATCATGCGCGGAAACCCCCTGGCGCGGGGATCCCTGAGATGCCAGTTATTCCTGAAGTAGAATTGGGTCCCTTCGTCGATCGATTCGGTGCGTGGGACGTCCGGGGTCCTGATGTCGCTCTGAAGCAGGAGTGCCGCCGACGCTCCGACCGCCTTGCAAATGTCATCCATGATGTCGCGCCACGCATCCGGATTCACGGCGGCTTCGCCAAGCCGATCGATGACCTTCGACAATTCCTGATTGTCTATCTTATTGGTCCTCAAGAGCGGCCCCCTCCGCAGTGCCCAAGGCATTCGTTGCAGCCGGCGAGCTTCGTTGCATGCCGTGCAGAAGGCCCACAACCGACATTGGGCCCCCTCGAACGCGCTTCCCCAGTCTAGGATGCTTCGTGAGGCGGCAGCTCGAAGCAAGCCCTGCTGCCTGCTTTTCCTGAAGAATCGCGGTCGACGAAAGTCTAATGAGATCGCCGCCGTGAGGCGGCGCCAGCAAGCTCTCAATGACCCATTCGGGTCATGCGTCGAGACGTGCCAGCGCTATTCCATTGGCGAGGAATAAGCTTTGATCGAGGAATTAAGGCCTTGAGCCAGTTTGTTGCAGGTTTTCGGTTTCCGCTCATGCTCTGTTTCTGTGGGGACGCCTCGGCGCGTCAGAGTGTCGCAGTGCGGTCTGCAGCACGCGACGCGGCCCGGGGGGCGGCGCTATCAACGGTAGCAATTCGTTTTATCAGCAGCTTGAGCGACCTGGTCCGATCGCGCCAGGTGGAGAGCGTGCACATTTCATTTCGGTGCGGATTGCGCCGTGGCCCGGCGACGCGTCGATGCTTTGGCTCGGTGAGATGGCCGGCCGTCGCAAATCGGACACGCATAATTTCGCAGCTGCACCGTTCGGTTCGCGTCCTGCTTAAGGTCAGCAGGCGTGCTGTCTTGACGCTGTCGCGCAACAATGGAAACAATTTGCAATTGTCAAAAACCTTTTGACGGTCCGCGATACGACTTCGACGTTCGACGCTGCATCACGATGCCTCGTCGAGCGGTACTTCAGTAGAACAATAACAAGACCAGTTCATTTCCAACTCGCGCCGTTGGGCTGACGGCGAACTTGAAAAATCAAAGAGGTTACGGAAGGGGCTCACCATGAGGGACCGCACGACGTTACGCGTCGCGTCCATATCGCGTTCCACCATCGACGATTGAAGATTTCTCCATCCGCATAACGCAAGCCGCTTCCGCGCGCTCGCGAGCAATGCCTGTTGTCCTATCGAGGAAGATGAACCGCCATGATCATCAACGGCACCGACGCAAACAATCAGATCGCCGGCACTAACGCGGCTGACGTCATCAATGCAAAAAACGGCGACGATACCGTCAACGCCGGGGCAGGCAATGATCTCATTCAGGGCGGCAACGGCAATGACAGCATAAATGCCGGTGCGGGCAACGACCTGATCGACGCCGGAAATGGCAACGACACGGTGGATGGCGGCACCGGTAATGACCTCATTTTCGGCGGCAACGGCAACGATACACTACTCGGTGGGACGGGCAACGATCTGATCGGCGGCGGAAACGGCGACGACATCATCGACGGCGGCGCGGGTCGTGACATCGTCAGCGGCGAGAATGGCAACGATATCCTGATCTACCGCGCTTCGGAGAATGTGGGTTCTTGCGATATCTATGACGGCGGCAAGGGCCAGGACACGCTCCGCCTCGTCGTCACGCAGGAACTGGCGAACTCGGCTTCGTTCAGGTCCGATCTTGCGGCAATCCAGGCGCTTATCGCGCGCTATGGCAGCGCGGACTACGCGTTCAAGAGCTTCAACCTGGCCATCGTCTCGATCGAGAAGGTCGAGGTCGTCATCGAAGGCGCGACCAATCATGCGCCGGTCGCAGTCGCAGATATCGTCTCCGTCACGGAGGATGCGATGACCGTTGCGAGCGGCAATTTGCTCGCAAACGACACGGACGCCGATGTCGGCGACACCCACATCGTATCGGCGGTAGCGGGAGGCACGGACAACGGCACCACAATCACCGTCGTCAGCGCCTATGGAACGCTGGTCGTCACCAAGGCGACTGGCGCTTACACCTATACGCTCAACAATTCCAGCGTGTCCGTGCAAGCGCTCGCCGAAGGCCAGCAGGTAACGGATCAGTTCACCTACACGAATGCCGACAACCACGGAGGAACGGGCTCGTCGACGCTCACGGTGACCGTCACCGGCAGCAACGACGCGGCCACGATCACCGTGTCAGGGAGCCAGGATATTTCGGTGATCGAGGCTGGCGGCGTTGCCGACGCAGTGGCCGGCGATCCCAACGCGTCGGGCCAACTCGCGGTGCACGACCTCGACAGCGGCCAAGACCATTTCGCCGCCCCGGCCTCCCTGGCCGGCACCTACGGCAACTTCACCTTCAATCCAGCGACCGGCGCCTGGACCTATACGCTCGATCCTGCGAAATCGGATTCGCTCGTCGCAGGGCAGCACGTCACCGACACCCTGACGGTCGCCTCGGCCGACGGCAGCGCCACCTCTGATATCGTGGTGAACATCACGGGCGCCAACGACGTAGCCGCGATAGGTAATCCTGCAGAGCACGACGTCACCGAGGACAGCCAGCTGACGGCATCGGGGCAGCTGTCCATCAGCGATCCCGACCAGAACCAGGCCGCATTCCAGGCGGGCGTGATTACGGCACCGGGCAATCTCGGTGCGGTGACACTGTCTGCCGACGGTCACTACACCTATTCGGTCGATAACGCGGCGATCCAATATCTCGGTGCCACCGACACCAAGACGGAGACCTTCACCGTCACGTCGGCCGACGGCACGACCAAGGAGATCAGCTTCGATATCCACGGCGCGCAGGACGCGCCGAGCTTGAGCGTTCAGGACGCTTCTGGCGCCGCCGACGGAGAGATCACGCTCAACGTCGCGGCCAGCAAAGTCGACCAAGGCAGCACCCTGTCGGTCAAGATCGAAGGTGTGCCGACGACGTTTGACGTCGAGAACGGCGTGGCAATCGGAGACGGCACCTGGCTCGTGACCGGCGATTCAATCTCCGAGATCGTCTTGATCCCGCACAATGCCGTCGGCAGCACGACTCCATTCACACTGAAGGTCACGGCCACCTCCGACGACGGCGTGCATCAGGTGTCGAGCTCGGCCGAGCTCACGCTGACCGTGACGCCCGGCGCCAACGAAATCAACGCGCTGGATATTGACGGCTACATCGGCGGAGCCACGGTCTTTGCAGACGCCAACAACAACGGAATTCTCGATGCGGGCGAGGCGTTCACGACGACCCGGGCCGACGGCAGCTTCACGCTGTCCGGCGGATCCGGTCCGCTCGTGAGCATCGGCGGTGTCGACATCTCGACCGGGCTGCAGGTCGCTGGCGTGCTGAGGGCGCCGGAGGGATCCACCGTCATTACTCCGCTGACGACGTTGGTCGCTGCCTTGATCGACAGCACGTCGCTGACGGCGGACCAGGCCATGAACGCCGTGGCCGCCGCCTTCGACCTTGACCTCACCGGTATCGACTTGAGGTCGTACGATCCGGTGCCTGACGCGGCGAATAGCGATCCAACGGCGACTGCGGTGCTTGCGGCGGCCATCCAGGTCCAGAGCACGGTGGCGCAGGTCTCGGCCGTCGGCGTTGCGCCGGATACGGTCATAGCCGCAATTGCGGATGCGGTTGCGACCGCTCAGGCCGATCCGGACAATCCACTGCCCTTCGATCTCAGCTCGCAGGAAACGGTGCAGAGCGTGGTGGTGTCCTCCGGCATCGACGCGGCGGCTGCCGCGACGGTTATCGAGGTCGTTGCTGCCGCGAACGACAGCATTCAGGCGGCGACGAACGTCACTGAACTGGCGCAGGCGGGCCAGGTCGCTCAAGGCGCGGCCGCCGACCAATTGGCCGCGACGAACTTTTCCGACCCGGATTCGGTGACCGAGCTCACCACTCTCTACGTCGACAACCTTGGCCAGCAGGTCGAGAATGCGGTGCTGACGCCGGTCGGCAGCGCCCAGTTCGGCTCGCTCGGCGATGACGTGCTCTCGGGTGGGAGCGGCAGCGATCTCATCGACGGTCAGGACGGCAACGACCGCATCAGCGGCGGCGCCGGGAACGACATTCTCTTTGGTGGCGCCGGCAAGGATTATCTCACGGGCGGTGCCGGCGACGATGTTCTCGACGGCGGCCCAGGATTCGACCGCGCCGTCTATACCGATGCGACCGGCGGAGTCACGATCAATCTCGCGGCGGGAACGGCGTCCGGCGCAGGAGTGGATACGGACACGCTCGTCAATATCGAAGCCGCCATCGGCAGCGAATTCGCCGACATATTCAACGGCGCCGGATTCACCGGCGACGCGCGTGCTCCGGGCAGTCCCATCGGCTACAACGAGTTCGAGGGCAAGGGCGGCGACGACACCATCATCAGCAATACCAACAGCCAGGGGGCGGAGCTCACGCGCGTTTCCTATGTGAGCGCGACCGGGGCGGTGACGGTGGATCTCGCGGCCGGCTATGCGCAGGGTGATGCGTCGGTCGGCCACGATACGCTGGTCGGTTCCGGCTTCAACGGCGTCTGGGGCTCGGCCCATGACGACACGATTCTCGGCAGCAACAATCCGATGTTCACCGCGGAGGTGTACGCGGGCTTTGCCGGCAACGACTATATCGACGGCCGCGGCGGCTACGACCGCGTCGATTATAACGTCGATCCGGCCACGGCGACGGGAATCACGGTTAATCTGGCAGCCGGCATCGTGACCGGCGACGCCACCGTCGGAACGGACACGCTGCGCGCGATCGAGGCAATCCGCGGCACCAACTTCGCGGATACCTACAATGCCTCCGGTTTCGGCTCCAACAGCGTCAACGCCGGCTCCAATGGGACGTTCAACGAGTTCACCGGCAATGGCGGCGACGACACCATCACCGGCAACGGCTTTACGCGGCTCGGTTTCAACAATGCGACGGCGGGCGTCCAGGTCGACTTCGTGACCGGCATCGCCACCGGTGATTCATCCGTCGGCACCGATCATTTCACGGGCGTCAACGCCGTCCAGGCATCGATGTTCGATGACTCCCTGTACGGCGGCGCGACCAACGATACCTTCACCGGCCTTGCCGGCAACGATCATATCGACGGCCGCGGTGGCTTCGATGTCTCGTCTTACAACAACATCTTTTTCACCACGGGGAGCATCACCGTCAATATGGCGGCCGGCATCGTCACCGGCGATGTCTCGAACGGCACGGATACGCTTCGTTCGATCGAAGGCATTCAGGGCACAAACTTCAACGATACCTATGATGCGACCGGTTACGGCGTGACCGGGGACAACATCGGCAACAACGGGACCTTCAACCAGTTCGAAGGGCTGGGCGGTGACGACTTCATCACCGGCAACGGCAACACACGCCTGATTTTCGCCAATGCCACCGGCGGCGTGACCATCAATCTCGTGGGCGGCACCGCTACCGGTGACGGTTCGACCGGTCACGACAGCTTCACCGGTGTCAACAGTGCCCTCGGCAGCAACTTTGCCGACATTTTCGACGCGACCGGATTCTCTGGCCCGAGCGGGACCTCGTTCCAGGGGCAGGGGGGCGACGACCAGATCATCGGCAACGGCACGACGCAGATCCAGTACAACAACGCCACCGGCGGTGTGACTATCAATCTCGCGGCTGGTTCTGCCAGCGGCGACGCGTCGGTCGGCCACGACAGTTTCAGCGGCGTGAACAGCGCCATCGGCGGCAATTTCAACGACGTCTATGACGCAACGGGATTCACCGGCGTCAACGCAAATTTCAATTCATTCCAGGGCAACGCCGGAAACGACAGCATCACCGGCAACGGCAACACCCTGATTCAGTATGGCAGCGCGACCAGCGGCGTGACCATCAATCTCACCGCGGGTACGGCTGACGGTGACGGCTCGGTCGGCCATGACACCATCACCGGTGTCTTCAACATCTTCGGATCGAATTTCAACGACACGATCGTCGGTAGCGCCAGCAATGACGGCCTCTCCGGCAGTGGCGGCAATGACACGCTGGATGGCCGAGCCGGCAACGATTTCCTTAGCGGCGGAGCCGGTGCAGACACCTTTGTCTATGCGAGCGGCGGCGGTTTCGACTTCATCCAGGATTTCGTCCATGGCCAGGACAAGATCGATCTGACCGGAGTCTACGGCATCTATAGCCTCTCCGATCTGCAATCGCACGCGGAGCAGAGCGGCCCGAACACGGTCATCACGTTCAGTTCCGGTGACGGGCTCACGCTGCAGAACGTCACTCTGAGCAGCCTGACGGCGAGCGATTTCCTGTTCGGCACGCCGGCCGCGCCGATCGTCGGCGACGACGACGCCAACAGCCTCGTCGGAACGGCAAATGCCGAATCCATCAGCGGCCTCGGCGGCAACGATCGCCTTCAGGGCCTGGGTGGCAGCGACCTCCTGGATGGCGGAGCGGGCTTCGACCGCGCCGTCTATACCGACGCGACCGGCGGTATCACGGTCAATCTGGCAGCAGGCGTCGCCTCAGGATCGGGCGTCGGAACCGACACGCTCGTTGGCATCGAGGGTGTCCTCGGCAGCAATTTTGCCGACACGTTCAACGCGGCTGGATTTACTGGCTCGACCGGCCTGCCCGGCGTGGCGGCCGGTCAAAGTGAGTTCGAAGGACGTGGCGGCGACGACAGCGTCATTGGCGATCTCAACGCCCTGGGGCAGGCGGTGACGCGATTGTCCTATCTGAGCGCGACCGGTGCCGTCACCGTCGACATCGGCGCAGGCACTGCGGACGGCGACGCCTCCGTCGGTCACGACACCTTCTCCAACGTCTCGACCATCTGGGGCTCGGCCTACAACGACACCATCTACGGCAGCGACAATGCGGCCTTCACCTACGAGACCTATGAGGGGCGCGGCGGCGACGACTACATCGATGGCCGCGGCGGCTACGACCAGGTCACCTACAATTCGGATACGACGACGACGTCAGGCATCTACGTTCACCTTGCCGCAGGCGTTGTGAACGGCGATGCGACCGTCGGCACCGACACGTTGCGCAACGTCGAGGCCGCCCGCGGCACCAATTTTGACGACACGTTCGATGCGACCGGCTTCGGTCAGGCTGGGGCAACCAATGTCGGCTCCTCGGGGGCCTTCAATGACTTCGCCGGCGCCGGCGGCAACGACACCATCATCGGCAACGGCTTCACCCGCCTGAACTACCAGATTGCCGCCTCGAGCGTCAGCGTCGACCTCGAGACCAGCGCCGTTGGGACCACGAATGCAGTCACGGTCTCCGGCAGTGCCACGGGTGCGACCGAGGGGACCGACACCTTCACCGGCGTCAATGCGGTGCAGGGATCGACTTTCTCGGACACGCTGCTCGGGAGCAGCTTCAACAACAACTTCACCGGTCTTGGCGGCGACGATTACATCGACGGTCGCGGCGGGTTCGACGTTGCCATCTACAACAGCCTCAGCACGGTCACGGGCGGCGTGACCGTCGACATGGCGGCGGGCACGGCGACCGGCGATGCGTCGATCGGCAGCGATACGCTGCGCTCGATCGAGGGCATTCAGGGCACCGGCTACGCCGACAGCTACGACGCATCGGGCTACGGCCAGAACGGTGCTTCCAACATCGGCAACAACGGCACCTACAACCAGTTCGAAGGCCTGGGCGGCGATGACGTCATCACCGGCAACGGCAACACCCGCATCATCTACGCCAATGCGACCGGCGGGGTGACCATCAACCTTCAGGCCGGAATCGCCAGCGGCGATGCCTCGGTCGGGCATGACAGCTTTACGGGTGTCAACAGTGCAACCGGCAGCAATCTTGCCGACAGTTTCGACGCGACGGGGTTCGCCGGGTTCAACGCGTTCCAGGGCCAGGGCGGCGACGATACCATCATCGGCAATGGCAACACGCAGATCCTGTTCGGGAATGCGACGTCCGGCGTGACCATCAACCTCGCGGCAGGCACGGCCAATGGCGATGCCTCGACCGGCCATGACGCCTTCACAGGCGTCAACAGTGCGGTCGGCGGTAGCGGCAACGACACGTTCGACGCGGCCGGCTTCATCGGGGCCAACTTCTTCCAGGGCGGCTCCGGCAACGATACCATCACCGGCAACGGCTCCACCCAGATCCAGTACGGCAGCGCCACGTCGGGTGTGACCGTCAATCTCGCTGGCGGTACCGCGGACGGCGACGGCTCGGTGGGTCACGACACCATCACGGGAGGGGTGACCAACGCCGCGGGCTCGAACTTCAACGACACGATCACCGGCTCGGTCAGTGGCGACCAGTTGTTCGGTAACAACGGCAACGACCTGATCAACGGCGGTGCAGGCAACGATTTCCTCGGTGGCGGTCTCGGCGCCGATACCTTCGTCTACGCCACCGGCGGTGGCGCGGACACCATCGGCGACTTCTTGCAGGCGCAGACCGACAAGATCGACCTCACGGGCGTCGCGGGCGTCTCCAGCTTTGCGCAGGTTCAGGCGCTTGCCACTCAGGTTGGGCTGAACACGGTCATCGACTTCGGCAATGGCGACAGCCTGACGCTCTCGAGCGTGACGCTCTCGAACCTCACGGCGGCCGATTTCATCCTGGGGCAAGGCGTCAACCTCACTGGCGACGGCAATGCGAACACGCTGACCGGCACGGCCTATGCCGACAGCCTGAGTGGCCTCGGCGGCAACGACCGCCTGAAAGGCCTCGATGGCAATGATTTGCTCGACGGCGGCCTCGGCTTCGACCGCGCCGACTATACCGATGCAACGGGAGGCATTACCGCAAGTCTCGCCGCAGGCTCGGTGACAGGTCCGGGTGTCGGAACTGACACGCTCGTGAACGTCGAGGGCATCGTCGGCAGCAGTTTTGCCGACACGTTCAACGCGACTGGCTTTGCGGGCAACACCGGCATTGCCGGCACGAATCTCGGCTTCAACGAATTCGAGGGCCGCGGCGGCGACGACACCATCACGGGAGCCACCAACAACCTGGGTGCGCTGCTGACGCGCATCTCTTACGCCAACGCGACGGGTAGCGTGACAGTGGATCTGGCCGCGCATTCGGCGACGGGAGATAGCTCGGTCGGGACCGATACCCTGGTGGGCTCGGGCTTTGCCGGCATCGTCGGCTCTGGATTTGCCGACCAGCTGCTGGGGAGCTCCAATGGACCGGGGACCGTGGAGACCTTCGAAGGTCGCGCCGGCAACGACTCGATCGATGGCCGGGCCGGTTTCGACCGGGCGGACTACGCACTTGATCCGGCAGCCGTGGGCGGCATCAACGTTCAGCTCGCTGCCGGAACGGTGACGGGCGACACCGCGACGGTCGGCACCGACACGCTTCGATCGATCGAATCCGTGCGCGGCTCGAACGACGCGGACGTCTTCAACGCCACCGGCTTCGGTGCAGGCAGCACGAATGCCGGCTCCAACGGGACCTTCAACGAATTCATCGGCATGGGAGGCAACGACAGCATCACCGGTAACGGCAACACGCGCATCGCGTTTACCAATGCGACCGGTCTCGTGACGGTCGACCTGCTGGCGGGCACGGCGAGTGGCGACGCATCCACGGGCAGCGACACCTTCAGCGGGGTCAATGCCGTGATGGCCTCGATGTTCAACGATGTCCTTTATGGAAGCAACAACACTGCAGCTACCGAGACGTTCACTGGCCTTGCCGGTGACGACTCCATTGATGGTCGCGGCGGCTTCGACGTCATCAGTTACAACAATATCTACTTCTCCACCGGCCCGGTAACCATCGACTTCACGGCCGGCACGGCGACCGGTGACAGTTCGATCGGCAATGACACGTTCCGCGGGATCGAGGGCGCCCAGGGCACGACTTTCAACGACGTCTTCACGGCGACGAATTTCGGTGCGATTGGCTTCCAGAATGCCGCCGTCAACAACGTCGGCAACAACGGCAATTTCAACCAGTTCGAAGGCTTGGCCGGCAACGACGCCATCACCGGAAACGGCAACACCCGCATCATCTACGCCAGCGCGACCGATGCCGTGACGATCAACCTGCAGGCAGGAACTGCAACCGGCGGCAGCTCGATCGGCGCCGACACCTACACGGGTGTCAACAGTGTGACCGGCAGCAATCAGGCCGACACTTACAATGCGGCGACATTCGTCGGATTGTTCGGTACCTTCAATTTGTTCGAAGGCCTCCTCGGCAATGATACCATCACCGGCAACGGCAATACGCGCGTCTCATACTCCCAGGCAAGCGGAGGCGTTTCCGTCGATCTCTCGACGGGAGTGGTGAGCGGGGCCGCAGGCGCCGACGTCATCACGGGTGGCGTCAACAGCGTTCAGGGTTCCAATCTGGCCGACACGCTGGTCGGCAGCTCAAATGATGAGTTCTTCTTCGGCGGTGGCGGCGCCGACACGATCAGTGCCGGCGGCGGCAATGACGGCATCACCGGCCAGGGCGGCAACGACACGATCGATGGCGGCGCCGGCACCGACATGGTGATCTTCAGCGGGACGCAATCGCAGTACACCGTCACGACGTCTGGACCGATTGTGGTTCAAGACAATACGGCGGGCCGTGACGGCACCGACAGCCTGACCAATGTCGAAGTGCTGCAGTTCAGCGACGGCATCGTGCTGCTGTCGTCGGGCGCTTCGGGCAGTCCGATTGATCTCTCGACGCAACAGCAGATCTCCGGCAGTGCGCCCGTCATCGGAACGGCCGGTGACGATTACCTTCGTATCGGGAGCAACATCTTCGGCCATCAGATCAATCTGGGGGGCGGGGTCGCGGACACTGTCTTGCTCAATGGCAGCGTCTTCGGCAACGGTTACACGCTCAATCTTGCCGGCGTCGAGAACCTGGTCGGCAGCAATAGCGACGAATTCGTCAACCTGACGAACAACGCTGCCGGATTGGTCGTAAACCTCGGTGGCGGCAATGACCATCTCAGCCTCGTGGGCGGTACCAACACGCTGAGCCTCGTGGACGTCGAGGGGATCTCCGGATCCGATTTCGGTGCGACGCCTGGCGTCAATGACGTGCTCAACTTGTCGACGACGGTCACTGGCCTGGAGATCAGCCTCGGCAACGGCGACAACACGATGAACCTCGCTGCCGGCGCGAACTCGTTCGTGAATATCTTCGATGTCAATCACGTCAACGGAACCGCGGGTGATGACACTCTCAGTGTGACCGGTGCGATCTCTGCTGCGAACGGGGTCGCAATCGACCTCGGCAATGGCGAGGACACCATCGTCCTTAACGGAAACTTCGCTGCATTTGCCGCGGTCGGTGTCGAGCACATCAACGGCAATGCAGGCGATAATTCCTTGAGCTTGACGGACAATGTCGACGGCATCGCCATCGACATGGGCGGTGGCAGCGATCTGGCTTCTCTCGCCAATGGCGTGAATTCGCTCAGCATCGTTGGGGTCGAAAACCTCAACGGCAGTGATTTCACCGGCAACCTCAACCCATCGGACGATACGGTCACACTCCTGAACACCGTATCCGGCGTCACGGTCAATCTCGGCGATGGTACAGCCAACGTGCTGAACCTCGCCGTCGGCAGCAATTCGTTCGACAATCTCTGGAACGTGAATCTGCTCAACGGGAGCTCGTCGAACGATACCCTGACGTTGAACGGCAGTCCGGCGAACGTGATCGATCTCGGCGACGGCAATGACAGCTTGACCTTCAACGCGAACGTCTACGACATCACGGTAAGCAACGTCGAAAACATCAATGCTGGCGCGAATTTCGACAGGATCACGATCGGCAATACATCCGGCAACACGACGATCACTGCCGGCGCGGGCGCGGATGAAATCTTCGCCAGTGCGGGCCACGACAGTTTCCGTTTCGCCAGCATCGCAGATTCCGCCGCCGGTGCTGCCGACACCATTCACAATTTCGATGCGGACAACGATAGCTTTACCTTCTCAGGCATCAGCATCGCCGGCGGTCACATCGAGTATGTGGACAGTGCGGCGCTCCTCGGCGCCAACCAGGCTTCGGCCCATTTGCAGAGTTTTGGGCCTGGCAACGACTACCTCCAGATCGATATCGACGGCGACGGTGCCAGTGATATGGACGTTAGCCTGCAAAACGCCACTGGCACGCTGCACAATGGCAACTTCCTCATCACCTAGGCTTTGGAGAAGGCGTCGGCTTCGGGGCCCTATCGCCCACCGCGGCCGCCGGACGTATGCGGCGGGCCTCAAAAAAGACTGCCGCCATCCGGTTGCCCGATGTGGCGGCGGTCGTTAGTCCAGCCTGGCTCGGCCTCAGCCAAGGCTCTCGAATTTACCAGGCGTACCAGTATCCCCACCAGCGCTGGGACACGGGCCGTGCCTGCGCCTTCATGGCCGCAACTTCCTCGACCGGGCGAAGCTGGGGACCATAGATCGCGGGCGGGTAGACATCATCCCACAGCACAAGTCCGCCTTGGACGGAAGCCGCCCGATGATGCGCCGGACCAAGCGCGAGCTCGGCGGCTGGCGCCACGGATACGGTCAAGGTAAGGCCAAGAGCAGACAGGGCAACGGATGGAATAAGCACACGAAAGTTCATTGGATTGAATCCCTTCTAAATGCGATGCGAAATAATGCGACGGCTCCCGGGCGGTTGCAAGGGCATCGGCCGACCGATCGGCCCGAATTCCCCGTTGCGGGAGGCGGGGTCTGCGCGAAGCGCTCCTGCTCGACGATCAAAGGCTCGGGCCCGCAAACTCGGCAAAAGCATCTCTATATAGAGAGTGATCGTTGCCGGCCGAAAGGAGAGGTGGGGAGGATGATCGGACACGGCATCGCCTTGCATGCACACAAGAAGTCGAGGCGTGAACAATCTTTCGGCGCCGGGAGTCATCGAGAATCATGATGTCGACACACTGCTCGGTCTTGATGTGTCCCCGGACTATCCGGGACGACTCTCCATGGCTTCTGCATTTGTCTCCGCTTCCATTTTTGGCGCTGGCCTCATCGTGGGATATGCGCTGCGTGCTTGGCGCGTCCAGCGAACTGCACGCTCCGGTGAGACCTCGACTCCCACCTCAACATTCGGCCATGCCCGACGGGCCTTTTAGGCGCCGTCCGGCTCGCCGGCGGGCACGCGGGGGTCTCACTGAAACGAATGGGGGCATGACGAGATGAGTGAACCCAAGAATGACGCTCCGCGGCGATACATCGTGGATGGCGCGGGACAGCGTGTTCTCGTCGGCCTGACGATTTCGGAGACGGTCGAGTTCGAAACGCTGGACAATCCGGATGCGCGATTGCGCGCCGGTTTACCTGACCAGGAGCGTCGTCTGCAGCAGAACGAGCACGGCGCGCGTTGGCTGGAGCTCTACGTCAAGCATGAGCGAGCCTGGAACGATTGGATGGCCGAGACGCGCGCCCGGCCGCAGAAGCCCTGCTTGCTCAATTAGGCAAGTCCTCAATTAGGCAAATCGCTTCACCTCTGGGCGCCGAGGCCCATTCGACCCTCGTCGCGGAAGAGGCTTTGGCAGATGGCAAGCGGTTGCCAGATGTCACACCGCGAGCATGCGGCTTCCCTGGATGCTCATCAGGGTGAGATTGCCGGTCGCATAGGCGCCGGTATCGATGTTGGCGCGGTTATTTCGCACATCGGCGTTCCGCACCGGCGTGTGACCGTGCACGACATATTTGCCGAAATGCTTTTTGCTCTCCAGGAACTCCTCGCGAATCCACAAAAGATCGTTCTCCTGCTGTTCGGATAACGCCACGCCCGGTCGAACGCCCGCATGCACAAAGAAGAAATCCCCGCACGTAAAGCTCAGCCGCAGATTGTCCAGGAATTCCAGATGCTCAGTCGGCATTGCGCGAATCAAATCGCGCAAGATCGACGTCGGCTCGTCGCGCTTCAAGTCCGGCGGGGCGAGCCCGTAAGACATCAATGTCTGGGTCCCCCCGACGGCAATCCAGTCCGCGAACAGTGAAGGGTCTTCGAACACGCTTACCAGAAATGCCTCGTGATTACCCTTGAGGAAGACCGCATTGCCCCGGCGACTACGCTCGACCAGGATGTCGAGGGTGGCGCGCGTGTCCGGGCCGCGATCGATGTAATCGCCCATGAAGACCTCGATCGCATAGTGCGGGCGGCTGCGAGCCACGTCGGCGTCGATCACCCGCAACATCGGCTGGAGCAAGTGCGCACAGCCGTGAATATCCGAGATCGCATAGATGCGAATTCCCTCCGGCAGGTGCGGCTTGTGGATTGGCCGACGTGGTCGGGCGAAAGATATCATGGCGCACAATCGATGAGGTGGTCGAGAAAATTTCCCCAAGTCGCCGGCACCTGAGAACTCCCCCATCTGACGCGAACAATGTGCGGTGAATAGGGTAGCGTCGTCGTTCTCCGGCTTGATCACGCCAAAAGAAGGGCGGAACTTTTTGCCTACCTGTTTGCAACGGGTCGAGCGAAGAGCGGTCCGTGGAAATTGCATCGCTGAACTGCAGAGCGCGGCAAAGATGCATGCCTCAATGCAATCCTACGATGCCCTCGTAGTCAGAAATTGAAGTTCCCGCAAATACTGTTCGCAGCCTCGCAACGGATCGGCGCCTCAAAGATGAGCGAAGACGCGCTCGCGCGAGCATTAAAGCATCGTGTTGGATGTGGAACTCGATTCAAAATAGGGCAGCGCGTCGCCGATATGTCAGCACTGTGACGAGATTTTCAGCGCGTCGAATTATCACTTCTCATTCGACGCGACGCATCAGTGCATCGCAAAAGTTTTGCATGCAGCGCCACAATGTCGCTGCGATCACTTAACACCCTTCGTCTGGGAAGCGGCAAATCTTCAGCATCACAATGACCGCCAGGCACTCTCCACACGTAGAGGATCGAATGGTTGTTGCAACTTATGGTTCTGAAAGAACCTATGCGGTGTCCTCCGCACGGGGCACGGCTCTTCAGAGGCCCTTTCAGCTTCTCGTCATCGCGGCCGACCTTTTGCTGATCTTGCTCTGCTACGCGGTGGCGTCGGAACTGTATAGCCTCGCTGCGCCGTCATCTGGAGACGGAGCGCCCATCGGCGCCGGACTGATCGTCAGCGCAGTGTTCGTCGCGATCGCATATTTTCAGGGTGTGTATGCAACGCACCGTTTGCTCAGCCTGGTCTGGCAATTGCGCAAAGCGGTGATCATCTGGCTGGTGTCACTGACAATCCTTGCTGTCGCGGCGTTTCTATTGAAATCGTCGGACAATTTGTCCCGCGGCACGTTCCTTATCTTCACCGGCGTTGGCGGCGTTGGGTTGCTCAGCCTGCGCTTTGCGTGGCAGTGGGCGCTCGGCACGAGCTTTGCCAAGGGCAGATTGGTCGATCGCAAGGTTGCCCTGCTCAGCCTGAAGCCGCTTGATTTCACCTCGAGCCGTTTCAAGGACCTGCGCAAGAACGGATTCGACGTGGTTCGCCATTTCGTGCTTCCCGCTAACAGCCATGGGAACGGCTGGGAGAGGCAAATCCGCGATGTCATCCTCCAATCCCGTGCAGCAGATGTCGAGGAGTACCTGTTGGCGGTTGACTGGAACGAGCTGCCGTCGTTGCAGCAACTCGAACTGCACCTGCGCGCCGTACCACAGCCGATCCGTCTGTTGCCGGATAACTCGATTGCAGATCTGGTATCGCGTCCGTTTTTGCCGGTCAGCGGCACGGTGGCAATCGAGATTCAGCGACCACCGCTCAGCGTGTTTGAACGCCTCCAGAAGCGCTGCCTCGACGTCGGTCTGGCGTTGTTTTCGCTAGTGGCCCTGGCGCCGGTGCTGATCACCGTCTCCATTCTGATCAAGCTGGATTCGCCTGGGAGCGTGATCTTTCGACAGTCGCGCCGCGGCTTCAACGGCAAGCCGTTTGACATCTGGAAATTCCGCAGCATGTACTTGTGCGAGAATGGTCATTCGATTGCTCAAGCAACCAAGAGGGACGCGCGCGTCACGAGGATTGGGCGCTTCCTCCGCATGACCAGCATTGACGAGTTGCCCCAGCTCTGGAACGTGCTGCGCGGCGACATGTCGTTGGTCGGACCGCGCCCACATGCGCTTGCCCACGACAACTATTATGACGAGATCATCAGCAATTACGTATACCGCCACCACATGAAGCCGGGCCTCACGGGCTGGGCTCAGGTTAATGGTTTCCGGGGCGAAACGCCGACCATCGACCTGATGGAAAAGCGGGTAGAATATGACGTTTGGTATGTAAGGAACTGGAGCATTTGGCTCGACCTGAAAATCATGGCGCGCACGGCGGCTACCGTCATTTCCCAGGAGGCGTACTAGGTCAGCGCAGGCGTCATTGGCGGCGCGGCGCGGACTCATAGGCGCTGAGCGAGATGCGGATTGAGGCGAGAGCTCCTTTTGGAGCCCTTCAGCCGTCGCGCCAATCACCAAGTTTTAGGTCTTATGCCTACGCGCCCTGTTCCACAGCCGCATGATGGCCTCCCGTATTGCGATCAGCCGGGGCATCAGGACGAAAAAGACTCCCGTTGCGAATGATCCGAGAGCGTGGCGAAGGGAGAACTGTTCGTTGTGATCGAGCTGGTCTTGATGCTTTTCGATCGGGACGGGCGCAAGGATTGTTCCTGACCTGTTGAGCCGCGATCGCGCCCCGCGGGGAGGAACCACGATGAGCACGAATAAAACGTTGAGCAGTAGCCAGATGCTTAATATGGCAAGTACCGTCATCCAGTCCCACCGAAATGCAAGAGTATGGGGTCAAATTAACCGTCGGAACCTCAGAAGGAAAGGGTGCACAGCGCTGTTGCAATGTAAGCCGGCTCCTTTCAGCCGACGAGTTCCCGGAGATACTCTATCTCGATCACCTCACGCCCGCCTTCATCAATCCGCGCAAACATCGGCTACGACAATGACCGTCGTTTGTGGACTCCGTACCACTACGGTTGGCGCTGGACCTATGGATCGCGCGAGCGCTAGGTGAGTTCGCCGGCGGCGGCAACCGCCCCCGTATTGCGCAAGAGGATTGATCGTGAAAAGAAAACGCGCGGCAGCGCGCCAATCATAACCGTTTTCCTGAACGATCGAAGATCTGTAATCTTTGAGCGAAGCGGTCAACTCCGGCATCACCCCAGATCGACCGGTGAGGCTGGGTTCGGGTGAGTGCAGCGAAGCGAGTGCTTGTTCCGGGCGAAGTTCACGCCTCGTGTTCTGGTGCCGACAGCTCCCCGTACTTCATCAGGAGTGTCCTGTCCGAATTCAACCGCGCAGTGTCGCCAGGAAGGACGGGTCGATCGATTCAACGGCATCCTCAAGGAAAGCCTTGCCCAGTTTTGATGCCCGCCGATAAGCGGACACCAGTGCCGATCTCGACCCAGGTCGGCGAATCAGGATGAGCCGGACGTCATTGCGTACGAGGTCCTTGACATCGGGAAGGGCGAGTGCGTCGAAGCGGGCCGCCATGTCGATCCGCACCGGCATCAATCGCGCGTCGTTTGGTGCGACAAAATATGCCATCTTCAGGGCCTCGACCACGACCGGATCGTACGGGTCGCGCTGGACTTGAAGCAGAGCCAGTGCCAGCCATAGTTCGGGTTTGTAGGGAGAGATCGACAGCGTCCGCCTGACCCGGCCGAGAGCATCGGGCGCTATTGATCGCAGGATCGTGGCCCTTTGCTGACTGGACTCAATTGTCTGTAGCGCGGCGATCAATGCATAATTGCTCTCCAGCTCTGATCCAAACGGCGAGCGCGTTCCCAACAATGAGGGGGCGTCTCCAGTCCACCGCGCCCCAATCTCGGCCGCATCTGCGGGAAATGTTATCCGCCCCAGCGCCGTCACCTCCGCTACGGCCGACACGATCGCATAGGATCCGACCGTCAAGGCCGACGCCATCAGAAGAATGCGAAATCTGCTCGATGAACTCATTCTCGATGCCCAATGTTACGGTCGCGCGGATGCCGCCGAGTGGTTGGCGCCACTGGTCCGTCCCACGGATTGTGCAAGTCCAACTCCGACCATCACCGCCACGATCGCTTGAATCGTGGGGTTTGAGAGACTTGAGTCAAGAAAGCTCTCGCAGAGTACAACGACAACGCCGGCGGCCGCGGCGGCCGCGAAGAAGGAATCACGTCCTCGCCGAACGGCGCCGCGAAAGCTAACGAGGAAGAACTGGGCGGCGAAGACTACCAGGATGGCGCTCGCCAATCTTCCCGCCTCGACAGCCATTAAGACCGCGGTGGAAGGAGGGTCTGCCAGCGCAGCGCCGAACTCCTGATAGGCTCTCGAAGTCAACCTAAAGGTTCCGAGACCATTGCCCCACGTCGGTGCATCAGAGAGCAGGTGCTTTGCCGGCGCAACTGCTTCCGGGGGGAGGCTGACGAATCCAAGCAGGCCCAAGCCTCCGGATAGAGTGTGCGGCACAGCCATCGCGCTGGCGATCGCTGCAAGGACCAAGAACAATAGCGCCGAAGGCCAAAACCGAAATCCCAAGCGCCGGACAGCGGCTATGAACACGAGGACCATCAATCCGCAGCCAGTAACCGCCACCAATGTGTGTTGTTCGAGGGTCGCAAGTGCGGCGAATGCTACGGCAATTCCTAACAGGCCGCAGAAAACGCCGACCCACAGTTGGGGCGAGGCCAGATTGTGGATGTTCTGCTGGTGCAGGTGGCGTTCGAGTGCCCGGGCGACGAGCGCGCCATTTGTCAATATCGCAAGAGCGGCTGCTGCCGGAAACAGGTTCGTAGCTGCGCCGGATTGGGGAATGATTCCGGCGAATAAATCGAGCCGGCCGAGTAGGAGCTCGACTGACATGAGGGTCGTCACTGCGCTCAATACGAACAGGATCGTTTCGGCCATACGGCGATCCCTGGCGATGATGATGGTCGACACCAGGAGCGACACATCGACCAGAAAGAGGAACAGGCTTTGAAACGTCGCGCCCGTATCAACGCTGATGCGGCCCGGCAGCGATGGCTGATTCAATGCGATCGAAGTCGCCGACCAGATCGGGTTCGCAAGCGAGGACATCGGAAAGATTTGCAACGTCATCCAGACGACCGGAAGCAAGAATATGAGGAGAAATTGCTTCAGCAACTGCGCGGCCGACGCGATTTGCGCCTCCGGACCTCTTGTTGCCATTGCCATCATTAACGCAGTAGCAAGTGAAATCACATGCTGTGCGAAGGACCCGCTTGTGATGGCCAAGATCGGAGTCGCGGCCAGCAATGTGATCAAAAGCCAGGAAGCGATGAGCAATCGGAGAACCGTGAGACGTGGAAGCGGGAATGGAGTGCAGCATTGCACAAGTGGGACATTGATACGCGTCGCATAGCCGAGCATGCGAGGCCACCGTCGTCTCGGTGATGGATGGCCGGATAGTTGCCACTATAAAGCATCATCACACGCGGCCTGCCAACTGGTCACATGCAGTCGATTTGCCGGACTCGCCCTCAGTTCCGTGACCGGCTAAACTATCGAGCATAGCAGTACTGCGACAAGTAACGGAGAGCCGTCGCCAGTCCAGCCATCGGCACCGCGCCGCGGATCGCGCTCGGTGTGGTCCCAATTTCAACCGCAAGCTCGTTTGCGGTCTGCCAGTCGCTGGCAGCAAGCTTCGAGGCGTCGGCGGGTAGTAGGAGCGCCACGCCGCCCTGGATCACAGATGCCTGGAACTCTGCGCGTTTCTCTCCTGCTATGAGGGCTACGTTCGGTCGCGCCGAGCGGGACAGTGGCTCGAGTACAATGAGTACAATTTCGATGCCACTCTTCCCGCATTGCAGGCTCAGACCAGCAAGGCGCGTATCCGACTTGGTACTATCGACGACATGCATCACTGAAATGGCATCGGCGCCGCCGTCTGGATTTTTGCTCTTAACTAGTCGCCATCCGCTCTCAAGCTGTGTCGATTGGCTGCCGGACTCGATCTGCTTGAACGCCTCTTCGTCGCAACGTCGACGCTGCTCGGCGCTGATGCCAGACCCGCAGTTCAGAATGCCCGGACGCACCGGCTCGGCTCGACCAGGAGCCGTCGTCATCAAGAGACCAGCACCGAGCAGAACTGAGCGCACCATCAGAAGCGCCGACCTAACATGCGCTAGCGCCAAATCATTCATGTTGTATCCAAGGGCCCTGTAGTGCTGCCCACCGCTCCGGATCAAGCATCTGACGTCAATCGACGTAACCATACCTCTTGTAGTATCGATTGCGATAGTAGGCTGCGCCGTACGTATCGTAGCGGCTCATCACCGACACATTCACCTTGTTAAGAACCGCACCGAGCATCCGCTCGCGCACAACCGGCGTTTCGCCTAGCACGCGCTCGACGATATCGATTTTCGACTTCGCCCATTCGATGACAAGGATATAGGAATCAGCCAGCCCCCTGGTCGCCCGAACGTCGACGACCGGCGCCAGCGGGCTAAGATCGAGAACGATGCGATCAAAGTGCTGCCGTAGTTGCTGGAACAGATCGTCCATCTGTTGCGAGGCCAGCAGGTCGCTCGAATTCGAGAAGCGGGATGTGATAGCACAAGGAAGAAAATGTAGATTCGTCTGCGGGTCGATCCAGACCACGTCCCTCCAGTCGGCTTGGCCGATGACGACATGGATCAAGCCGTCCTGCGCAGCCGGAGTAAGCCTTGCGGTGAGGCTGGGGTTGCGGATGTCGCCATCGATCAGCAGCGTACGGCAGCCGCTTTGCGCCAAGGTCTGCGCCAGCGCTTCGCTGACGGTTGACTTTCCCTCGTTCGGAAGAGCGGAGGTAATCCCCAGGACCTTGTTGGACCCTGCACCGAAATTTGCGAAATCGCTGGCGAGCTTGATCGAGCGAAATCCCTCCGCGAAGCGTGAAAACGGGGCATTGATCACGTGCCGCCCGACGCTCTCCTCGGTTGAAAGCAGACGGTCGCGATGCGACTGTTGGTGGCTGAACGCGGGCGCGGACCCGTGGAGTGGCAACGTCGTGCCGGATGCCCCGTGACTCGGTGATGCCTGCTGCGGTTTGGGCTTGTCGCGTTTGCCGAATCGCCAGGCCGCTTTGCCCGATTGAGCGGAATTCGCTTTGATGGCACCCTGCTCTATGACCGGGATCGAAGCGAGACAGCGGGTATCCACGAACTGCTCGACCTGCGAAACGGTACGGAAGACGCGATCCATCATATCAAGCAGGATTGCGACGAGAGCTGCGAGAATCGACCCACCCACAATCGCCGCAAGCAGGATGAGTGTCGTTCTTGGCGACGTCTTGTTGGGAAGAGTCGACGCGGCCTGACTGATCACCCTCGCTTCGGTAACGGGAAACGACTGCTGCTGAACCGAGACCATGTACAGTTGCAGGAAGTTGTCCGATAATGCGCGAGCGCTCTGAGCGTTGCTTTCCAGATCTCTCAGGATGATTTGGGCCTGGCTGGTATTATTCGAGACCGCGATCGTATCGTTCAAGCTCTTCTGGCTGGACTCCTCGCGCGCCTTGGCAATTTCAAGGTCACTCTTGTAGACCTCGGCCGTGCGTCGCAGTTCGTCAATGATCGAGCGTCGGATTTCTCGCATCTGGTTGCGTAAATTGACAACCGCGAGATGTGTCGATCCATACCGGTTCGACCAATCGGCCTGCTTGGCCGCGTACTCGAGATAGGTCTGGCGCAATTTGGTGATGACCGGGTTGGCCATCGTCTCGCTCACAGTCGCCAGTTCATTCAGAATGACCTTGGAATCGTCGGTGTCCGCATTCAATATCGCGGTGATGCGTTCGAGCTTAGCTTGTGCCTCCGCACGCTGGCTACGCGCAGCCGTCAGCGAAGTATTGATTTCAGCGAGTTGCTGCTCGGTGAGCAGTCGCCCGCCGGCGTCGACGATGTTGTTCTTGGCCTTGAAATCCGCAACGGTGCGTTCAGCGGAAGACGCCTGCGACCGCAATTCCTTCAATCGGTCCTGCAGCCAGACCGCCGCCCGTCTCGAGGCCTGATATTTCGATTCCAACGAGTCCACGATATAGCCGTCGGCGACCGCGTTGGCGATCCGTGCTGCCAGGTCCTGCGACAATGCCTGAAAGGAGATCTCGATAACATAGCTCACGCCGACGCGCTTGATGCTGAGGCCGCTCGCAAAGCGAGCGAGTGCCGCGCGCAGTATTTGCTCTTCCGTGGGCGGGGTCGACTCGGAGAATATTCCGGTAATCGCGCTACTGATGCTGCTGAGCAATCCGCCACCGTCGCTCATGAAGTCTGCCGACTCCGCAAGTTTCAGGTCCTTGATGACTTTGGAGGCGATCGCTTCGGACTTGAGAAGTTCGACCTGACTGTCGACCATCGCCGAGTCGATCGGGTTGTCTGCGCCGCTCGCAGGCGCTTGCGTCTGCAGGCCCTGCATCTTGCGGCTGTCGATCATCAGGATGGCCGTTCCGGTATATCGCTTCGGCGCCGTGAACACGTAAACGCCGGCAAGACAGATGCACAGGAGCAGCGTGAAAATCATCACTGGATACTGGCGGCTCACCAGCGCAAGCGCAGAGGAGATGGTCTGCTCCAGCGATGGAGCCTCCGGTGCGGTGGTTTCAATCTCGCGAGATGTGATCTTTTGAAGCATCCGGCCCGCCTACCTAAATCTCTGTGAATGCGGCATCAGGCTGGCCGTGCCGCGGCTGAACTCGTGAACGTTAAAGTGTAACGTAGAAGTTCCTGCTGGTAAGAATTCGACACGTCGGATGTGGTGGTCGACGTCGCAGCGCTCGAGAGTTGACCAGTGCCATCGAGGCTCTCGGCGAAACACCTAGCCAGATCGTTCGACACGTTGTTGGTCAGAGAAGTTTCGGCAACGCTGCCGGCCCTTTGTCGGTGCTGCTCGCCGCAAAATCGTCACAATGCCCATCTCCGTCAACTCTGCCAAAAAAGCGACTTTCAAGATCGAGACGAATTACGCCGCCTGAGAAGATCATGGGTCGCCCACGAATTGGGCAGGGTTCCACGAATCTCACGTGCCGAGCCGGTGGACAGGGTCCGACCGGCCTCGAATTCTGCAATGCAATATCGACCTGAGTGTGACGGACAAGCATGAGGATCTTGCAACTGCCACAGGCAAGGCGAATCCGGTCTCGCGGTTGCGACTGAGCACGTGACGGCGGAATGCGAACGAGTCCGGTTTCGGAGCATCCACTATGGTGGCGAGGGTCGGCTTCGCAGTTCCACGGTGAATCCCCGATCGATCGGGCACTCGAAAGATCAAGCAACGGGACCTCAATCAAAATCCTTGATGGAGGATTCCCGATTCCAATCCACAAGCGAGCTTGCCAGATCGTAGTCGAATTTGAACCCGCTTGCGATCAGATGCTTCGGCAGAATGTTCGTAGAAAACCACAACTTCTTGATCCGGTCACGATTGATGCCGGTCTTGATGCCGACAGCCTGCAGCACCTCGAATGGAAGCACGGCGAGATTCATTAGCCATACCGGAATCGTTATCGTCGGCTTGGGGTATTCGGCAGCTTGAGAGAAGGCGGAGCAAATCTCGCTGATGGTGTAACGGTGCTCATAGCAGAAATTGTAGATCGACAGACTGTCGTTGCGAGACGCCATGAAGAGCATCGACGAGACCAGGTCCTTCACGTAGCCGCACGACTTGATGGTGTCGGTGCGGCCGGGATAGATGAAGGCCCGCCTTTCGAGAAGCCTCGACAATCGCGTGAAATTGCCTCGCTCGTAGCGCCCATAGATGACGGCGGGGCGCACGATGGTAAGCCGCCTGTCCGGGTCCTCCGACTGCCATAGACGATGGATTGCTTCGGCCGAGAGTTTGGAACGTCCATAAGCACTGACCGGGACTGGCGTCGCATCTTCGGTAAGTGGGGTTTCCGTCGGACCGTAGACCGATATCGAACTGGTAAAGATGACATTCCGGCTGCCAGTGTCTCTCGCAAATCGGCAGACGTGCACCGCACCTAGCACGTTTGTATAATAATAGTCGCCGTCCGGATGGCCCGGGGTGACATGGACCGCAGCCAGGTTGAAGATGTCGGCAGGCACCCCGCCACCGAGCTTCGGGTCGATTGGCTCACGGACATCATGATGGACATACTCGACGCCTTCGACGTACGCCCTGGGCTTCCCGATATCCACTGAGACGATACGGTCGTAGCGGCCGGAAGCGAGCATTCGCGTCATCAGATGTGTACCGATGAAGCCTGCGCCTCCGAATACAATAGCCTGGGTGGGATGGGACATGTGCGCGAGGGTCAACGTGAGTGAAGGTGCTGAATCAACTGCGACGAAGTTCGGTCAAGGCTTGCTGACGATCGAGCACGCGCATTGAAGAACTGCACGCCCCGCCGCTGCAAGAGTTGTGCCCGCACAGACCAAGATCGCTTGACGCGCAGTACGCCCGCTCGCGACCGCGAGCGTTTTGGCTGCTGGATATCAATGAAGCGAGCAAATCGGGGCAGCAATTGGTTAGTCGTGCGTTTTTGATGCGGCGATAACAAGATCGTTACAGGCAGCGCGTGTGAACGCGGAAACATCAGTTCCATCTTGGCGATCCCGAATGCAATGGCGTTGGTTCAAGCGGCAACGCGCACATTTCTTGTGAGCGTTCAACCAGGGGTGTTCGTCTGAATCAACGACTCAATAGAGCTCGCGATACTCAAATTGAAAGTTCGTTGATCCGGCCGCAATCCCCAGTAGTCTCTGCAGCTTCTGGTAGCCTGCGAGCGGAACGACAATGCAGTCGGAACTTCCCGCGTAGCAAACCCGAACCCTGATCGATTGACCGCAAATGTTTTGAACCAGCACGATCTGCTCGATGATCTTGGGATTGTTGGCTTGGGGGTGCGTCAACGGATTGACCGATATGCAAAGCTTTCCGTCCGGTGTCGTGTGATTTGGAGCGAAAGTACCTTCCATCGGTCGAATCGAACTCGAAGGCCGAGTGGAAATGCCGGAGCCGCCATACATCGGAGGAGATGTGCGACCGAAGCCGGAAATTTGAGCATCGGCCGTCGTTGCGAGGAGCGATGAAGCGATAGCTACACACATCGCCGCATAACCGTCTGAGCGCCTAGATCGGTTATCATGTATCTTCACTGCTCTGCACATCCATGATGGTTGGGGCCAGCTCTCGAAAGAAGCCGCGATTGTCGGCGGCAGGATAGATTTGCAGTTGCGGCAACAGAATGACAGGCAAAATGGTTCCCGGGATTGCAGGAGGAATCTTGCCTCTTCCTTGCGCTTGAAAACACGTGCTAGAGGCTGCACCTTCCTGGACTGGATGTCTGACGTCCGTCGACTGTGATGTTCTGTCGGCGGTCGCGCGACGTACTTACAACGCGAGTATTCTGGGCGGCGAATGTTGAAGGAGATACCAGGGCACGCTGTGTTGCCAGAAGTCGAACTGGCGACCCTGCCGCGCCTCTCGGTCGTCATTCCGAACCACAATTACGCAGCTTACGTGGGATCCGCGATCCGCAGCGCGCTGGACATACGATGGTCAAACGTCGAAGTGATCGTCGTCGATGACGGGTCGACGGACCATTCACTCGACGTCATCAACGAATTTGCAGACGAAGTCACAATCATCAGCCAGGCGAACGCCGGGCAGATGATGTCCTGTGTGAACGGCTTTCGCAGGTCGTCCGGCGATATCATCATATTTCTCGACTCGGACGATGCCTTGCATCCTGATGTGATGACGGAGATCGTATCCGTATGGTCCAAAGCCGCGAGCAAATATCAGTTTCAGATGCGCGTGATCGATGCCGACGGGCAGCCGACCGGAAATGTCCTGCCGCAGTACTTCTCCTGTCCGTCCTCGGAGGACGTCCGCAAGTGGATGGCAACCACCGGCGCTTATCCGACGCCGCCCGGGTCGGGAAATGCCTACCCGAAATGGTTTGTCGAGCGTGTCTTCGGCTTTGAGTCCGAATTCGTTGATCGGGCTCCGGACAGTTATCTTTTGGCGGCCGCTCCTGCATGTGGCGAGATCGTAACGATCACCAAGCCGTTGGCAGACTATCGCGTGCACGGCCTCAATCACGGGGCTTTCCTTCAACTCGACGATACCCGCTTTGCGAGAGAGATCGACCTCACGCGGAGGCGGTACAAGTTCTTTTCCGAGATCGCGCGCACGGAGAAGCTGCCGGTTGCGCCCGATGCACTCAAGCGCAATTTGATATTTCTTTGTTTGCGGATAGCGTCGTTCAAGCTGCGGCCGGACCTTCATCCAATCGCAGCGGATAGCTCGTTGAGCATCGCTGTCGATGCGCTTGGAGCGGCTGCGTCGCCGCAAGGTTTCTCAAGATCGCAGCGCATATCGCTGCTGGCTTGGATCTTCTGCATCCTGATAAGTCCGCAGTACTTCCGTCGCGCCCTGGTGAGTTTGCGCTACGTGCCCGCCCAGCGGCCGAAATGGTTGCGCGCTTTGCTCGGTCGATTCCACATCATTCGATGATCAAGGCAGGGCTGGGACGCTTCGGTCAGACGGCAGCTTTGGGACGGATCGACCTCAGGCCGGCGCCTGGCGGCTGCGACCATACGCACAGCATTGCCATCATGATCAGGAATGGAGCCATGGCGAGGTTGCCGCCGCCGAGCTGATAGCAGGCCAGCATTGTCAATGCGAGCATCGAGTTGTCTTTCCTGAATATCGAGAGGATGAGATAGAACAGGAAAATCAGTAGACCGATAATTCCGTAATCCGCGACGAGCTTGAGAACGGGATTTCCGCTGCCGCCAAAGTAGGCGGGCGACCGTTCCAACCCGCCGGGCCCGGAGCCGATAAGCACTCTGTCGGTCTGAAAGAGATAGTCCCAGGTCTGTAGTTGTGCGACGTAGCGAGCATAGCCGCTCGACTTGGTTGAACTGAATTCATCAAGCCTACTAACGATGGGATCAAAAGGTTCCGGTGCAACGAGGTACGTTGTGCCAATCACCAAGGCAACGGCCGCCCCGATGGCGATAACCCGCAGTGATTTGAGCGGAGCAATCAGGGGATAGGCACCGAGGGACACGACGAGCACCAGGAGGCCCGATCCGGACCGGGTGAGCACGTACGAGATGGCGTACAACGGAAGATAGGCAAGTCGCCGCAAAATGAACACATCGACGATCACACCTATGGCGAGCAATTGGGATAGCGCTCCCGGCTCCATCGGGAAAAACCCGTTCGCGCGCCGATTCAAAGACCCATAAAATTCCACCGCATTTTGATTGTAGGCGGACTCGACGAGGACCGGATCGAGCGCCGGGATTGCATCCTTGAACGAGAAGATGCGTATTCCGCCGAATTGAAGAACGATCTGGACGATTGCCAGAACGGCGCACAGGCGAACATAGAACAGGAAGACGGGAAGGACCGCCTCGTTCGAGAATCTCGTCGAGGGTCCGAACAGGAAGATCGAATTCGTGACAAGAACCATCGCAAGTGATGCCGCACTGGTCTCGACACCGCGATCGGGAGATTCGGCTGCGGCGACCGCGCTGAAGAGAAACCAGACGACGACGAGTCCGAATGCGAGAGTCTGCGGCCCGCGAATGCTCACCAGACCAACCCACCATCCCCACGCGACGAGCGCGAAGAATCCGAATAGCGAAAAGAAGATCTGTCCGGTTCCGATGAGGAGTCCGAAGCGCTGCATGCAAATGCACAGAATAAAGGCGATATGCGCGAAAATGACGCTGTTGGCCTCGTCGCTTGACGCTACTGCAGCGCGCTTGTTAGACGAGGTTCTGGCTGGGAATGTGTCGAGGCTCACCATGTTAGGACTCGTCGATTACTGCTTCTTGGCGCCTCGGTTGGTGGGTACGTCTGAGCGCAGGGCAACGATCGCGGTCGATCTTGGTCTCGCTCGTGAGGCTGTTCACCCTCTATACTTGAGCCTGTAGTGACTTCCCACATGGAACACGACACGAGCGCAAGATTTAACCCTTACGTTCATGGTGCCAGAGGTTTGTTTTGCCTCATGGTATTCGTCTATCACGTCGTTCATTCCGGCCTCCCGACGTTCGATCTGTTTGCCAGGGGGCTGTTGGGAGAAGCGCTGCAGACCGGAAAATTCGGTGTCGAGTTCTTCTTCGGCATCAGTGGAATCGTCATTCTGCCAAGCCTGTATCGCGCATCCTCGGTCTTGACCTTTATTCTTGATCGCTATGCGAGGATTCTTCCTGTGCTCTGGGCGACCGTGATCGCGATCGCGATTTTTGGCTGGCTTTTAGGAAAGGGTCCAAGTCTGCTGCTGGTTGGTGCAAATCTATTGGCGCCGCCTCCATTTGTTGACATCATCCAGATCAATCCCGCCGCGTGGTCGCTCGGATACGAATTCCTGTTCTATGGAGTATGTGCCGTCGTTTTCCTGATCAGCGGCGTCAGTCGGCCGCTGGCGCTGGCATTAGCCGTCAGTTCGCTGATGTTGCTCGTGTACTATCCCCGCGCGCTCCTGATGATTGGTGGCGTGCTCATTGCGGAGAAGTACCTATCGTCGACCTTGTTGCATTCGCTGGCGAAGTACCCGGCGATCTTCTTCGTGCTGTTCCTGACTGTCTGGAGAGGCCTCGAGCTGGCCAGCGCAACAGACTACGTTGGCTTTGTCACGCCGGCATATTTGTCATTCCATGACTGGATCTCTGCTTTTCCATTTATTGTTCTTGGTGGCGTCTTCGGGACTATTTTCCTGCTTGGCATGTCCCGAGGAAACGGTCTGTTCGGAAGAATGCTGCGTTGGCAGGTGATGCAGTGGCTTGGAACGATCAGCTTCAGTTTTTATCTCTGGCCGCCGATCGTCATGGCCGGGGTCAAGCTGATCATCTATCGAACGGGCATGGTCGATGCATTGGGGAGCGGATCGCAACTGTTTTTCCTCCTGGTGTCGCTTCCGCCGTCGCTTATCGTCGCAACGATCAGCCATCGCTTCCTTGAAGTGAAGGCGACGGGACAAATTCGAAAACGGCTCGACAGGGCCTCGGACGCGAAACCGCCAGTCCGGCCGATCAATCAAGCCCTCGACGGCACTCAAGGAGGGAACCTGATCGGGGAACAGTCAAATGTTCTTGATTGTTCGACAAGTCACCGCCCCAAAACGATCGCAAGTTGACTGTCTATTCGGGAAAATGCCGCAGAGCCGTGCGCTTGATTGTGCTGGCTTGCGACGTGGCGCGTCACCATTGCCATCGTCTTTGCGCATTGGGCCGGCAGAGCGTTTCCCAGCCGGGCTAACAGCCGAACCGAAAGGATCTCGTTGATGATCGCAGCCGTGCGCAGGCAAGTCCTTTGTGTCGCCTCGATAGTCGTTGCACTCGGATCCGCAGCGCCGGCCTGGTGCGCTGGCTGGGAGCTGGTTTTTTCGGACGAGTTCAACGGCGACAAGCTTGATCGAACCAAATGGGCTACCCGATACATTTACAACAACGAAACGATGGATCGTTTCAACGATGAAAAGCAGCACTACCGCGACAACCACGTGGTGTCCGAAGGTGCCCTGAATCTGACTGCAAAAAAGAATGAGGGGGCAGACACGTTCGATTCCGCGATGATCCGTAGCCATCAGACATTCTACTATGGCTATTATGAAGCGCGGGTCTTTCTTCCGAATGCGCGGGGATCGTGGCCGGCATTTTGGCTCGAAGCCGATTACGACATCGATGGAAAGTTCTGGCATCCGCCGGAGATCGACATTTTCGAGTACGTCATCAATGGCGTGGAAGACAAGCCGAACATGCTGCACTCGAATGCCATGAGTAAAGATAAGTGGACGCCGCAGTCCTACACGTATGTAGACAACTCGTTCGTGCTCAGGTTTCAGGACATGGTCGGCAAGGAGGATCTGAACAAGGGCTGGCATATTGCCGGCTTCGTTTGGGCTCCTGACCGCATTTCGTTCTTCTGGGACGGCCGTCTCATCTACACGCGCATGTACCAGTGGCTCAGGAAGGACGGCCAACTGGGGCCGCCGGCGCACATTGATCTCAATTACGCCGTCGGCGGAGCAGCCTGGGCCGGCCGGCACGGGGTCGATGATGCGGCTTTCCCGCAGACGTTCAAGATCGACTACGTTCGCGTCTGCCAGTTCACGTCGTCCGAGCGGGGAAGCCGAAAATGCGGTCCGAGCGACGTGACACCGGATCCCAATGATTTTGGATACACGGCAGCGCTCAACGACATGCCCAAGCCGACATTCCTCAATGTTACGAATGTGGTGGCGGATAAGAAGCCGAATGCGGGGGTATTGTCGCTGAGCACAACCGATCCGCTCAAGATCGAAATTCCCATCAAGATTCCGGAAGACTATCCGACAAATCGAACGCTTCATGCGTACGTCTTCGATGCAACAACCGGCGCCATGGTCGCATCGGCAAAGAAGCCGCTGCAACAGGTCTCTCGCAAGGAAGGGGAAGATGGCGTCAGCGTGATCGAATTCGCGCTGCCCGCCGTGCCGCGCGAAGGGAACTATCTGCTGGGCAGCAAACTGACGGCTGAAGTCGCGGGCGAGGTCGGCCCCAAAGAAGTCCCCGTTGCTTGCGACACCACGGTGATCCAACCAAAAAAAGCCAGATCTTGCCGTCTATTGTCGCTGCATGTGCGACGCTGATCGGAGGGGTGCATCCAGCGTGCGCACAACTCCGTGTGATCTGGATCAACCCGAGTACCGCTGATTGCGATCGGTACGGTCGGTCTGAATTTTGCTTTGGCTGTGGCAGGTGGGCCGTCATGCGCGCTTGCCTGTCACGGTCAGTGTCTCTTGCAATGGTAGTCATCCATGAACTCAAAGGTTCGCGCCGTCAGGCAAATCCTCCGTGGTGCATTGCGCGGCAGCCCGAGCCGGCTTTGTGATCATCGCGCGTGGCGAAGTGAACATCCGCATACTTGGCTGACTGCCGTCGAGGAAGAGGTACTGGCGCGGAAGGCGCCGGTTCGATTCGGCAGCCGCGACGCAGGTTTCGGTGAAAGCGTTGACAACAGAATGCCAGAGCTGGGCATTCTCCGCCTGGACAAGGCCCGCATCCTCGGTCCCGACGGCTGGCTCGTGACGGAGGATGGATCGCTGCTCTACGAGAGCACCTGGTACGGATCGTCGTTCTCGCGCCATCCGCGATCAATTGCCTACGGCACGCCGCTGCCGCTAAGCGGCACCTGTCTCTCGCTGGCGAGTGATTTCGCCGGAGGAAACTATGGGCACTTCCTGCTCGATTGCCTGGGACGCTTGGCGCTATTTCAGAAAAGTGGCCTCTCGCTCGATGATGTCGATTATGTCTATTTGCCCAAGCCTGGGTCCGAAACGGCAGCCAAGCTCGTTCGCCGGCTTGGAATTCCAATGCACAAGTGCGTGTGGGCAGGCCAGGAGGATATCCAGGCCGATCTCGTGATCGGCACTTCGTTTCCAGGCTTGCGACGGAATTATGCGCCATGGCTTACGGAGTTCTTCCGCTTGCAGGTAGCCAAGTCGCCGCTTCGTCACGACAGGCGCGTATACGTTCCGCGCAAAGGACAAAGGAAGGTCGCCAACGAAGAAGAGCTGATGCCTGCACTGAAAAAGTTCGGCTTCCAGATCTACGACTTTGGTGACGTTGAGGATGAAGCGGCGTTTTTCTCAGAATGCTCGATTGTCGTTGGCGCACATGGTGCGGGGCTGACCAATCTCGTATTCTGCTCGCCTGGAACGAAAGTCCTGGAGTTGATCCCGTCAGACCACGTGCATCCCTACTACTACACGATCGCAACGTCCGCCGGCGCGGACTATTCTTACATCGTGGGGGACAGCAAGGGAACGCGCCCGCAGGGAGCGTTTGGGCCCAGTCCATTCGATTTCGAGGTTGCGCCTGACATCTTCGAGCGCGCACTAGAAACCATCTGTCAATGAACGAGCATTGAAAATGGTCGCTATTGGTGCGCGTACGACGCTCCCTTTGTCGAAAAATTCAATCGCCATCGGAGCTGCTTGGATCGGCGTGAGCCGGCTGGTGGTTGCCAGTCTCGGCTTCTTGAACACGCTCATATTGGCGAGAATGCTCACGCCGGAAGATTTCGGCCTGGTTGCCGTCGCGACGGCCATCATTGCTGTTCTGACGTCGATGACTGAACTGTCCCTGGCATCGGCGCTCATTCACCACAAGGATCCAAGTGAAGATCAATTCCACGCCGCGTGGACGTTGAGCCTGGCTCGTGCCTGCTTGCTGGCACTCTTGCTGTCGTTGCTCGCCTATCCGGTGGCATTGTCCTACGGCGATGGCCGCTTGATTCCGATCCTGTTGGTCCTGAGCTGTTCGATCGTGATATCCGGCCTTCGAAATCCGATGCTTGCGATGATGCAGCGTCAACTCGTCTTCTGGCAGGAATTTGTGACGAGCAGCAGCCGGGCGCTCGCAACCATCCTCGTCTCCTCCGGGATCGCCATTTGCTTCAGGAGCTACTGGGCGCTTATCGCCGGAGCCGTCGTCGCCAATTTCATCGATGTCGTCGCCTCTTATCTGATCCAGCCGTTCCGGCCGAAATTCCGGATAAAGGGTAGCCGCTCCCTATTCTCGTTCTCTGTGTGGCTATCGCTCGGGCAGGCCGTCAGCACGCTGAACTGGCGTTTCGACCAGATCATCATCGGATATTTTCTCGGGAAATCCGCCCTGGGTGGATATGTGCTTGGCAGCGACCTGGCCGCCACGCCGACAAGAGAAGCAACAAATCCGCTCGCCGGGACGCTGTTTCCCGCGTTCGTGAGGCTGAGGGACGACAAAGCCGCCCTTCAGCGAGCTTATCTGTCAGCGCAATCAATGCTGTGTGCGATCGCCTTTCCGGCCGGGTTCGGCTTCGCGTTGATCGCCGATCAATTCGTTCCGCTCGCACTGGGTGAAGCTTGGGCAGGCGCGACGATCGTGATCCAGCTCCTCGGTGGTGCAATTGCGTTGCACACGCTCAGCGCGACCGTCCAACCCCTTGGTCTGGCCCTTGGCCAGACGCGCAGGTTATTTCATCGCGACGTTGCGATCCTGATCGTGAGGCTGCCTTTCATTGTTGCGGGCTTGTGGATGGGAGGGTTAGTTGGCCTGCTGGTCGCCCGCGTGGCGGTTACCCTCGGCGGTGTCGTCTACAACATGGTCCTGGTCCGCGAATTGATCGACACTTCTGTCTCCCGGCAATTTCTCGTGAATCTGAGGACCGCTTTGTCCACCTGCACGATGATCATTGTCGGTCTTCTGACGAATTGGGCTTTCATCACATCTTTTGGCCATGAGTCTCACGTCTATGCTCGGTTGATCGCTGTTGTTCTCGTGAGCGCTCTTGCCTATGTCGGGTCACTCTTTGGATTCTGGCGAGCGACAGGCGCGCCGGCCGGGCCCGAGCGTGAGATCCTGCGAATCCTCGGCGCAATCGCCAACAGGTTTGGGAAAATGGGAAAAATCGTCGATGATAACCGAGCAGTCGGGTGAGCAATATGAATGAAAGGTCGAAGCGGCGCGTCGCGCTGATTACGGGCGTCACCGGTCAGGACGGTGCCTATCTCGCCGAGTATCTGGTCGGCCTGGGCTACATCGTCCACGGCATCAAGCGGCGCTCGTCCTCCTTCAACACCGCCCGTGTCGATCATCTTTATCAGGATCCGCATGCCGGCAATGTGCCGTTCCTGATGCATTACGGCGACATGACGGATTCGACAAACCTGATCCGCCTGATGCAGCAGATCCGGCCAACCGAGATCTACAATCTGGCCGCACAGAGCCATGTGGCGGTCAGTTTCGAGAGCCCGGAGTACACCGCGAACGCTGACGCGATCGGAACGCTGCGGCTATTGGAGGCGACTCGCATTCTTGGCATGGAGAAGGAGGCGCGGTTCTATCAGGCGTCCACTTCGGAGCTCTACGGCCTTGTGCAGGAAGTGCCGCAGAAGGAAACGACTCCCTTCTACCCGCGCTCCCCTTACGCGGTGGCGAAGCTCTATGCCTATTGGATCACGGTGAACTACCGCGAAGCCTACGGCATGTTTGCCTCGAACGGTATTCTCTTCAACCACGAGAGCCCGATCCGCGGCGAAACCTTCGTCACCCGCAAGATCACGCGTGCCGTTGCCCGCATCGAGACAGGCCTCGAAGAGACGCTGTATCTCGGAAATCTCGAAGCCAAGCGCGACTGGGGCCATGCCAGGGATTATGTCGAAGGCATGCACATGATCCTGCAGGCCGACCGGCCCGACGATTTCGTGCTGGCAACCGGAGAGACTCGCTCGGTGCGTGAGTTCGTGGAGCTCGCCTTCGCCGAAGTCGGCCGCAAAGTCGAATGGCGGGGCAAGGGCGTCGAGGAAACCGGTATCGACAAGAAGTCGGGCAGGATCATCGTGCGGATCGACCCGACCTATTTCCGTCCCACCGAGGTCGATCTCCTGATCGGCGATCCCAGCAAGGCGCGCGAGAAGCTCGGCTGGAAATCCAGGACCCCGTTCGCGCAACTGGTCAAGGAAATGGTGGCTTCCGATTTGCTCGAGGCCAGGCGAGAGGTTACCAATGCCAAGCACTCCATTTGAGCTGGCCGGTAAGACCGTCTTTGTCGCCGGCCATCGCGGCATGGTTGGCTCCGCGTTGGTGCGGCGGCTCGCGGAGGAAAACGTCGAACTTCTGACGGTCTCGCGAAGCGAGGTCGACCTGCGTGACCAGGCCGCGGTCGATAAATGGTTTGCGGCAAGGCGTCCGCAGGCAGTGTTCCTTGCTGCCGCCAAGGTCGGCGGAATCGTCGCCAACAATACGCTGCGCGCCGAGTTCCTCTACGAAAATCTGGCGATCGCGACCAACGTCATCCACGCCGCGCATGTCAATCGATGCGAGAAGCTGATGTTCTTTGGCTCTTCCTGCATCTACCCCAAACTCGCAGTCCAGCCGATTCGCGAAGAGTCGATGCTGACTGGCCCGCTGGAGCCGACCAACGAACCCTACGCGATCGCCAAGATCGCGGGCATCAAGATGATCGAGGCCTATCGCAGCCAGTACGGTTCAAACTTTATCAGTGTGATGCCGACCAACCTCTACGGTCGCGGCGACAATTATCATCCCGAATACAGCCACGTCGTCGCGGCGTTGATCCGCCGTTTCCATGAGGCCAAGACGTCGGGAGCGAAGAACGTCGTGGTGTGGGGCACCGGCACGCCGCGGCGCGAATTCCTCTTTGTCGACGATCTTGCGGACGCCTGCATCCATCTGATGAAGACCTATTCGAGCGGCGAGCTCGTCAACATCGGCACCGGCGTGGACATTGCGATCGCCGAATTCGCCCGCGTGGTCGCGGAGACCGTCGGCTATTCAGGCGAGATCAGCTTTGACACCTCGCGCCCCGACGGCACTCCGCGCAAATTGCTCGACGTCAACCGGTTGGCGAAACTGGGTTGGCGGGCCAAGACCCCGCTCGAGGATGGGCTCAAGCTGGCCTATCAGGCATATCTCGGCGAGAACCTGCAGGCGCGAGAGTAGGAAGCGCACTTCTGCCATTGCGAGCCAACGGTCACGCATCCGCGCGCCCGTTGTGCGCGGCTGGCGTGATTCGTCGGCGCGGCCACGGCGGCGATCACTCCGGAGCGAACCAGCATTTCGGCAGCACGACATCGTCCCTGTTTGCGACGTTTCTCCTGTCGAGGTCGTGAGGAAACTTTCTCGCAGGCGTCCGGCGAGCAGCGCGATCCTTGCGCAAGAACGAGAATTCCATGATCGGCGGTACCTTGAAGCCCCTGTACTCGATGGGTTTGAAGTAATTATTCGGATGAATGTGTACGACGTCGAAGTGCTTGGTGATCTTCTTGAAAACAGCGCCGATCAGCTTGAGACCGATGGGATTGAGAATTCTGTCCATGGAATGGAACTCGATGATCATGATCCTGAAGCGCTTCAGGTCGTCGCAGCTCGTTTCGATGAGAACCTCGTACTCGCCGCCTTCAATGTCCATCTGGAGGATGAGATCGCCGGTCCGAGGGCCCTTTCTCGACATCCAGTTCTCTAAAGTCATGAACTTGGCGTTGTTTTCGTTTCCGAGGAACTTCTTTTCGAAATCGAGCAGGTCATTGTGGATCGCCGGTGCATCCACCGAGAAGTCAGCGAGGAAACACGGGATGCCACGTTCGGCAAGGCCGAGCTCGAAGTCAGAGACGGTGTAGACCCCCGGCGAAAAGCAACCGACGCAGCCATCGAGGTCGTCCGGAACCAAATAGCCGCCATCAGCCGATCCGCCCAGTCGAATCAATTTCTTGTCCGTCACGACAGGGAAAAGGTCCCGGAAGAATTCCCTGAGCTCCTGCTCCTTTGAGGTGCCGGATATCATAAAGTCGTTATCAAGCAGGCGGGCCTTTACGTAGTCTTTCAACAAACCGATCATGGTGACTCCGAGCTCGCTAACGCACTGGGTGCAGGCTTGCTGCAAGAAGCGGCATTCCCGCAGGCTCGCTGCCTATGTTCGTTGCGATCAACACATTTGCCTGCCTTAAGACTTCAATAGATTCGATTCTTGTCATGAATATGTGCGGTGTTGTCGCTAATCGGCAGCGTTGCCGAGACTTGCCTTTTGGCTGCTAAGCCGATCTATTCCGTGCTCTGGAACCCGGTCAGCTTCCGCATCGGCGAGGGGACACCGAGAGAGGCACGAGTGCGTGATAGAGGCAGAAGCCGGCTGAGCGCGAAAGATCGAATGACTGACGCGGGAAGCTCGCAGCGCAAACGTCCGGCGTTCTCGCTGACGGCAGGCAGATGCGTCATCGTTCGACCGCAGCGAGTACCTGGCGCAATGGCAGAAGTGGATTAATCGAATGGGAAGTTTTGCCGATGCATCGAAAGCCGTTCGATGCTGTGATGCGACCGACGGGACCGAACTCAGGACGATGGCCGAAACTCCCATGAAGGATTCTCGTACACTGATTGCAGAAATGCAGGATGAGATCGAAAAGGTCATCGGGCCTCATCTGGAGGGTGTCGAGAATTTTGCGCTAGTGGACTTCCCCAACCACTCGAATGTGGGCGACAGCGCCATATGGTTGGGTGAAGAGACCTATCTGCAGAAGAAGCTAGGCCGAGCACCGTCCTACGTCTGCACCTATGACACCTGGTCAAAGGAAGAGTTTGAAAGAGCCGTTCCTGTCGGACCTATCCTTATCCATGGTGGCGGCAATTTCGGCGACCTGTGGCCTAGCCATCAAGAGTTTCGGCTCAGGCTTCTGTCGGAGTTTCCGGATCGCCAGATCATTCAGTTGCCGCAAACCATACACTTCTCCTCGAAGGCAAGTCTCAAACGCGCCGCGGAGATCATCAACTCGCATAAGAAATTCCGGATTTTGGTCCGCGACGTGCAAAGTTTGAATATCGCGACAACGGAATTTACTGCGCCCGTCGATCTCTGTCCGGACATGGCATTCTGCCTGGGGGCGCAGAGCTCGCCAGCGGCAGTAACCAGGAAATTGTTGCTGCTGCTCCGAACCGATCACGAGAAGGTGGAGCAAAAGCGTTTTCCGAAGCTCCCAAACTTTGCAGTTGTCGAGGACTGGCTCATCGAACAACGAGGCTTGGGAAAGTGGTTGTTTGTCAGGGCGCTGCTCGAGACGGCGCTCCTCTTGCTCAAGGGCATGACGCCGTCGGAGCTCGACGTGCGCATTCGGTGGTTTCACCTGCTGGCGTCGAACCGTGTAGCCCGTGGAATGAGGCAGGTTGGATCGTCGGCCTACGTGATCACGGACCGGCTTCACACGCATATCTTTTGCGTGTTGCTGAATGTGCCGCACTCGGTCCTTGACAACAATTATGGGAAAATCAGCACGTTCGTCGATGCGTGGAGCAAGCCCTTCGAAAAGTTGAGCCGGCCACTGAGCACGAGCGTGGACGACGCCCTCGCAAATTTTCTGGATATCTGCCGGGGCAGTTCGGCCCCGACAGATCAAGGTTGAGGGTCGAGCATCATCCTCCGTACGGGCGGTTCGCCGGATCGTGCGCGTGGACGGTCAACGTTGTCGTTCTCTTTGTTGTCTGGCCCGCATTGTTTGCGCAGGAGATTGTCAGGCTGCTGACCCCTGGCGTCGTTGGAGCACCATTGATCAGTCCGGTGGAACGGTCAAAAGCGAGCCCCTGCGGCAGTCCTTTGACGGACAATATCTTCGGCATCATGACGCCGACATCGCACTCCCCATAGATATCGTGGCGGTAGCTGTCGCCTGCGGTGGATGAAAGGGGGCGCGTCGTCACGCGCGGGCCGCGATTGATGGAGAATCGCAGTGGCTCCATCGTTGAGCCGTCAGGCTTGTAGCCATAAACGACGACATGAGACCGCCCGGCATTGCCCTTGGCAGTGGTGAAGTCCGCCTTGATCGTGCGCGATGTCGCATCGTACGAAATGCCTTCCGGGAATTGCGTAAACGTCGTCTGCTCCGTCATACCCGGTTCGGAGCTGTCATAGGGTACGACCTGGACGAATTCGGTAACGCTGGCATCACCCCAGAGGGCCTTGGCGCTCGGCAGCACAATCTTGCCGTTGCCGTCGTAATCGACATTGAGATCTGCGACCGAAACCAGCGGCTTCCAATGCTTGACGCCTGTCGTGCGCCAGCCGCGGATCCAGTCGACATCGAGATAAGCGCCGGTCGCCGAGCTGGCCCACGCTGCGGCGTCATACGCCTCGCCCGCGAACGTGTTATTGAATATGTGTGACGTCAGCAGCACAAATGAGGGCATGTTCTTGGTATTGGAATCCACGCCGGCAAACTGGGATCGAAGGGCGCCATCGACGTAGAGTTGGGTGTTTCCGCCGTTTCGAAAAACAAAGCTGAAGACGTGGAACGCGCCGTCCATATAGTCGAATGGTCCGGCGCTGTTGTCGGTCGAGATCGCCCCCGAGGTATGGACGATATTGCTGAAGTACATCCCTTGGGAGTTGCACTCAAGATCCCACTCGTTGCCGGTTGGATTAAGCACGGGTGCGACCGAATAGGTCCAGAACGCGGGATGAAAGCCGGCCGGATTTGTAAGCCTGGGGCTGAACCGGGCACGCATCTCGATGATGACGGCGTTGGCGGTCGGGTAGTATGCAAACGCCCCGGCGGTATGGATCATCGCGGAGAGGTGCGGCCGCACGCCTCCGTTGATGGACCGGTCGGTCGGCGTAAGGAATGCCTGCTCGCGCGTTGTTGCCTTGCGCGCTCCGAGGCGCAGCACCGAGCCGGAGATCGACATGTTGTCGAAGCCAACCGCGACGCCGCGGTTGCGGTCCTTGTAGCCGGTGGTCAGCGGGTCGGCATCAAAAGCTGTCCCGAGCGACGTGGTATTGCCGCGGATGCCTGGATGATAGGCGCCAGTCGGGAAGAACTTGCCGCGAGGGTTTGCCGGACCCACGATATCGAGAGTGTTGAATTCATCACCCCAGGACAGCGTATAGCCGGCATACAACCCACTGCCGTTCTGGCCGACGACGGCGCCGCCGACGACCTGGCTGCGTTGCTTAAACAGCGGGATGAATTGCAGGCGCTGTCGCAAACCATCGTTGCTCAGGCCAAGATAAAGTACTGAGCCACCGACAACCAATGATGCGACGAACAATGCTGCCATGGTGCTGGTGAATCGATGCTTTGATGGCATCCGCGCCTCTTTGCTTGAGACCATCGCGACTTTCGCGATGTACATGTTTCACTCGTCTGTGAGGAACCGTTGGTTCGATCCAAGGCATCCGAATGCGACCGCTTTAGGTATAGCCGCAGATTTCGCCGTGCTTTACGAAACAAGAATGTGAAATGGCCACCAGCATGGCAGCCGCCGGGCGCCGCGTCCTTGTCAGCACAGACCGGTTCGCGGTAATCGTTTGGAGATCACGTGCAATACGGTTCCCAATCAACGCGTCGGACTGATCAATCGATGGGCAGCAATCTCAGAATTGTGGCGATTAGTTTGGCCGGTTCCGTGCGTCGCGAGCGCGCGAGTGCAAATCTGGAGTCGCTTGAGATTCCATGGACCTTCTTTGATGCCTTGCGTGTGCCCGCCAAGGGGCTCCCGCAATATGATGAGGCGCTGGCCATCCGCTTTTGGGGCAGGGGCCTTTCACGTGCCGAGATCGGCTGCGCAGCTAGTCATATGAGCATCATGGCGCAAGTGGCAGCGTCAGACGCCGACGATTCATGGACACTTGTGGTCGAAGACGACGTCATTCTCGATGCCGGGTTCAGCTTTCGATCGCTTCCGGACATCTGCAAGGCGGCCGAGATCGGCTATCTCCGGCTGTATGGGCGACACATGGCGCCGTGCACGCACGTGGCCTGGCTGGATCAGCGGGAATTGGTGCGGTTTGAGCGTGCGCCAATGGGAACGCAGGCTTATCTAATCTCCGGCCATGCCGCGCGTCGATTCATCGACAGCGTGACAACGATCCATCGGCCGATCGACTGGGAGATGGACCGCTTCTGGGCAAATGGCCTCCACAATTATGCCTTGTTTCCTTTTCCGTGCCTTGAGGTGACGCTGACGTCTTCGATCGCAAAGGCGGCGGAGTCGGTCCGCGAGCCTACTGCGTTTGACAGAGCGGCTCGGTTTGCGTGGAAATCAAAGGAATATGTTCTGCGCCTGTCGGAAAATATCCGCCTTCGCCAGTCCGACAGGCGGATTCGCGCCCGCCTCGCCGGCGCAACCAGTCTTTCCGGGCCAATGCCGGAGACAATTCGTACGATCGAAAGCGTGTGATCGACGCCTGGAGGCGTAGGACAAGATCTGACGAGGCGGGTTGCCTTTGCGGCGTTGCCCACTCAGGCAGGCTTGCGCCGGATGACACTTCCGAACCTGACGAGCGGCCTCAAGACTTCTGCCCTGTTGAAGCGGAGCATGATCAGCTGATACGCAAGCCAGGAAGGGCTCAAGAACAGCCCTGTGAACCAGACGATATGAGAGGCGGCGGCGCGCCAATGTGTTGTCGTGGTCAGCGCAAGCCATATCCCACGGCGCAGAAGTGAACTCGATGTGTCCGCGTCCTGCCGAACATAGCGCAATCCCAGTTTACGCGACGCGAGGCGATAGTTGACAAAGACGATCTCGTTATCGATCGGCCGTGCCGCTTGCACGTGCATGGACTTCTTGTCGCAATGCGCCTTCAGGATATCGAACTCTGCGACACGGAACCCGATCTGCCTAGGAAAATCCGGAAACCGCTGCGCCCGGCCCTTCGCGTCATTTCGGCTGATATTTCTGCCATGGAGCCGATATTGCCCCAGGGTTTCCTGTACCGTGACCACGTCTCCGTAAAGAGGCGCGATCGTGTTGAGGGCGCCGTCGTATCCCACGGGCGGATTGAGCGGGATGACCTGTCGAAGAAACTCTCGGGAGTACGCATTTCCCGACATGACTGGCCAGATGTACGTTCCCGACCGAGTAAATTCTGCGTGCACATCGTCTGGCGCGTAGGATTTAGGAAACGCACAAAACGAGCGCCCAAGTCGCCTGCCGGCGCCATCGATGATGTCCAGATTGAACTGAACTTTCGAAACACCTTCACGCCAGTGCGCAGCGACGTTTTCGACCGCCGTCGGCATCAGGATGTCATCCGCATCGAGGAACAGCAGTACATCGCCTGTCGCTGCGCGATACCCAACTTCGAATGCTGCGATGTTGCCCTGATTTGCCTGAAATATGGCTCGAATCCTGTCACCATAGCCGGCGATGATCTGGCGGGAACCGTCGATCGATCCGTCGTCGACGACGACAATCTCGTCCGCCGGACGGGTCTGATTCAACGCGCTGTCGATTGCCAATCCGACATACCGTTCGTAATTGTAGACAGTTATGACGATGCTGATCTTCAACGCGTGTCGCTCACAATTTGCAGGTGACAGAAGAGGCTATCAATCCATGCCTTGATGAGCCAGAAGTAATTTCACGGTCCGCAAAGCATGGTTGGTGAGGCAATCGCATGAAAATCGCTCTGATCGATCCGTCGCTGTTTACTTGGCCATATGATCTTAAATTAGCCAAAGGATTGACCGATATTGGGCATGCAGCCAGCATTGTCGGGCGCCAGCTCGGGCGGAAGCCTTCCGTTGATGAAGACCTGTTTCTCGACCGGCATTTTTATCCGGGATTGCAGTCGCGCTTTTTCAAGAAACTTCCACGCAACGTGCAACTGGGGCTGAAGGGCCTCAGTCACGCTGAATCAATGACACGGCTGATCAGGCGGTTCAGGAGGACGCCGCCTGATGTGATCCATTTCCAATGGGCACCGCTGGCGATCGTCGACAGCCAGTTCATTCCCAAGTTCAGGAGGGTCGCGCCAACGGTTCTGACCGTTCATGACTCGAATCCGTTCAATAACAATCCGAGCTCGCGGATACAGCGAATTGGCGCGTTCAGCATTCTGCATTGCTTCGACCATCTTATCGTTCATACGACCGTTGCACGCGATCGCCTGCTACGCGTTGGTATCCCGGACGAAAAGATATCCGTTATCGCGCACGGATTGCTGACGGATCATATCACCCGACCGGCCGACGAGCCCTCGGCCGGGAACGGGCGCATTCAAATACTCCTGTTCGGCAAGATAAAGCCCTACAAGGGCGTCGACGTCATGCTTCGCGCGCTTGCGCTGCTTCCCCGAGAGGTCAGGGCGCATTGCGTGGTGAAGGTCGTGGGCTGGCCGGAAATGGCGATGGAGCCGCTGTTTGCGATGGTGAAGGATCTGCAGCTCGAAGACCATGTCGAATTCGACCTGCGTTTCGTTCCGGAAGATGAAGTTACCTCACTGGTCGCGCGCGCTGACATCCTGGCTTTTCCGTACCGGGATATCGACGCATCGGGTGTGCTGATGCTGGCGGTCGCGGCGGGACGTCCGATCGTCGCTTCGAACCTTGGAACGTTTTCGGAATGGCTGAGCGATCGGGCAGAGGGGACGCTCGTTCCTCCAGGTGATCCCGCCGCGTTGTCCCGGACGCTTGAGCGCTTGATCAGCGACCCTGATTATCGAAACCGCAAGAGTCAAGGAATGTTGGATCTGCGAGACTCGGTGCCGACGTGGACCTCGATTGCACGCCTGACCGAGGCGGCCTATGCGAAGGCGGGCCGGCGTGTGGGCGCGCCGGCCGGTGCCCAGGTTCTGCAGGGTTCAGGAAACTGAAGGGGTCATCTGCCAGGTGGCCTGGCGGATCGACAGGATGCCCCAGAAAAAGCCAAGTGCCCACGCGAAGTGCATCACGACAGCGGCCGGCAGTGCAAGCAGCCCGCAAATAGAGCGATGTTTTACTGCAATCATCATTGCAGTCAGCGCCAGTATCGCCAGATAGGCTGCCGGCAATGTCAACAGCAGCGGCGCCGCCGGCGACAGCACGATGGCGCCAATCGTCAATGCAACATGCGTGGGCACCAGGAATTGACGCAGTCGCAACGATCCGGGATGCCGCCTCACGGTTCTCGATCGACCGCGACCGTAGTTGAAGTACTGCTTCGCCAGGCTCAGAAAGCTCGACCGCGGTCGATATGAAAGGCGGATGTCCGAATCCAGAAATATCCGGCCGCCGATTGCACGCAGCCTGCAGTCAAACTCTGCATCTTCATTATGAGCGAAGGTTTCGTCGTAACCACCAGCCCTGCGGAACGCGTCGATGGTCATCGCCGCATGATGCCCGTGATCGACAAAGCCGCTTTGCTTTCCGCCGCGATGTGCCGATCCACCCGAACCGACCTTTGTGTCCGAGACCCAGGCGACGGCCTTCTGCAGGCAACCCTCGCCACGCGAGTCCATGGGAACCACGACCGAGTCGGCCTTACGCTCGTCCAGAGTCTTGAGGAGGCTCGAAACATAATCCGCTGGATATCCGCAATGGGCGTCACACCGCACTAGGACCTGCGCCGCAGCACCATAGACCTGTACGGCTAGATTGACCCCGGCACTCTGCAGCCGCTGCGGATTGCGCAACAGATGGACGCCGCCAATGTCTTTGGCGAGCTGGCGGACAATGTCGGGCGTCCCATCGGTGCTGCCGCCATCTGCAACCACTATTGTGCGACCTGCGTGGAGACCGTCCCGGGCCAGGTTGCGGACAACCGTCTCGATCTGGGGGGCCTCGTTCAGTACCGGTATGACAATCAGGACTTCTCTGGACACGATTTAGCTGCCGCTTGCGGTTGTTTGCTTAATCCGTTGGCAGGCGTGGGAATGGTCGTTGATGCACGCCAAAGGACGAACCGACGGTCCGTCAAAAGAATGGCCAACTCGTGACTGCTTCTTTTAATGCATCGGTTGCAAGTGGGCTTACCGATGGCGCCTTAAAATGGGCGATCTATTCTGCGTGAATCGTGAATAGTGCGTGCCCCGATCGCTCGAAGATCGGAAGCGAACCGGACTGGGAGCGATATGTGAGAGCTGCTGTTGTTGTTGCCGTCGCTTTGTTGCTCGCGGTCTGTCATCCTGCATCGGCCGATCCGATGACGTTGGATTTTTCATGGCGCGGGGCGCACGGCTGTGTCACGCTGTTCCCAAATCCGGAGATACGTCTGCGCAACATTCCCGCCGGTGCCACTTCGATGACGCTCACACTTGCGGAAGGTGCTCGCGAAATGGGAGGCCAGAACGTTCCGGTTCCTGGTAATGGCGTTGTGCCGTCTGGGACGATCCGGACATTTGGTCCTTGCAAGCCGGGTCTGTATGAATGGACCGCCCTCGTGAAATCATCGACGGGACAGGTTCTATCGGAAGCGCATCAGGCGCGATTCTATCCCTCGGACCAGACCGCAGCGAAGCAATAAAGTTTCGGGCCTTTGTGGCAGCTCCACGCGTCTGCATGCCGCCGATTGATCGTACCCACGTGTTGCGACTCGGCCAACGAGGTGTCATACGGGTTGAATACTATCGGATGCAAAATGCGGTTCCCTAATCGGAACCCAGCTGTTCGGCGCCCGCCCAGGGAACGACGGGCAATGCACTGAGCGTGCTTGTTGCAAAGCAGCGCGGACTTCACATGAGCCCGTAGCATTCCGGTGTCTCCGCAGAAATCTCCAGCCGTCAGCTGATTCTCTCGTCATGCGTCAAATTGCGTCGAATCCATAAGGCTCTTTTGAACGCGTGCATAGTTGTGTGCCACGTAAAAGGAGCACGTAATCCATCATGACCACTATCAATGGAAGCGCCGGTGCCGACGTTCTGTTTGGCGGTACCGGAAATGATGTTCTGACCGGAGGAGCAGGCAGCGATACTTTCGTTGTCTCGAAGGGGTACGGCTCCGATACCGTCACTGATTTCCAGGCGGGCTTAGGCGGCGATGTGCTGCGAGTGCAGAACTACGGCTTTGCGACGTTCGCGAGCTTCCTGGCAGCGGCCACCCAAGTGGGCTCCGATACGGTCGTCACGCTGTCGTCCACCGAAACCCTGACGCTGCAGAATGTCGCGCTTTCGACCTTGGTTGCAAGCAATGTCGTGCTGGACAATCCGCTGCCAGCGAGCGGAACGGCATGGAACTGGGCGGGTACCGTCCCCGCAGGCGGCACGCTGACGACCGGGGCGACAAATGACGGCATGGAGGCCGGCGGCACGGGCGTCACGCTGATCGGCGGAGCAGGGGACGACACCTACTATGTCTATGATCACAACACCAAGGTCGTCGAGCAGGCCGGAGAGGGTATCGATACGATCCGTGTCTGGAACATCAACGGATACAGCCTCGTCAATGCGCCGAACGTCGAGAATCTTGTCCTGACAGATAGCGTTCCGTCTCCCGCCACCGGTAATGACCTCAACAACATCATTGTCGGCAACGCCGGCGACAACATGATCGACGGCGGGCGAGGCAACGATGTGCTGACCGGTGGGGCCGGTCGCGACACCTTTGTCGTGACAGCGGGCAACGGCAACGACATCGTCACCGACTTTCAGGCGGGCGCCGGCGGGGACGTCCTGCAGCTCAACAACACCGGCTTCAAGACGTTCACCGATGTCACGGCGGCCATGAAACAGGTCGGCACCGACCTTGTTCTGAAACTCGCGAGCGGCGAAACGATAACCCTTGAAAACACCAGCCTCCAGAATCTCACGACCGCCAATATAAACATCGTCAGTCCGCTGACCGGACTGGTCCAGACCTTCAACGACGACTTCAACACGCTCTCCGCGGGCCAGGATCCGAGCCTGACCTGGCGCACGAGCTATGCCTGGAGCGGAGCCGCAGGGTACGGGCTGGCCGGCGAACAGGAAGTGTATGTCGATCCCAGCTTTTCCGGACTGCCGGCCACTCAGGCATCAACGTCGCTCGGGCTTAATCCGTTCTCGATTCAGGACGGTCACCTCGTCATCACGGCGCAACCGTTGCCTACGAGCGCAACGCCTTATACAGGCAGTGCCATATTTTCGTCGGGCATGATCTCGACCCAGAACAGCTTTACCCAGACCTACGGCTATTTCGAGATGACGGCCACGCTGCCCAGCACAAGCGGCGCGTGGCCGGCGTTCTGGATGCTTCCCAGCACTGCCAATAATCTCAACACGGAAATCGACGTGCTCGAAGCATTTGGTCAGGATCCTGACCAGGCTCATTGGGCCATTCACTCGCCCTACGCGCCTGCGACGAATGGGGGTTGGGCAAATACAGCCAACCTGACCAGTGGAGAGCACACGTTTGCGCTCAAATGGACCCCTTACGACTTGACGTTCTTCGTCGACGGGAAGGAGGTCGCACAGCAGGCGACGCCCTCCGACATGAATACGGCGATGTACATGATCGCCAATCTGGCGATGGGCGGGAGCTGGCCGGGCAACGCCGCTCCAGGATCGACGGCGACGATGACCATCGATTCAATCAAAGCCTATCAATTGCCGGAGTACACGCTTGCGAACTACACCCTGCTCACCAGTGGCGCACCGACCAACACGATCGTGGGAAGCGCGGCTGCGGACACGCTGAGCGGCACATCCGGTAATGACCTGATCGGTGGTGCGGGAGGCGCCGATGCCATGACCGGCGGTGCCGGCGATGACACTTATGTCGTGACCGATTCCGGTGCGAAGGTTATCGAGGCCTATGGCGGAGGCATCGACACGGTAAACTCCTCCGTGACGTATACGCTTTCGAGCTACGTCGAGAATCTGACGCTTACCGGTTCGGCGGCCATCAACGCCACCGGCAATATTCAGTCCAACATCATCATCGGCAATTCCGCGGCGAACGTGATCACCGGCGGGCTCGGCAATGATATCCTGACCGGCGGCGGCGGTGCGGATACCTTCGTGGTCAACTCCGGCGATGGTTCGGACATCATCACCGACTTTTCTCCGGGATCGGGTGCCGCGCACGACGTCGTCCAGCTCAACGGCTTTGCCTTCACCTCATTCGCCGACGTGCAGGCGGCGATGACCCAGGTCGGAAGCGACGTCTATCTGAAGTTGACCAGCCAGGACACCCTGGTGTTCCGCAACACGACGGTCTCGGCATTCACCAGCGACGATTTCCAATTGCCAGCAACACTCCCGGTCGGTGGGACGATCACGTCGTGGATCAGCGGGAAAGCGAGCAGCCGCATGGTGTACGGTACCGCGGCAAACGACAAGCTCTCGGCGGTCAATATCGATGACACGCTCGTCGGGTGGAACGGCGACGATTCCTACGTCATCGGTAACGCGAACCAGAAAATCGTCGAGAATCCCGGCGGCGGCATTGACAGCGTGGAGGCGTGGACGTCGTACACGTTGCCGGCAAACGTCGAAAACCTGACGTTGATGATGGGCGGGCTCGCGGGCGTCGGCAACCAAATGGCAAACCGCATGGTCGGCTCGAGCGGTGACGATTCCCTGGATGGCGCGGGCGGGAATGATTGGCTCTCCGGAGGAGCCGGAAACGATACGTTCATTTACAATGCAGGCAGCGGCAACGATACGGTCGCCGATTTCCACGTCTTCACGACCTCGACTGCCGAACACGACAAGCTGATTCTGAAAGGATACGACAGCGGCGCCTATTTGACCCATGTGAACGACGTGTGGACCGTTCACTACGCGGGTGGAGCAGATACGCTGCGCATTGCGGGCGTCACCAGCTTGACGTCGGCCGACTATTCATTCGTTTCCGCGACGAATTCGCCGATGGCGATGACACCTATCGCCGTGCCGACGATCTCGGCTGTCAACGACAGCGGTTCGATCGTGTCGGGCCTCATCAATACAAATCATCTGGTCCTCACGGGTCGCGCGCAGGCAGGTGTAACCGTCAAGGTTTTCGACGGGACAACTCAGATCGGCACGGCGATCGCCGACGGCAACGGTAACTGGAGCATGGCGACCGCAATGCTGGCCGAAGGCGGCCACGCCTTTGCCGCCGCAGCGATGGACGGTGTCGGCAATCTCACCGCGCTCTCAGCCGGGGTGAATGTCACCATCGATACGGTCGCCCCGAACGTGCCCAAGCTCGCGTCGTTCTCGCCAGACAGCAACGTTGCCGGCGATGGCGTCACCAATGTCAACCACGTGAATTTGACTGGAACCGCGGACGCCGGGAGCACGGTGCAGGTCTTCGACGGCGCCACGATGATCGGAACGGTGATCGCCGATACCAACGGAGCCTGGTCCTTTGCCACCGCAACCTTGGCGGACGGTAATCACACCTTTACCGGCAAGACCGCGGACGCCGCCGGCAACGTCAGCGCTTCCTCCGGCGCGTTGAACGTCACGGTCGATACGCGTGCCCCGGTTGCACCTATCCTGACCTCGGGTGCACCTGGAGCTTCGAGCGCAATAATCGTGTCCGGCACGGCAGAAGCCGGAAGCACTGTCCGGCTGTACGAAGGCTCGACCTTGCTCGGCACGGGGGTCGCGGCGACGAGTGGGGCCTGGAGCGTCACCACCGGATCGCTCACGGCAGGGCAACACAGCTTCACCGCGACCGCCACCGACATCGCCGGCAATTTGAGCCAGCTTTCGAACGCTTTCAGCTCCGCCGTCGGTACGGTGATCGAAGCGGCCGGCACGACATCGCTTATCAAGTCGGGAAGCAACTTCTACCTTTCGACGACCGGCTCATCGGTGATCTTGAAGAATGGCGGAACCGCGGTTGTCGCGGGGCAGCTTGGCGCATGGGTGCCAGTGGCTGCGGAAGCGTCGTCGAACGGCTATCTCGTCGCTTGGAAGATCCCCTCGACCGGCCAGTTCGCGGTCTGGAGCACCGACAGCAACGGCAATTTCGTATCCAACTATCTGAACAAGGTGTCCGGAACCGACCCGGCTCTTGAGTCGAGCGAGACCCTCTTTCACCAGGATCTCAACGGTGATGGCGTGATTGGTCTTCCACCAACGCCCCAGAAGGTTTCAGGCACGACAATCGAGGCGTCCGGCTCAACCAGCCTGGTTCTGGTCGGCTCGAATTACTTGCTCGACGCGATGGCCAGCGGCGCGGGACCGACCTTGAAGTACGGTGGCGTAGCGGTTGTGTCGGGACAGTTCGGCGCTTGGACGCCGGTGGGCGTGGAGCAAACGACCAGCGGCTATGATGTGGCCTGGAAGATTCCGGCCACCGGCGAACTCTGTGTGTGGACCACGGACAGCAATGGCAACTATGTATCGAACCTCCTGAACAAGGTGGCCCCGACCGACCCTGCTCTTAAAGCGGTCGAGACGACTTTTTATCAGGACCTCAATGGCGATGGTGTAATCAATACGTCATCGACCATCCTCAAGATCTCCGGAAATGTCGTATTGAATCTGGGCAATATGTCACAGGCCGCGACGGTCGATCCCGGCGCCACGCTCGAATTGTCCGGCGCCGCTTCCGGGTCGATCACCTTCAAGGCGTCGACCGGCAATCTGGTGTTGGACCACGCGTCGCAATTTACGGGAACGCTCATCGGTCTGACGGGTGACGGCACCGAGTCCAATTCCAATCATATCGACCTGAAGGACATCGCGTATGGAGCGGGAACGTTGGCGTCCTTTTCCGGCGATACAGCCGGTGGCGTGTTGACCGTGGTCGATGCTCAAAATCACACGGCACATATCTCGCTTGTTGGCGACTACACCAACTCCACCTTCAATCTCTCGAGCGACGGATCCGGGGGCACGCTGGTCATCGATCCTCCGAAGGCCAGCTTTGATTTTTTGGCGGTTGCGCCGTCGCAGCCTCCTCCTACGGCACCGGCCGTCGGCCCCGCGCGCCCGCGAGACGACGGGTTCGTGTTCGAGCAGTCCGCTATCCCCACCGTATATGAGTTCAGCAACGAGGCTTTTCATGAATCGGCCAAGGCAAGGCTCCTCGTGGCCACCACTTATCCAGATGTTAACTCAAGCCTTCATCAGGTCGACGCCGTTCACGCGGTAGCCCCGATTGATGCCCATCTGGCCGAGTTGCATGACTTCATCCTTCGCTGAAGGTCTTTGCCTTTCGAAAAACGTTGCGTAATACGCGTTTCGCAAGTTCCCGTTTCCGCGCGAAGAAGGTCATGGGGAGGAGATATGATGCATAGGCAAGCGCCAGCAGCGTAACTAACCCAGCGAAAGAGTTTCCATCCAGCAATGAGATGATCGAAATCCTTGTGACGGCCGCCGCAACGCCACAACCGATCCAATGTGGGACGGTCGTCTTGACCAGGCTCCTAGTCGTCACCGGGCCATGACGACCGATTGACATCGCGTAAAGCGGCAGCACGATGGTGCAGTTCACCAGCGTATACGCCGCCGCGATTCCGAGGGCGCCCCAGGGAAGACCGACGAGGAATGAGGTCACGTTGATCAGGGCGGTCCAAACGCCGAGCCTGAAGTACTCCTGGCCACGGCCTTGACTGAGGAACAGCCAAGCTGCCGTCGCGGTTGCGACCTGGATCAAGCCCGCAACGCCAAGCCAAGAAAAAATCGGGGCTGCACCCACCCAATGCTCCCCGAGGAGAACTCTGAAGAGCGGCTCCGAGAGCAGGATGGCGAAGACGATGCCCGGCTGACATATGAGCATAACCATGGAAAGGGCATCGTTGTAGGTGCTGAGATATCTCTCCTTATCGAAACGAAGCCGCGAAAGCAGCGGGACAATCACCTGACCGATGGGGTTGTGTAATTGGACGATCGGCAGCAGCAACAGCTTATAGGCCCGATCGTACAGGCCGAGTTCGTCGCCGCCTCGAAATTTGCCGATGAGAATGTTGTCCGCATTTCTCGAGAGATAGTTGACCAGATTGAACCCTGACACGTGCAGGCCAAATCGCGCCATGTGCCGCGTCTCGCTGTCCAGACGGGCATATCCGGGGCGATAGCCAGAATAGACCCAGATCCCGACTGTCGAAATGAGCGTGAGAACGAGCGTGGACAGATAAAGTGCCCAATAGTCTCTCAAGATGATTACGGCGACGATCCCGGCGACAACGGAAGCGGTTGTCGCAGCGACATCCAGGATTGCCAGGGTCCTGAACCGGGATTCTCTGGCAAGTAGCGCCGCCGGAACGGTCGCAAGGCCAGCAATGAAGCTTAGGCCGGCAATTGCGATCATGAGCTGTTGAAGCCTCGTATCGCCGTAAAACAACGCAACCGGATGCGCGCTCAACGCCAGAACGAGAGCAGATGCCGCGGAAGCGAGCACCGATAGCCAGAACAGCGCATCGATCTGGCCCTTGGCGATTTCCGTGCGTTGAATGATGGCCTGTCCAACGCCGACGTCCTTGATGAGCCCGAGGAATGTTGCAGCCGTCGCAGACATGGCCAGCAGGCCGAAGTCGGACGGGGCAAGATTTCGCGTCGAGAATATCGTCAAGACAAAACCGGCCGACAGTTTCCAGGCCTGGGACCCGCCCGTTATGAGGATGTTGTTTACGGCCCGTGACTTGCTGTCTTTGTCCAACGAGCTCACCCCCGCGATCTCAAACAGTTCTTGCGCGGTCTTGCGCCTGCCAGCAAATGCCGCGGGAAATCCAGCGCGCCGAACGATGGCGGTTCCGATCGTCTCCGGCTTTTAGCTTGGCCTTGACACGAACGGAAGACGTGATCGGGCGATGTGGGACCGGCGTACCTGGGCGAGCCTGGTCGAAGCTGATTTCAAACGATGGCCTGACCATCACCAATGTCAATGCGGAGACTTGTGGTCACATCAATGCCCGCAGTTTGTCATATTTCAATTCGCAGTGCTGAGGTTCCCGTGAGATGATTTTGTGCACTCACACCAGGAGAAGGGCAAGCTGCGCTTGCGATGTTTGCAGACCGCTCGTGATTCTATAATGTTCGGCTGATCTCGATGGCGAAGCTCCGGAGGTCCGAGACGGGATGACGTTGTATACCGTTGCATCACAGCAAGGAGCGCGGTCTGGCGTCGCGTCGCTTGCGGGACCTCTCTTCCTCCTTGCAGTAGCCGTCATTCTTTCTGCGATTTCGCGGCGGGCCGTCACGCATCTCGCGCGCTGGTCTGACATTTACGCTCTGGTGCTGGTTTGCTTGGCATTTGCCGGCGCGCTCGCCTTCAGCTCCATTCGCTACCGTGATTTCTCGCCGCCATTGCGGATCACCGCCTTCGCGATCGGAATGACGATCTTCGTGCAGTTGCTGTTCGATTCATTGGGGCCCTTCGCAGGGCCTCCCAACATCCTGTTCGGTTCGAGCGACAAAGCACTGTTCTTCCGCTACGGTGCGGTGCTTGCGGTCGTGGCAGGAATAGCCGCGATCTGGCGTCCTTCATTTCTGGTGCCGCTGTTCTACTTCTATCATGCATGGCGCGAAATGGTGAGCGTCGTGTCCGGCATCTTCGTGACTGAGACCGATTATCTCGGGATGCTCGACGTCGGTAACTTCGCCGTCCTTGGCGTACTCGGCACGATCGTCCTCACCAGCGCCTGGGTGATCGATCGCGTGCCGTGGCTGCGAACTTTGTTCGCTTCCGCAGATAACGTGAAGCAGCTTCGCGATCGCGCCTATGGCTTGATTTGGGCGTGCGCCGTCGGGGCGCATCTCGGCAGCTATTTCTGGTCGGGAATCTCAAAGCTGCAGGCTGGTGGCGAGAGGCCATGGACCTGGCTGCTCGCAAATCCCACGCAAACCTCAATCCTGATGGGACTCGAACGCGGCGACGCCCCGCTCGGCCTATGGCCGGGCGCGTTGCAGACGATCTGGGACGCGATCGCGAGCAACCAGCTGATCTTCAACGTCTTCGTGCTGGGTGCCCAGCTCCTGTCGCCCCTGGCTGCGATCTCGACGCGCGCGCTGTCGTTCTTCTGCCTGCTGTTCGACATCTTCCACATCGGCGTGTACTTCACGCTCGGGGCTCTGTTCTTCTTCTGGATTGCGCTCAACCTGTTCATCGTAGCCGCGGCGCGGACGCTGCCGCGTGATGGATTCACCCCGGCGATGAAGGTTGTGATGGTCGTGACCGTCATCTGCGGCCGGTTCTTCTTCTACACCAATCATCTCGGATGGCTGGACGGGCCGAAGCTGGCAAGCCCGCGGCTTTTCGTCGAGACCCGCGATGGTCGCCAGGTTCTCGCGCCTTCCACGTATTTCGGCATCTACTCGTACATGATCGGGACCGGAACCATGTACATCCCTGAGAATCATTTCCGGGCTCGCGTTGGCGGCAACAACCACGATCTTGCGACTTGGCATGACGCGACCACCTGCGGCCCGGAGATCCTTCCGCGTCAGGACACAGGCGTAGCCATGGAGGCCGTGGAAAAATTGGTCCGCGAGACGGATCGCTTTTTCCGTGTCTATCCCTGGGTGAAGGACAACAACAGCTTTTATGCCTATCCGCACCACATGCTGTCCAATCCATGGCTGTATGGCGAATTCAACAAGCTGACCATGGACGATATTGTCGCCTATCACTATGTGGTGGACTCAGTATGCCTCGGTCTGGCGGAGGGCAAGCTTGTGCGCGACGTTCGGAAGCGTACGGATTATCGAATTGACCCATAGTGATGACGATATCTGGGTGGTATATGACGGCGAATGCCCCTTATGCAGCCGCTATGTTCTGCTGTACCAGTTGCGGGAGCGGGGGCAGCGCATTCACCTGATCGACGCGCGTTCGGAGCATCCAATCGTAGGCGATATCCGGGCCCGCAATCTCGATCTCAATGAAGGCATGGTGGTTCGCTGGCGTGGGCGGCATTACTATGGGGCCGATGCAATGCATCTGCTGGCAACGCTTGCCGGGGAGGCGACTGTCTTCAATCGCCTTAATCGGCTCGTGTTCTCCCGGCCACGCCTCGCAAGGGCACTTTATCCGGCACTGGTGCGCGGAAGGAAGCTTCTCCTTCGGCTTCTCGGCCGCAAGCTGATCGATGAGATCAATGCTCCGGAACAGCGGCTACCGGTCGGTCCTTCCGACGAAAACATCAAGCACAACGACGGGGTCCGATGACGTTTGGAGGAAGGCTCCAGCGCGCCTCCTGTGTACAAGAAGCGGTGGGTCAGGTTATCGCGTCGCGGCCTGATAGGCCGGAGAGAGACGCATCAGATCGCAACGGACAAGATCGTCGGATGATTGGTAGATCAGGCTTTTCGGATAGATGAGCTCGAATGACGGATTCTGATCGAGCCGCTCCGCGTAACGCTGATACTCGACCGATCCGAGATAGTAATTGCCCTCGCGGACCGCGATTGCGACCTTGTCGGTGAAGTCGTGGAGAAATTTGAAATGGAGCAGGGCGCCTGTGACATCGCCTGGCTTGCCTGGTGGGGCCATCAGGTGACCGGCGGCGATATAGCGACGGCCGGGCAACCAGCGCGCGAGCGGCACTTTAGTGAGCAGCGGTGGCTGCCAGCGCGTGATGTTAACTGCAGGCAGCAGCCGCGCCAGCCCGTATGGCTCAAGCAACCGCACAAGTGCGTCGTAAAGAGCGATCTTCGGCGGCATCGGTTCGTCATAAAACAACCTCGCTCGCGCACCACCCACCAGGTAGTTGGTCGGAAAGCCGCGCCGACGGCGCTTCACATAGGTATCTGAATCGAAGTAGGGGCAGAACGCGACGAGGCTCTCACCGGCATGGTAGCGCTCCGGGCCACCGAGCCAGCGTGGATACATATCGACCATCTCCGCAGTCATGCAATCTGCGCCGGTGCTCTCCAGATATCGGCACAGCCATCGAAGATCAAAATTTTCGCAACCGGGATAGACAAAGAGTTCGTCTGCGTCGAGCGTCAGCGCCCACCGTCCTGGCGCGAATTGGTCGAGCACGGCGCTGGTCCAACGCGCGCCACCACTTGATTCTGCAAAGGGCTCTCGGATCTCGAACACGTGAACATCCGGCTGATCGAGTAGGAATGCTCGCGTGCCGTCATCCGAACGATCATCGATCGCGAGGAAACGTCCGACCCCGAGCCGGCGATGGTGACGCAGGAAATCGGGTAATCGCAGCATTTCGTTGCGAAGCTTGCCGACAGCCACGATCTCATCGGCGCCGAAGTCGAGCGGCCTGCTATCAATCCGGTGAATGACTGGATCGGGATGCTTGGCCCGTGATCGCGTTGGCGTCAAAAGTGCGACAGCCGCTTGACCCCTTACGATCGACCCTTGTAACGCGTTCCGCGCGCGGTTGCCGCCCGCCGCTGCTCTCGCCAGCAATTCCATTTTAGATTTTCCAGCCAACCGATCACATCTGCATTATCTACGATAAAGACGGCGAATATAGGTGCTATGGACGGTCACATTGTCCCAGCGGGTTGATCTAGCCTCATAAGCCCGCGGCGAGCTACAAATGTGCGCTTCTTATTTGCAATCGAAGACTATCGGCCGGCGGTTTCGCGTCGGTTCCAAATAGATTGCATTGCCATTCATTCCCAAACGTCTTGAGCATAAAGTCATAAAGTGAAGTGTCGCACCAGCTTGTCGCGGATTCGTGTCATCCAAAAGCATTTGGCCTTTGTGCAACACAGCCATTCCGCTGCGGTTTCAGGGAGCCGAAATCAAAGTCAAAGGAAGGAGCCTCCGCCACGCATTCATACGCGTATTCAGTTGGGTGCAGGAGATCTGTCGAGCCGTTGAGAGCAGATTAGAGTTGTGGCCAACGGTTTCTGCGGAGCATCACTCGTGGACGGGATCATGCCGCGTAAACGAAGCGGCTCACAAGCACACCGGCAGGAATGCGGCCCTGCGTGATGATCTGCATGGCAATTAAACAGGTGCGGAGCTTCTACAGGAGGATGTCACAATGCACGGACCATGCGACAACATCCTCGCTGGCCGCTCATGATAGGGGTCTGACTAGACTGCGATTTGCGATTCAGGCATCTGCGGTGATGCCTCCGACTGCACCTGATCGAGCACCGAGAGATTCGCGATGAGCAGATAGATCAGCAGGCTCGCGCAATAGACGACTTGCAAAATTACCGCGCTGGCGACGAATGCTATCGCGCCCGTGGCGAAACCCTGCTCAAGACCCAAATACCACGCTGCAACCAGGATCAGCATCGTTGCGGGAATAAGGGCGTATGCGCGAAGAAAACGCCCCAGAAGAACACCCGCTACGGCGCTTGCGATCATCAGCACGACCAAGATCTGCCCTCCTGCTCTTGCATCAGAGATGTTCCGACGCATGACGGGCCGTATTGTAGCCACAGAACCGCTAAAAACATACCACTTTTACGCGGCCGCGCCCAATCTTTGGTGCGCCTGCCGCTGCGCTGCGGGCGCGCGGTTCTGTCGTAAAACGTGCTCGGTCGTCGACCCGGTCTCCTGGATCCCGGAGTTCTCCTGCTGACAAGTGGGTGCTTTTCGGTTCCAGGGGCTTACTTTTCCACCCGGGTGGTCGACCTCGGCAACAGGCCGACACGCAAATGCGGCAAGAGGCTTGTGACCAAGACGCCTCGGAGGAGACCAGTCCTAGCTCCCCTGGCTTTTACGCAGCAGGAGCCCGACCAGTTCTTCGAGGCTCTGCTCAATGTCCGCGGACTGCAAAGATCTGGTATCGGGCTCAGAGGAATGCGGCTCGATCAGACGCAAGCTTGCGCCGGAAGGCCCGGATTTCACTGGCTTCGGCTCCCGAATGGATACGGGTTTAAACGACTGAGGCATGTCATGGTTCGTCTGCTCAGTCATTGCGGGTTGAGGTGTGACGTATCGCGCCCTGGTGCTTTCATCCGAAGCTGGTCGCTTGGTTCTGAGCGCGGGCGAAACGTAGGGCTGCAAGTTCAAGTACTCGGCGTGCCGCTTACGAGAGATCAGCTCACGCGTGCCGTAGCCGGCCGCGAAGCCAATCGCGAGCAGAACAAATATGATGAGAAGCCCAACCATCAAAACTATACGCGCCCACTCATAATTCTGCCTCAGAGTTAACCTGCTACCGTCTATATCCTGTAGTTGATAGATGCCGTAATTGACGATTTGAAGGCACGTCGTTCGCCGTATCCGTGTCGGGCTGCGCTCGCCTCAGGAGCGCTTCTGACGCGTCGTGAGCGATACGAGATATCCGCTGCATCCCCGCGATCCGGTGACTTGCCTATTTGCTGGTCAATGCGCCTTCGATTTGGCATCGCACGTGTCGTGAGTGATGCGACAGCCATCGATTGACAGCTCGCTCAACGTAGCGAACATCGCAAACAGGAAACCACGAATACCGAGATCGCCGTCTTGTCGTTACAATCCCCAGGTTCCGCCATCATAACCGACAGCCGCGCGCAGAAGATCGGGGCCGTCAACGGTTTTCGCGGACTCGCCATCTTGATGGTGATCCTTTTTCACTTGCTTGTTCCGTTTACATCCAGCGCGCCGGCGTTTCCCGGCGAACTTGATCCGAATGGTCTCCTGGCCATTGTCGCGAAGCATGGCTTCTTGGGCGTAAATATCTTTTTTGTGCTCTCCGGATTCGTTCTGTACCTGCCCTATCGCACAAAGAAGCGAGTCATCGATCGGCTCGCCGACTTCCCGCATTTCTATTGGCATCGCGCAGCCCGGTTGCTTCCACTTTACTATACGGTTGTCCTCGTGACGGTTGCACTCCATGCCAAGTCGCCCGCTGGATCGCATGCGTGGTATCTGGAGCTCGGCGGACTGTTATCTACGCTTTTCATTTTTGTGCCGCACGGGTTTATGCCCCCCTCCAATCCCGTATTGTGGTCCGTAGGCGTTGAAATCTGGTTCAGCCTTTTGTTTCCGCTGCTGATTCTTCTGATCGCGCGCTTCGGCCTTCGAAGACTGTTGCTGTTGAGCGTCGTCATCTGCTCAGCTTTCGTGGTGGCTGGGCATCTTATCGTGGTGGATCGGATTGGGATGTTTCGCCCGTTTGTGGGCGGAATATTTGGGTCGTGTTACCAATTCATTTTCGGAATGTTGGCTTGCGATCTCTACGTCAAGTCCAGGGACAGCGTTTCACTAAGGAGATTTCAGTCGCGCGGGCTGCTGCCCGGACTGCTGCTGATGATTGCCGCCATATATCTCAAGGATAACGGCCCCTGGGCTGTGAGCATTCTCTACGCCACGATCTTTTGCGCCGGGTTTTCCATGGTGCTGCTGGCGGTGTTGTGCGGGGCATGGTCCGCAAATCGCTTGTTCGAGGCGTGGCCAATTCAAGTCGTCGGATGCATGTGCTACAGTATCTATGCGTGGCATTCGATCATTATGGTTGAAATGATTCCGCCCGATACGTCTTCGTTGCAAGCCACGCTTCGACTTTCGTTTCCGTATCTTGCAATAACGATCCTGCTAAGTGCGCTGAGCTATCGTTATATTGAATTTGGCCATCAAGGCGATTGGAGGTCGTTGTTCCTGTTGCGCAAGTCCAATTCCCACGAGCTCGCCGGCGCTGGGGTATCCCGTCGTGCTGAGTCTAAGCCGGTCGCATCGTCCTGAGAGGACGCCCTGCTGGGACATCTGGGACTGCGGGTCGAGGGTATGTTCGGTGCCCGAGTTCGCGGCTGCGCCTCAGTCCTGTGGCAAAGTCGAGAGCGTTTGCGAACCTCGGCGGCTTACTGTTGTATTCGGCCTAGCGCGACTGCTCCGAAGGTCCGGCGGTGTGACAACCTAGGCGCTGATCATGCGAGTTGCTGCGCGTAGCCGCGGTGTCGAGCTGGCGATGGTCCACACCAAATTCTCTCTTACGTTTCAACGCTCTGTACAAGCAAGCGCCATCGATGACCGTCACGCCTCCGCTGGCGCCGCCTTGCTGCGTATCAGATCGCGGTGTAGATGTCGCGCATGAGCGATGAAACCCACTCCATTCGAAGCGGCCGGCTCAGCGCGGCCATCAAGGCGCACGGAGCCGAGCTGTGCTCGCTCAAAGACGGAGGCGGCATCGAATTCATCTGGCAGGCGGGGCCGGAATGGCCGCGCCACGCGCCGCTGTTGTTTCCGATCGTCGGGCGCCTCACCAATGACGAATTGCGGCATCGGGGCAAGACGTATCGGATGACCCAGCACGGCTTTGCGCGCGACAACCGCTTTGCGTGGACGGAGCGCGGCGAGAGCCGCTGCACCCTGGTGCTCGAAGACAGCGAGGCGACGCGAGCGCTCTATCCGTTCGCGTTCCGGCTCACCGTGGCCTACGCGATCAATGATTCCGGCCTTGATCTGACGTTCACGATCGCCAACACCGGCAAGGAGACATTGCCGGCGTCGCTCGGCGGTCATCCCGCCTTCAACTGGCCGCTGCAATCCGGACTGGCGAAGGAGAGCTATGCGCTGACCTTTGCGAACGCGGAATCGTCTCCCGTCCGCCGTCTCGACGGCGGCTTGCTCCGCGCGACCACGGAGCCAAGTCCGGTCAAAGATAAATCGCTGGCCTTGTCCGAAGCCTTATTCGTGGATGACGCCATCATTTTCGACCGCATCGAGAGCAGCTCGGTCCGCTATGCCGCCGGGCAGGGCGCATCAACCGGGCCGTGGCTGAAAATGTCCTGGCGCGGTTTTCGCGAACTCGGCGTCTGGTCGAAGCCCTCGGGCGCGCCGTTCCTTTGTATCGAGCCCTGGCGCGGCCATGCCAGTCCCGCCGGCTTCGACGGCGAGTTCACCGACAAGCCCGGCCTGATGCATATCGCGGCGGGAGCGGAAGAGCGCTTGTCGTTCCGGATCGAAATCGGATCGTCCTAGATCGATGTCTTCAGACCTCGATGCGCGTGAGATCCTCGCCGAGCACGACAGGTCCTGAGTAATCCCGCCGGACGTCGTTGAGCAGCGCGTTCAGCATGGAATCGTCGGTGCGCGGCCGGTGATGGGTCAGGGCGAGCTTCTTGACGCCGGCCTTGGCCGCGACCTTGCCGACCGTATCGCCGCAGGCGATCGTGAATTTCGCAAGCCGGCGCAAGTGCTCGTTGTTGATTTCTGGCGTTGCGAGGAAGCAGCACTGAACCAGCAGGTCGGCGCCCTCAGCCAGTCGCTCGAGACCGGGGCAGGGGACCGTGTCGCCGGAAATCGCAATGACCTTGCCCTCCGCCTCGAAGCGGTAGCCGAGACACATCCAGCGTTGGAGGAAGGCCGGCGGCATGTCGAGGCCGTCGCCATGCGAGACGAGCTCGGCGCTGATCTTCCAGCGGCCGGTGTCGAAAACGGGACCGGGCACGATGTCCGTTGCGACCACCGGTTTCCAGCCGCCGAAGGTCGGCTCGCCGCGATCCCGCCAGGTGATGTCCTTGTCGTAGACCTGCGTGATCAGCGTATTGACCAGCCGTTCGGTATCCGGAGGGCCATAGATGCGCAGCTCGTCCTTGCGGCCATGCATCCATGAATTCAGCATCACATCGTAGAGGTCGCCGATGTGGTCGAAATGGTGATGGGTGAGAAAGACCGTGTTGATGGCGCCGAGCGGTACGCCGGCCTTGCTGAGCTGCAGCACGACGCCGCGGCCGGCGTCGATCAGGATGTTCTCGTCGCCGAGCCTGATCAGCGTGGTCGTCGCCATCCGGTGTGGATCCGGGCGTGGGCCGCCGGTGCCGAGCAGTATGACCTCCATGGCGCCACCTCCAGCGTGAAAATCTTTCACAGTAGATTTGAACACGGCAAGCTAAGCAAGCCGCATCAAGGCCGACGCCGGAACGGAGCAGGGCGCTCAGCGGACGCCGGCTGCAATGGCGGCGAGGGTCGGCCGGATGGTTGATCGGTCCGCTCTCGCGGACGTCAGGCGGTGCGCCAGATCCTGCGCATGCCGCTCGACCAGATGCCAGGTCGCGCGGGCGACTAAATAGCTGAGCGCGGCGGTGACGGCATAGGCGATGAGCAGCGAGACCAGCCCGTCCGCGAGCGGCCAGATCTGGCGCAGGCCATAGATCACCGCGAAGTGCGACAGATACATCGAATAGGAATTGCGGCCGAGCGCCTCGAGCGGCCGCCAGCGGATCGCGAGGCGGATGCAGCCGGCGACCAGCGCACCGAGCACGAGATTGATCATCAGATAGTTGAATTCATGCGAGCCGCTGGCGCGGTCGGCGATGAAGGACAGTGCGATGAAGACGGCGAAGACCGCGGCATCCGACTTCGCAAAGCCGTCGCGCAGGGAGAAGAACAGCGCGCAGCCGACGAGGAAGACCGGAAGCTGGTTGAGGAAGCTGATATGCAGCGTGGTCCAGACGAAGGCTTCGTTGCCCGATCCGTAATAGGCCGAGAACAGCGCGAAGGCGAACGGCTTGAACAGGCAGACATTGACGAGATGCAGCACGATCGCGAGCGCGAGATAGAGATGACGGCGTGCTCCGAACGCGATGATCAGAAGCGGAAAGACGAGATAGAACGTCATCTCCGCCGCGATCGACCAGTCGCCCGGCACGACGCTGTTGACGCTGTCCGGCCAGAAGCCGTGCAGGAACGTCGCGGTCAGGATCACCTGAAGCGGTCCGATGCCGTTGGGAGCGTTGGCGCTCGGCCCCGTGCCGTTGACGAGCAGGTAGACCGGGATCGCGAGCCAGAACAGCGGCGCGATGCGCAGGAAACGGCGGATGTAGAACTTGCGCGCCGGATTCGTTTCGGTGCGCTGCGTCCACATCAGGCACATCGTCATGGCGCTGACGAAGTAGAACACGTTGACGCCGGTCCAGCCGCACATGAAGGCGAAGTCGACGGCGCCGATGCGCGACGGGAACGACTGCGAGACGTGGATCGCCATCACGCCGGCAATGGCAAGACCGCGCAGCAAGTCGAGCGTGTGCGAACGGCCGAAGGGCGTTGCGCCTTCTTCGGTTCGACCGGTTGCCAAGCGGGCCTGCCCCTGCATCACGCCTTCTCCATGGCCTCGTGTCTGCGAGTGGGGACCATAGAGGCGGAGCCGGCGTTTCCGAAGCCGAAGGCGTCCTTTACGTTAACGGCGGTTGTGCGGAGCCGGATGTGCCGAATTGGCGGTGTCGGCTCGGCGGCGGCCGTGCGGATCATGCTGGCATGATCATGCACGCGATGAGAATTGTGGGCCAATTCATACTTAATACGTCAAGACCATGACCAATATTGTTTGGGCATCACAACACGCCTAGTATCGCGGCGGGCAATTTCGGGGGCTCGAACAGGTCGTGAATGGTCGTTCACAGGACAGCGCGTTGCGCAAGGACCTGAATTTCCAGGCCGTGCCGCAGGCACACAGGACACCCAAGATCGTGGCCGATTCCGCCCGTCCGGAATTGCGCCCCGCCGGCCGCGAGCGGCTGATCGTCGTCGAAGACGATCCGGTGACGCGGACGATGCTGGTCGGCTATTTCGACGAGAACAATTTCGACGTGGTCGGCGCCGGCTCCTGCGCGGAATGCCGCCAGGCACTGCGCGCGCGTACCGATCTCGTCTTCCTCGACGTGCAGCTGCCCGACGGTGACGGCTTCGAGCTTGCCAAGGAAATCCAGGCGACCAGCAACGCCGGCATCATCTTCGTGACGCGCCGCGACACCGACGTCGATCGCATCCTCGGCCTCGAGATCGCCGGCGACCATTACGTCACCAAGCCGATCAACTTGCGCGACCTGCTCGCGCGCGCGCGCAGCGTGCTGCGGCGGCGCTCGCTCGATCGCAAGGCGGCGCGCAATCACAATTCGATCGCGTTCGGCGACTGGATCATCGACCTGACCCGGCGCGAGATGCTCGGCAACGACGGCAAGCCGGTGGCGTTGACCCGCGCCGAATTCGACCTGCTCGCCGCGCTGGTCGGCGCCGACGGCAGGCCGCTCAGCCGCGACTATCTGATCGAGGTGGTCAGCAACCGCCAGGCCGAAGTCGACATCCGCACCGTCGATGCGCTGGTGGCGCGGCTGCGCCGCAAGCTCATTGGTAGCGGCACGCCCGTGATCGCGACCGTCACCGGCGTCGGCTACAAGCTCGCGCTCAGCGAGCGGCTGTAGCGGCAGATCGGGGCATCCCCGTCAACGCGATGCGACGCGCTTCCATCTTGCTTCGAGGCGAGCCTTGATTTGGCTGATCCGGGCCTCATGTGCGGCCCAATAGGCGCGGCTGGCGGCGGCCGTGCCCTGACGATAGCGGGCATAGACGGCTTTGGGCTGCGTCGACATCTTCGGTGCACTTGCCAGTTTTGCCGGCGCCGCAGCAGCCGCGGGAATGGCCGGGGGCGCCGGAGCCGGACCGGCCACGGCTTCGACGTCCAGGGACCTCGAATTCATCGCGAGAAGCCGGTTACGGGCCCGGTTGCAATAGACTTGCGATCGCGGCGTCATCGTCTCCTCGCCATGACCCGCCCGATATTTCATGAGCGCGCGGCAGAGATCCCCGCTCGCCAGGCGCCAGGCCTGGCTGAGATAAATCACCCCGTAGTGGATGTTGATGTCCGGCTCTGCCAGTTCAGCATTGCTTCCGCGGAATCCCAGCATCGCCGTGGTCTCGGGCCGCACCTGCATCAGCCCGATCTCGCCGACGCTGCCGATCACGGCCGGGTTGTAGCCGCTCTCGACGAAGACCACCGCTTCGGCGATGTCGGCGGGCAAATGGGTGTTCGCGATCTCTCTCTCGATGATCTTCCGGATCGCGGCGCGGGATGCCGGCGTTTCTCCGGCGCCGAGCTCGGTCCCGCCGTCGGGCACCGCCGCCGTCGTGCGCGGCTCATCCGGACCGCCGTCCTTGGCCTGCGCGCAGATCGGAGCCGACAAAAGCAGGGCGACCGCCACGCGTCCCCACGTCGCGCCAAGATTGAAGCGTGTCCGATCCCACAGCATGGGTCTGTGATAGAGCTTTGGAGTTAACAAACCGGCCTTGCGGTGCGACAGCGGGGACGCATCAACCATAGCATGATCCCGCAATTTGCATTGTGGTGCCTGCCTCCTTCGAGGCGGCCCCAAGGAAGTAAACGCCATGTGCGGCTGTCAGGAATGCCTTTGGATGCGCCCGGCCCACGGCGCTAGCGCTGGCTGGATGCCGCGGAGCGGTCTGCAGCGTCGCTGTGGAGCTCCCGTTCGAACTGCTGCTTCACCTTGGCGAGGTCATGATCCACGGCCGCGTTGCGCAGCATCGGGTTGAGTTCGACGTCGGTTCGCCCGACGTGTGCCGGAGACGATAGCGCCAAGGAACTGGCGAGCAGCAGGGTCGTTGCGAAAATGGTCATGTCACTATTCATGGGCCCAAATGCGGCCATTTGTTGCCGGTGTCGGCCAATGGCTTTTGAGTTGGCGCGTGCAAGCCCAATGCTATGGTGCGGCAGGCCTCAATTTGACAAGGACGAGGTATTTCAGTGGCTGATGTTCATCCCGCGGCGGGCAAGCAGGCCTCGCCGGACGCGCTCACCAATATTCCGCGGCTGGTTACGGAATATTTCGCCGGCAAGCCGGATGCGGCCGACCCCGCGCAACGGGTTGCGTTCGGCACCTCGGGTCATCGCGGCACCTCGTTCAAGAACACCTTCAACGAGGGCCACATCCTCGCGACCACGCAGGCGATTTGTGACTACAGAAGAGAAAAGGGGCTGACTGGCCCGCTCTTCATCGGCATCGATACCCATGCGCTGGCAGAGCCGGCCCTGGTCAGCGCCATCGAGGTGTTCGCGGCCAACAGTGTCGACGTCATGATCGACAAGGACGGCGGCTACACGCCGACACCGGTGGTCTCACACGCGATCCTGACCTACAACAAAGGGCGTACGAGCGGCCTCGCCGATGGCGTCGTGATCACGCCCTCGCACAATCCCCCCGAAGACGGCGGCTATAAATACAATCCGCCGCATGGCGGCCCCGCCGACACCGACGTCACCGGCGTGGTCGAGAAGCGCGCCAATGCTTATCTCGCCGACGCCCTCAAGGGCGTGAAGCGCATCGATTACGCCAAGGCGAAGAAATCCGCGAACGTCCACGCCTATGATTTCATCACGCCTTACGTGGCCGATCTCGGCAATGTCGTCGATCTCGACCTGGTCAAATCCGCCGGCGTCACGATCGGCATCGATCCGCTCGGCGGTGCCGCCGTGCATTATTGGCATCCGATCATCGAGCGCTACGGCCTCAAGGCCACCGTCGTGAACGAGGCGATCGATCCGACCTTCCGCTTCATGACGGTCGACTGGGACGGCAAGATCCGCATGGACTGCTCCTCGCCCTACGCCATGGCGAGCCTGATCGGGATGCGCGACCGCTTCGACGTCGCCTTTGCCAACGACACCGACGCCGATCGCCACGGCATCGTGACGCGCACTGGCGGCCTGATGAATCCGAATCATTATCTCGCGACCGCGATCTCGTATCTGTTCGCGCACCGTCCGAACTGGGGCAAGGATGCCGCGATCGGCAAGACTGTGGTGTCGAGCTCGATCATCGACCGTGTTGCAAAAAAGCTCGGCCGCAAGCTGGTCGAGACGCCGGTCGGCTTCAAATGGTTCGTCGACGGCCTCCTCACGGGCTCTTTTGGCTTCGGCGGCGAGGAGAGCGCGGGCGCCTCGTTCCTGCGCCGCGACGGTACGGTATGGACCACCGACAAGGACGGCGTCATCCTCGGCCTGCTCGCCGCCGAGATCATGGCCAGGACTGGCCGTGATCCCAGCCAGCTCTTCAATGACCTCACCGCCGAGTTCGGCGTGCCCCATTACGCGCGCATCGACGTCGCCGCCACCGGGCCGCAGAAGACCATCCTGAAATCAGTCACACCGGAGCAGCTCGGCCTCAAGGACCTCGCCGGCGATCCCGTCCGCGCCACCCTGAGCAAGGCGCCCGGCAACGGCCAGCCGTTCGGTGGCATCAAGGTCGAGACCGATTTCGGCTGGTTCGCGGCCAGGCCGTCGGGGACGGAGGACGTCTACAAGATCTACGCGGAAAGCTTCCGCAGCACCGAGCACCTGACGCGGATTCAGGAGGAAGCCAAGGCCGGGCTGGCGAAGGTGTTCGGGGCGTAGCATTCGGGCCCGAGTGCCGCTCTCACTGTCCCTCCAAGGGAGGACGCGCCGTATCCTCCGGTGTCATCGCCCGCGCAGGCGGGCGATCCAGTACTCCGCGGCAAGAGTTGTGTGAACCCAATGTTCGCCGCGGAGTACTGGATCCCCCGCCTTCGCGGGGAATGACGGTGGATAAGTTTGTATACAGCATAGGTGGATACGGTAATTAGATACGCTATTTTTGAGCTTGAATGATCTCCATGCCCCCGCTATTGTATACATAACGTATGCATAAGCCGTGGGAGCGAGACCGATGACAAAACCCTTCCCCATGAACGCCTGGTACGCCGCCGCCTGGGATGCCGAGGTGAGGCCGGCGCTGTTGCCGCGGACGATCTGCGGCAAGCACATCGTGATGTACCGCAAGGCCGATGGCTCGGTCGCCGCGCTGGAGGATGCCTGCTGGCACCGCCTGGTGCCGTTGTCCAAGGGCCGGCTCGAAGGCGACACCGTCGTTTGCGGCTATCACGGCCTGAAATACAACGCGCAGGGCCGCTGCACCTTCATGCCCTCGCAGGAGACCATCAATCCGTCCGCCTGTGTGCGCGCCTATCCCGTGGTCGAGCGGCACCGCTACATCTGGCTCTGGATGGGCGATCCCGCGCTGGCCGATCCCGCGCTGGTTCCGGACATGCACTGGAATCACGATCCGGCCTGGGCCGGCGACGGCAAGACCATCCACGTCAAATGCGACTATCGTCTCGTGCTCGACAATCTCATGGATCTCACCCACGAGACCTTCGTGCATGGCTCTTCGATCGGTAACGATGCGGTGGCCGAGGCGCCGTTCGACGTCACCCATGGCGAGAAGACGGTGACGGTGACGCGCTGGATGCGCGGCATCGAGCCGCCGCCGTTCTGGGCCAAGCAGCTCGGCAAGCCCGGCCTCGTCGACCGCTGGCAGATCATCCGTTTCGAGGCCCCGTGCACCATCGCCATCGACGTCGGCGTGGCGCCGACCGGCACCGGCGCGCCGGAAGGCGACCGCTCGCAGGGCGTCAACGGGTTCGTGCTCAACACCATCACGCCGGAGACCGAGAAGACCTGCCATTATTTCTGGGCCTTCGTGCGCAACTATCGTCTCGGCGAGCAGCGCATCACCACCGAGATCCGCGACGGCGTCTCCGGCATCTTCCATGAGGACGAGCTGATCCTCGAAGCACAGCAGCGCGCGATGGACGAGAACCCGGATCGCATCTTCTACAACCTCAACATCGATGCCGGCGCGATGTGGTCGCGCAAGCTGATTGATCGCATGGTGGCGAAGGAAAACGCACCAACACATCTCCAGGCCGCGGAGTAGACGATGGCCGAACGTGAGGTTGACCGCTCCGTCTCGCAGACCGTGAAGGCACAGCTCGCGCTGCGCGACCAGATCCTGTCGGGCTCATTGCGTCCGGGCGAGCGCATTTCCGAGCTCCAGGCGGTGGAGACGACAGGCGTCTCGCGCACGCCGGTGCGCATGGCGCTGGTGCGGCTGGAGGAGGAGGGCCTGTTGGAGGCGATCCCCTCCGGCGGCTTCATGGTGAAGGCGTTCTCGGAGCGCGATATCTCCGACTCCATCGAGCTGCGCGGCACGCTGGAAGGCCTCGCCGCGCGCTTTGCCGCCGAGCGCGGCGTCTCCGCGCGCGAGCTCGAGCCGCTGAAGGAGTGTCTCGCCGCGATCGACGAATTGCTGCGCCAGGTGCCGATCTCGGTCGACGCATTTTCGTCTTACGTCACGCTGAACGCGCGCTTCCACGCCCTGCTTACGGAATTGTCGCGCAGCCCGCCCTTGATCCGGCAGATCGACCGCGCCTCGGCGCTGCCGTTCGCCTCGCCGAGCGGGTTCGTGATGGCGCAATCGGCGCTGCCCGAGGCGCAGCAGATCCTGATCATCGGACAGGAGCATCACCGCGTGGTGATCGACGCGATCGAGAACCGCGAAGGCGCGCGCGCCGAAGCCGTCATGCGCGAGCATGCGCGGCTCGCGGTACGAAACCTGCGGCTCGCGCTGCGCAACCGGACCCATCTCGACCTCTTGCCGGCGCTCGCGCTGATCAAGACCGCAAACGATTGAGGCAATCACCATGCGCTTCATCGAAACCTGGATTCCGGCGACGCTCGTCTCGACCCGCGATCTCGCACCTGGCATCCGCGAATTCCTGATCCGGCCCGATCAGTTCGACGGTGCGGCCTATCCGGTCGGCAGCCACATCAATGTCAGCGTCAGCATCGACGGCCTGCCGGAGACGCGGTCCTATTCGCTGGTCGGCGAAGCTTCGTCCCACGGCTTCAAGATCGCGGTGCGCCGCGCCGAGGATTCCCGCGGCGGCTCGCGCTATATGTGGCAATTAGCGCCAGGCGCGCGGCTCGACATCACGCAGCCCGCCTCGCTGCTTGCGGTGGACTGGGCGCGCGAAAATTATTGCCTGATCGCCGGCGGCATCGGCATCACGCCGATCCTCGGTGCCGCGCAGGCGCTGGCCCGCCGCGGCGCTGACGTCACGCTGCACTATGCCGTGCGTTCGCGCAGCGAAGCCGCCTATCTCGACGATCTCGCCGCGCTGCTCGGCGATCGCCTGGTCGTTCATGCCAGCGACGAAGGCAAGCGCCTCGATCTCGACGCCCTGTTCGCCTCGCTTCCCCAAGGCACGCTCGCGCTGTTCTGCGGCCCGATGCGCATGCTCGATGCCGCGCGCCATGCCTGGATCGGCGCCGGCCATCCGCTTTCAGATCTCCGCTACGAGACGTTCGGCTCCAGCGGCACGCTGCCGACCGAGACGTTCCGGGTGCGCTTGAAGGGCTCGAATGTCGAGCTCGAGATTCCACGCGAACGCTCGATGCTTGACGTGCTCAACGCCAGCGGCCACGACGTGATGTACGACTGCAAGCGCGGCGAGTGCGGTCTCTGCGCCATCGACGTCGTCGAGGTCGACGGCGAGATCGATCATCGCGACGTCTTTTTCAGCGACCACCAGAAGCAGAGCAACCAGAAGATCTGCGCCTGCGTCTCCCGCGCGCGGGGCACGATCACGGTGGACACGCTGCTGCGCGCGGATGCGATGTGAGGCGAGCCCGGAGCGGGAGTCTGTTCGGAGGAATGGACGGCGCCCAGGGCTCCACCTCGCCCGCTTGCGGGAGAGGTCGGCGCGAAGCGCCGGGTGAGGGCTCTCTCCTCTTGGGGAGTCCCTCCGTGGAGAGACCCTCTCCCCAGCCCTCTCCCGCAAGCGGGAGAGGGGGCTCATCGCCGGCTCTCAGGCCCACTATAATTTCCACCTACGCCGCGTAAGTCGCCCGATACTTCTTCGCGTCCAGCAGCGCCAGCACGGCATCGGCCGCCACCGGCCGGCTGATCAGATAGCCCTGCACCTCGTCGCAACTGATCTGGCGCAGATATTCGAGCTGGTCTGTCGTCTCGACGCCTTCGGCGACGACGCCGATGCGCAGGTCCCGCGCGAGCGAGATCACCGACTTCACGATGGCGGCGCAGTCCGGCTGCACCAACACGTCGCTGATGAAGGACTGGTCGATCTTGATGCGGCTGAACGGCAGCTTGCGCAAATAGGTGAGCGAGGAGAAGCCCGTCCCGAAATCGTCGAGCGCTACGGTGACGCCGAGCTCCAGCAGCGCATTCAGGACCGATGCGGCCGAGCCGTATTTCGACAGCAGCATCGATTCCGTGATCTCGATCTCGAGCCGGCTGGGTGAGACCTTCGCATCGGCAAGCGCCTGCACGATGGTCTGGAGGACGCCGGTGTTGTGAAATTGCGCCGCGGAGAAATTCACGGCGACCCTGATCTCGTCCGGCCATTGCGCCACCGTCGCGCAGGCGCGGCGGATGACCCATTCGCCGATCTCGTGGATCAGCCCGGTCTCCTCGGCGATCGGGATGAATTCGCTCGGCGGCACCAGCCCGCGCGCGGGATGCTGCCACCGCAGCAGCGCCTCGAATCCGGTGATGCGGTTGTCGCCGAGATCGAGGAACGGTTGGAACACCAGGAACAGCTCGTCCCTCGCGATCGCGCCCGCGAGGTCCGATTGCAGCGCCTTGCGGTCGCGCGACACCCTGTCGTCGCTGGTCTCGAAAAAGCAGACCGTGCCGGCTCCCGCCTTCTTGGCGCGATAGAGCGCGGCATCGGCATTCTTCATGACGTCAAGCGGCATGGTGCCGTCGCGCGGCGCCAGCACGATGCCGACGCTGGTCGCGCCGACGATCTGGCGGCCCTCGATCTGGAACGGCTCGGTGAAGGCAGCAACGAAGCGCTCGGCGATCTCGAGCGCATCTTCCGGCCGCGCCAGATTGTTCATGACCAGCGCGAACTCGTCGCCGCCGATGCGCGCGACATGCTCGGCCGCGCGCGTGCAGCGTTGCAGGCGGCTTGCGACCTGGACCAGGAATTCGTCGCCGGCGGGATGACCGAACTGGTCGTTGACCTCCTTGAAGCGGTCGAGGTCGAGCAGCAGCACCGCGAATTCCTCACCGGACAATGCCAGTCGTTTGAGCGCGGCATCGAGCGTTTCGTTGAAGGCGACGCGGTTGGGCAAATGGGTGAGGGGATCCTGCCGCACCGTGCGCTCCGCCTCGATCTGCCGTATCACGCGCCGCGCGAACGCGAACGAATTGACGAACACGCCGCGCAGCAGCACGCTTCCGTAGACCACGACCAGGAAGGCGATCAGCAGGAAGGCGAGATCGCCGTTCCTGCCGAGGCAGATGGCGATGCCGAGGAAGATGGGCGCCGTGAACGCGATGGCCGCGATCGGGATCGTGGCGAAGGCCAGCGCGCCGCCGGCCAGCATGCCCGAGCAGAGGCAGGTGATGACGAGCTGGCCGCCGGTCGAAGCATCGCCGAAGAAGGCGACCGGGACGATGCCCCAGGCCGCGCCAAGGATGAAGGCGTTGCGCACCAGCCGGTGCATGGCGCGGCGCGAGACGAATTGCGGTTTGGTGATGCGGCGCGCGGCGTGGGATTGCACGCCGAACCCGATCGCGGCGCTGGCAACTGCGGCCGCCCAGATCAGGGCGGGCATCCTGTCCGGCGACTGCCACAGCGCGATGGCCAGCACAATGGCGTTGCAGGCATTGGCAAGCATGATGCCGACCGAATAGCCGAGCACCAGCGACATCTGCTCGGCCCGGATATGGCCGGCCACGGCCTCGTCGGTTGCGGGACCGCCAAAGGCCGACAGATCGCCGGCGAACAGCCGCGCGAAATAGCTGGTCGTTTGAGTCCGCATTCCAGAGCCTAGCAGCATCGGCCGATTGTCCGGCTAGAAGCGGAAAATTCGCTGCAAACCTTTGACGAACTATGAATTATCCCTAGCTGCCGCAATCGGAGTGAGCACTTCTACGTGTTCAAACGAAGGTATCGATAACAAATCGATACAAATGCGTGATGGCAGGAAAAGTTCGCCCCTAACTCCGCTGTCATGCCCCGCGCAGGCGGGGCATCCAGTACGCCGCGGCCCCTCGACCCATCACAGCCGCCGCGGCGTACTGGATCGCCCCGCCTTCGCGGGCGATGACAGCGGTGGTAGGGCGAGAGGGAGGTGTATCACCGCCCCAGTTGCTTCGGGTCATAATAAAACCGTTCCTCGACCAGCTGGTCGCCCCGCCAGGTCTGCCACGCGATCTCGTCCAGTGTCCGCGTGACGCCCTCGGCATTGGTGAAGCTGAAGACCCAGCGGGTCGCGACGTGGTCGCCCTCGATCAGGCTCGGCCCGATACGCACGGCCTTGACGTCCTTGGACGCCGCCAGCACGCCGCGTTCCTTGGCGACGAGCTTGTCGCGTCCGACCGTTGGGGTGGCGTTGTTCTCGTAGGTCACGGCATCAGGCGTGCAGAACTGTTCGATGGCGCCGATGAAGTCTCCGGCTTCCAGCCGCCGCGCAAACGCTTCGACAATGTCACGGCTCGGCATGGAACACCTCGCAATTAAAACCGACTGATAGTCGGTAAATACCGACCGGTGGTCGAAAAGTCAACTGGCCACCGGTGCTCGATTGGATTAAAGCGAGAGTGAGTTGAATCGATGCGAGCCGAGAACTCAGAACACCTCTCCCCGTCGGGGAGAGGTGGACCTCGACGAGGCACATGGCGAAGCAGGCGGAACGGCGCGCGGCGACGATGGAAGCGATCCTGACGGCGGCACGCCGCCTGTTCGGGACACAAGGATTCGCCGCCACCACCATGGATGAGATCGCCGAGGCCGCCCGCATTGCCAAGGGCGCGGTCTATCATCACTTCAAGACCAAGGAGGCGGTGTTCGAAGCCGTGTTCGACCAGGTCTCGCGCGATCTCGTCGTCGAGATCGACAGCGCCGCGCGCGCCGAGAAGGACGTTCTCGCCGCCATGGTCGCCGGCATCCAGCATTACTTTGCGGCGACGGCAAAGGGCCCCACCGAGCAGATCATCCTGCGTGACGGGCCCGCCGTGCTCGGCTGGGAACGCTGGCGCGAGATCGACGCCAAGCACTTTGGCGGCAAGCTGCCGCGCGCGATCGCGGCGGCGATGGAGGCCGGCCTGATCGCGCGCCAGCCCGTCGAGCCGCTGGCACGGCTGCTGCTCGGCGCCGTCACGGAAGCCGCGGTCGCCTGCGCCGGGCGCGCCGATATCGCAAGGGCGGGCGGGGAATATGCCCGTGCGTTCAGGTCGCTGGTCGAGGCGCTGCGCCTGCGTGCATGATTGTGCTAATGCGAGATCAGTTTTGTAGGCGATGCGAGCCAAGAACTCGGATTCACCTCTCCCGTAGGGAGAGGTCGGATTGCATCGAAGATGCAATCCGGGTGAGGGGTTACAGTCTCACTCGCCGTTGCGGCCCCTCACCCGGATTGCTACGGACGATGCTTCGCATCGCCGAGCGCAATCCGACCTCTCCCCGTCGGGGAGAGGTGAAGCTCGCATCGCTGATCGAATTTAGCCTGCTCTAAGTGACGAAACTGGAAACGCCAACACCAACAAAAAGAACAGTAGCGCATGAACGCAAATTCCTCGCTCGCGCCGTCCGATCCCGAATTCGACTACATCATCGTCGGTGCCGGCTCCGCCGGCTGCGTGCTCGCCAACAGGCTCTCTGCGAATGGCAAGCACAGCGTGCTGCTGCTCGAGGCCGGCCCGAAGGATTCCAACATCTGGATCCACGTCCCGCTCGGCTACGGCAAGCTGTTCAAGGAGAAGACGGTCAACTGGATGTATCAGACCGAGCCGGAGCCCGAGCTGAAGGGACGGCAGGTGTTCCAGCCGCGCGGCAAGACGCTGGGCGGCTCGAGCTCGATCAACGGCCTGCTCTATGTCCGCGGCCAGCACGAGGACTATGACCGCTGGCGCCAGCTCGGCAACACCGGCTGGGGCTATGACGACGTGTTGCCCTACTTCAAGAAGGCCGAGAACCAATCCCGCGGCGCCGATCAATATCACGGCAGCGGCGGGCCGCTGCCGGTCTCCAACATGATCGTGACCGATCCGCTGTCGAAAGCCTTCATCGACGCTGCGGTCGAGACCGGTCTGCCCTACAACCCTGACTTCAATGGCGCCACGCAGGAAGGCGTCGGCCTGTTCCAGACCACGACGCGCAACGGCCGGCGCGCCTCGACGGCGGTGGCCTATCTCGGCCCGGCGAAGACCCGCAGCAATCTCAAGATCGAGACCTCCGCACTCGCCCAGCGCGTCCTGTTCGAAGGGCGCCGCGCCGTCGGCGTCGAATACCGGCAAGGCGCGGCCTTGCGCCGCGCGCGGGCCCGCAAGGAAATCGTGCTGTCGAGCGGAGCCTACAACTCGCCGCAACTGCTTCAGCTCTCCGGCGTCGGTCCCGCCGATCTCTTGCGCAAGCACGGCATAGACATCGTGCTCGATGCTCCCGGTGTCGGCCATGACCTCCAGGACCACATGCAGGTCCGCATCGTGATGCGTTGCTCGCAGAAGATCACGCTGAACGACACGATCAATCATCCGCTCCGCCGCACGATGGCTGGGGCGCGCTATGCGCTGTTCCGGAAGGGCTGGCTGACGATCGCCGCGGGCACGGCGGGTGCGTTCTTCAAGACCAGCCCGCGGCTGGCGTCACCCGACATCCAGGTGCACTTCCTGCCGTTCTCGACCGACAAGATGGGCGAGAAACTGCACGATTTCTCCGGCTTCACCGCCTCCGTGTGCCAGCTCCGGCCCGAAAGCCGCGGAACCTTGCGCATCAAAAGTGCCGACCCGACCGTGCCACCCGAGATCCGCATCAACTACATGTCGACCGAGACCGACCGCAGCACCAATGTCGAGGGCCTGAAGATCCTGCGCAAGATATTGAACGCGCCGGCGATGAAGCCGTTCGTGGTCAATGAGTACGATCCCGGCGCGAAGGTATCCACGGACGCCGAGTTGCTCGATTATTGCCGCGAGCGCGGCAGCACCATCTACCATCCGACCTCGACCTGTCGTATGGGCAATGACGCGCTCGCGGTGGTCGACCAGCGGCTGAAGGTGAGGGGGCTCGACGGCCTTCGCGTGGTCGACGGCTCGGTCATGCCGGACCTCGTGTCGGGGAACACCAACGCGCCGATCATCATGATCGCCGAAAAGGCCTCCGACATGATATTGGAGGATGCGCGTTAGAGCATGATCCGGAAAAGTGGGAACCGGTTTTCCGATAAGATCATGCTCAAACAAAATGACGCGTCTCGAAAGGATAAGGACTTGGCTACGCGATTCAAGATCGGCACCCGCAAGAGCGCGATGGCGCTGGCACAGACGGAAGAGATTGCACGCCGCCTGACCGCCGCTGTGCCCGATCTGGACATCGAGATCGTCAAGTTCGACACCACGGGCGATCTCGACCAGACCAGCAAGCTTCTGCCGCACGGCGGCAAGGGCGGCGCCTTCGTGGCGCAGATCCGCGCCGCCGTCCTGTCGGGCGAGCTCCAGGCGGCGATGCATTCGCTGAAGGACATGCCGGGCAACGAGGACACGCCCGGCCTTGTCATCGGCGCCACCTTGTCGCGCGATCCGCCCAGTGACGCGCTGGTGCTGCGCGGCGGCGTGACGCTGGAGGCGCTGCGCCAGTCCCGCGGCAAGGGTTTCAAGATCGGGACCAACGCCGTCCGCCGGGCCGCCTATGCGCGGCGCCTGTTTCCGGAGGTGGAGGTGATCCACTTCCGCGGCGCCGCCGACACGCGCGTGCGCAAGCTCGACAATGGCGAGAAGCAGCGCCTGCCGGATGGCGGCGCGGTGGGGCCGGCCGATGCACTGATCATGGCGCGGTCGGGCCTCGACCGCGTCGGTCTTTCCAGCCGCATCGCCTACGAATTCACCGCGGCGGAGATGCTGCCTGCGGCGGGTCAGGGCATCGTCGCGGTCGAATGCGCGGCGCAGGACTGGCAGACGCGGCAGATCCTTTCATCGATCGACGATCCCGCCGCGCATGCCTGTGCCGATGCCGAGCGCGAAGTGCTGTGGGTGCTCAACGGCCACTGCAATTCGCCGGTGGCGGGGTTCTCGACCATTGCCGGCGATCAGATGTCGCTGTCCGCATCTGTGCTCGACCTCTCCGGCAATACCATCATCGAGGCCTCGCGCTCAGGCCCCGCCAATCGTCCGCGCGAGCTCGGCCGTGCTGTGGCGTTGGATCTGTTGGCCAGGGGGGCCGCCGAGATCATCGAACGCAGCCGGCCGCGCTGAGCCTGCCCGCGAAATCACAATCGGCGATGGTGTCATCCTGCGCCTGTTTTGCCCGACGTGTCAAACGCGCGGGGTGAGTCATGCCGGCCTAGAGCGAGTTGCGATCAAAGCGGATTATACCCGCAATGACGGATGTAGTTGGCGCATTCGACAGGGGTAAAGAGGCTGAGAGTGCGGCCGATGAGGTCCCAGAGGGCATCGACGGTTCGAGCTTGGGCTTGTCGCAACAGTTCCTTGAGTTTGGCGAAGGCCATCTCGATCGGATTGAGATCGGGGCTGTAGGGCGGCAGGAACAGAAGCCGCGCACCGGCACCGGCGATGAGACGCGCGGCCGCTTCATTCTTATGGCTCGACAAATTGTCGAGGATCACCGTGTCGCCTTCGCGCAGGGTGGGGACGAGGATTTGCTCGACATAGGCGAAGAAGCACTCGGCGTTGATCGGCCCGTCGAGCACAAACGGCGCTATCAGCCCCTCGCAGGTCAGGCCGGCAAGGAACGTCGTCGTCTTCCAATGTCCGTGCGGCGCATGGCCCAAGGCGCGTGTGCCGACATTGGCCCAGGCGTAACGACGCGTCATCGCCGTCGTCGTCCAGGTCTCGTCGAGGAAGATGAGCCGACCGCCAAGGCTGGTTTGCGCGCACCGCCACGCTTGTCGGCGCTCAACGACGTCGGGACGATCCTGTTCGCTGGCGTGCACGGTTTTTTTTGAAGCTAATGCCCTCACCGGCAAAGAAGCGCGACAGCATCGACTTGTCGGCTTCGACGCCATGCCTGCGAAGCAGTCGCTCGGCGATCGCATCGAGCGTCAGATCGTTCTCTTTGCGCCGAAGTTCCAAGAGCCAGTCCCGATGCGGCTTCAGCACAGAACGCCGATCACCGCCGGTCGGCAAAGCCGCCGTGCGCTGCGTTTCCTCGAACGCCTTCACCCAGCGGATCGCGCTCGCGATCCCGACCCGGAATATCCGGGCCGCCTCGTTCCGCGAAAGGCCATCCTCAACGACGGCCTTGATCACCCGAATGCGAAGAGCCTCTCCATGCGCCATCCCTGCCGGCCTCCTCCCGGCCTCAAGGATGAATCACGGTTCGCTCCCTTTGGGAATCCCTGCGATTCAATTCGAGCCCAACATGCTCTAG
>NZ_FNCU01000033.1:0-90820 GCF_900099855.1 Bradyrhizobium sp. Rc2d | reverse complement strand
AAGCACGGTCATCCAGCGCCTCTTCAAGCTCCGGATCGGACAGTCCATACCATTGCTGCAGCAGCAGCGCCTTGAACATCAGCAGCCGCGGATAAGCCGGCGCCCCGCGCTCCGGTTCCGGCAGGCCGCGCAGCACGCGCTCCACTGCTGCCCAATCGACCAGTTCGCCAATCCGCCTTAGTACCGGATTGGCTTTCCCCTGCCGCGACACCAGCGCGTCCGCAAAGCTCGGTTGCCCCACCTGCCGATATGCCATTCCCGTCCCCTCCAACCGGTCCAGGGAATCGCAGATTCGCCGATTATGCAAAGTTCTCGCAAGCGCGAGAGGTGCAGCGAGTCCGCGGCGAGCTGAGTGCAATCATCATCTCTAGTCGAACAAATTGGCGAGGCGCTGCTTCATCTGGTCGGCGATGTAGAGCGCGAGGGCCTGGATGGTGGACGTCGGGTTCACCCCGCCCGAGGTGACGAAGATGCTGCCGTCGACGATGAAGAGGTTCTTGACGTCGTGCGAGCGACCCCATTCGTTGACGACGGAGCCTTCGGGATCGGTGCCCATGCGCGCGGTGCCGAGCAGGTGCCAGCCGCCCCACGGAATCGGCGAGTTGATGCAGATGTCGGTCGCCCCCGCCGTTTCGAGAACCTCGCGGCCGCGGGCGAGCGCATGCTCCATCATCTTCCGGCTGTTCTCGCTGATCGTATAGTCGATCTTCGGCGCCGGAATGCCGTGGCTGTCCTTCAGCACAGGATCGAGCGTGACGCGGTTGTGCTGTTCCGGCAGGTCCTCGCAGATCGCGGAGAAACCCAGCCGATGGCCGTTGAGCTTGCGGAACACGCGGTGATGGTCGGCGCCCCAGGGCAAAATGCCCTTCTGCTCGCTGACGACGGCCTCGAACACCGGCCCTGCCCCGCGCACGAATTGCACGCCGTAGCCGCGCACGAAGCCGCGCGACAGGTCCGTGTCATACCACTGCTTGCTCCACAGGCAGGTCGGCGGCGCGCGGTTGGAATCCGTCGGCTCCTTCACATAGCCGTAGATCTGCGCATAGGGATGGAACATCAGGTTCTTGCCGACGAGGCCGGACGAATTGGCAAGGCCGTTCGGAAAGCGCCCCGAGGCCGAGTTCAGCAGCAGTCGCGGCGTGCCGACGCCGTTGCAGGCGATGATGACGACGTGGGCGGGCTGAAACTGCTCGACACCATCCTTGTCGTAGTAGACTACGCCCGAAGCCATGCCGTTCTCGTCGGTGGTGATCTCGCGCACCCGGCAATGGGTGCGCAGCTCGACCCCGGCGCGGATCGCATGCGGCCAATAGGTGATGTCGGTAGAAGACTTTGCGCCTTGCGCGCAGGCCGGCGTGCAATGGCCGAGGTTGATGCAGCGCGCCCGACCCTCATAATCCATGGTCGCGACCGTCGTGTCCGACGGCCACCAGTGCCAGCCGCGATCGTTCATGGCCTTGGCGATGATGGCGCCGGACAATCCGAGCGGCTGTTGCGGCATCGGCGGATGCGTCAGCGGCGAAAGCGGATCGCCTGACAGGCCCGACGTACCCATCATCCGGTCGTTCTCCTCGAAGAACGGGGCCAGCGCGTCGTAGTCGATCGGCCAGTCGTCGGCGACGCCGTCGAGCGTCTTCACCTTGAAATCGGACGGATGCAGCCGCGGCCAGTGCGCAGTGTACATCACCGTCGAGCCGCCGACCGCGTTGTAGTTGACGACCTTGATCGGCGAATTGTCGTCGTTGATCGGGTAGTCCTCGGGCCGGCCGCGAACGTTGGGGCTCGATGACCATTCGCCGTAGAACTTGGCCTCCCAGTCGCGGCCCGTGCTGGGATATTCCGCCGGGTTCATCCAGCCGCCCTGCTCCAGGCAGAGAATGTGCATCTTGGTCTCGGCCAGCGACCACGCCGCCGCCGCGCCGGAAGCGCCGGCGCCGATGATCAGGACGTCCACGGGGTCTTTCATTGCAACCTTGTCCTCCCCCTCGCCGCTTCCGGGCGATTCGGCCTCTGCAGTCCGCAAGGCCCGCGAACGATAGGATCAGAGCAATGGCTGAGTAAAGCCGCGAGGCCGGAATGTCGCACTTCGCAGGGCGCAGACCATTGGTATCGCCACATCCGGATGCTAGGAACAGGACGCACGAGCTATCGATAGCGAGATCGTATGTCCTTCCGAAATTTCTTTGCCCCCGCCCGCGCTTTTGCGCTCGTTTCATTCTTTGCCCTGTCCGGATTTCTGGCCTCATCCGGGCCGGTCTCCGCGCTGACTGCCGCCGCGACGGTGCGCGACGGCAACTCGATCCAGCTCGGCGACGTCACCTACCGGCTCGACGGCGTCGACGCGCCCGAGCTGGACCAGGTCTGCATCGACGATCACGCCGATTCCTGGACCTGCGGCATCGAGGCTCGTGACCAACTGACGAAGCTGATCGGCAAACGGACGGTGCGCTGCGACGATGTCGGGCCGGAGAAAAGTTTCGGCAAGCGGCACCGCGCCATCTGCACGGCCGAGGGCGACAAGGCCAGCTTGAACGAACAACTGATCAAGCTCGGCTTTGCCCTCGCGCGCGAGCCGATCAAGGCCAACGTCAAGCCCGCGGCCACCGAGGCCAAGACGGCGGCGGTCGGGATCTGGAAAGGCTGCTTTGTTGCACCGCAAGATTTTCGTAGCGGCAAGAAGGACGGCGCGCTCCTCGGCGCCGCGTGCCGCCCAGACCGCGACAAGGAAATCCGCGCCGTGCTGTTCCCGGAAGAGCTGACGATGCCGCCGAGTTGCAGCATCAAGGGCAAGCTCGCGGTGCGCGCACGCGTCACCGGCAATATCGGCATCTATCATTTGCGGGGCTGCCCGAGCTATCCGGCGACCACCAAGCCCGACCGCTGGTTCTGCTCGGAGGATGACGCGCAGGCCGCCGGCTTCCGCAGGGCCTACAACTGCCGTCGGCCGAAGTGAAAAATTCCTTCACACATCCGTGAGTAGTAGTCCGAGACCGTATTGATCCGGAATTGAACTCGATCGGGGGTTGCGCCATTTGTATGGGTACGCAAGCGCCTTGCGCGAGCGTTTCCTTGGCAGCGATCCGGCTTCGGCCCGATTGCCTTGCTCGGGCGTTTCCTCCCTAGACTTGGGCCGCTTGTCATCACAAGCGGCTCTTCTTTTTTGGAGCGACGCCAAAGCAGGATGAGCCTTGGTTGAATCGATGCGAGCTCCGGGTTCACCTCTCCCGCGGGAGAGGTCGGATCGCATCGAAAGATGCGATCCGGGTGAGGGGATCAGGCCTCACTGAGTACCGCGGCCCCTCACCCGGATTGCTACGCAATCCGACCTCTCCCCGCTGGGGAGAGGTGACCCCCGGCAACCGGTCGAGCCAAATTCAGTAAGGCGATAGCGCCCTAACCGCGCATCTGCATGATCTGGTCCATCGGCGGCATGTTGGCGTTCAGATGCGCCATGATCCAGACGGTGCCGCCGACCACCAAGAAGACCACCAGCAGCCCGAAGGCGAGCGCCAGCACGTTGTTGGTATTGTCGGGGCCGGTGGTGATGTGCAGGAAGAACACGAGATGCACGCCCATTTGCGCGATCGCGAGCACGATCAGCGCAACGGGGATGGACGGCTGCCAGACCAGATCGGTGCCGGCGATGAAGAACGACGTCGCCGTGAGCAGCAGGGCCAGGACAAGACCGACAACGTAACCGAGGATGCGGACGCCGACACTGTGTTGCTCTTCCTCGCCCGGCGCGAGGTCGTGTTTGACCAACTCATGCGTCTGATCGCTCATGGCGCACTCCCAAGCAGGTAGACCACGGAAAACACGGCGACCCAGATGATGTCGAGCGCGTGCCAGAACAGCGCAAAGCACATCATCCGCCGCTGGATGTCGGCACGAAAGCCCTTGGCGAACACCTGCGCCATCATGGTGAGCAGCCACAACACGCCGGCCGAGACGTGGAGGCCATGGCATCCGACCAGCGAGAAGAACGCGGTCAGGAACGCGCTGCGCGAGGGGCCATAGCCACGGGCGACGAGGCCGGCGAATTCGCGGAACTCGATGGTGAGGAATATGAGGCCGAGCACGCAGGTCACGGCCATGCCGAGATAGAACCAGAACCGGTTGCGCACGTCGGCGGCAATGCTGGCCATGCCGCAGGTAAAGCTCGACAGCAACAGGCAGACCGTCTCGATCGCGACGTTCCTCTGGTCGAAGATCTCCGAGCCCTTCGGGCCGCCGGCGGTCTGGCCGGCCAGCACGGCGTAGGCCGCAAAGAAACAGGAGAACATCACGATGTCGGAGAGCAGGAAGATCCAGAAGCCGTAGGCGGTCACGATCCGCTTCGGCGCGGGTCCGGTATGCTCGATGACGACACCGATGTGATGGGGATCGGCATGGGCGTGGCCAGCGGTCGCGGTCATCGACATCAGACTGCCCCCGCCATGCTGACGAGCCTGCGCCGTTCCTCCAGATTGACGCGGTCGATACGGGCAACCCGATCGGCCGGGATGACGTATTCGTCATGGTCGCGCCAGGCGAACACGACGAAGGTCGCGAAGGCACCTAAGCCGCCCAAAATCACCATCCACCAGATGTGCCAGATCAGCGCGAAGCCCATGATGCTGGCGAAGAACGCGCAGACAAAGCCGGTCGGCGAATTCCTGGGCATCTCGATGTCCTGATATTCCGGCTCTTCGTGCTCGAGCAGCTGCTGCTTGGCATGGGCCTTCATCTCCCAATAAGCGTCCTCGCCGCGCACATCGGGATTGAACGCGAAGTTGAACACCGGCGGCGGCGACGAGGTCGCCCATTCCAGCGAGCGGCCGTCCCAGGGATCGCCGGTGCGGTCGCGCAGGGCCTCGCGGTCGCGGATGCTGACGACGAGTTGCATGATCTGGCAGATCACGCCGATCGTCAGCACCGCCATGCCGACCGCCGCCACCAGCATCCAGGGCCGCCAGGCCGCTACGTCATAATGCTGCATGCGCCGCGTCATGCCGAGCATGCCGGCGACATAGAGCGGCATGAAGGTGATGAAGAAGCCGAGGAAGGTGAACCAGAACGCTGCCTTGCCCCAGCGTTCGTCGAGGCGGAAACCGAACGCCTTCGGAAACCAATATTCGAAGCCGGCGAAAGCGCCGAACAGCACGCCGCCGATGATGACATTGTGGAAGTGCGCTACCAGGAACATGCTGTTGTGAAGCATGAAATCGGCCGGCGGCACCGCGAGCAGGACGCCCGTCAATCCGCCGACGATGAATGTCACCATGAAGCCGACCGCCCACAGCATCGGCGTCGCGAAGCGAATGCGGCCGCCATACATCGTGAACAGCCAGTTGTAGATCTTCACCCCCGTCGGCACCGCGATGATCATGCTGGCGATGCCGAAGATGGCGTTGACGTCGGGGCCCGCTCCCATCGTGAAGAAATGGTGCAGCCACACCATGAAGGAGATGACGCAGATCGCCATGGTGGCCAGCACCATCGAGCGATAGCCGAACAGTGCCTTGCCGGAGAAGGTCGAGACCACCTCGGAGAAGATGCCGAAGGCCGGCAGCACCAGGATGTAGACCTCGGGATGGCCCCAGGCCCAGATCAAATTCATGAACATCATGACGTTGCCGCCGGCCTCGTTGGTGAAGAAGTGGAAGCCGAGGTAGCGGTCGAGCAGCAGCATCGCCAGCGTGGCGGTGAGGATCGGGAACGCCGCGACAATGAGGAGATTCGAGGCCAGCGTGGTCCAGCAGAACATCGGCATGCGCAGATAGTTCATGCCTTTGGTGCGCAGCTTCAGCACCGTGGTGACGAGATTGATGCCGGCGACCAGCGTGCCGACACCGGAGATCTGCAGCGACCAGGCGTAGTAGTCGACGCCGACGCCGGGCGAGTAGGACAATTCCGAGAGCGGTGGAAAGGCGAGCCAGCCCGTGCGCGCGAATTCGCCGACCACGAGCGAGATATTGACCAGCAGCGCGCCGGTCGCGGTCAGCCAGAAGCCGACGGAATTGAGCGTCGGGAAGGCGACATCGCGCACGCCGAGCTGGAGCGGCACGATCAGGTTCATCAGCCCGATCACGAACGGCATCGCCACGAAGAAGATCATGATGGTGCCGTGCGCCGAAAAGATCTGGTTGTAGTGCTCGGGCGGCAGATAGCCTTGCGACTGGTAGGCGACGGCCTGCTGAATTCGCATCATAATGGCGTCGCTGCCGCCGCGCAGCAGCATCACCGAGGCCAGCAGCACATACATGACCCCGATGCGCTTGTGGTCGACGCTGGTGATCCATTCGCTCCAGAGATAGGGGAGATGCCCCTTGATCACGACCCAGGCCAGCACGCCCAGGATTGCGACCAGCACCACAGCGCCCGCAACGAGCGGAATCGGCTGATCGAACGGAATGGCGGACCAGTCGAGCTTACCGAGCATCGTGGCCTCCACTGTGCGACCGGCCCGCTTCGGATGCGAGCTCCGGTCCAGGACCCGGCGGGATGTGCTGGGTCGCGATCAGGTCGAACAGGCGCGGATCGTCGAGCCGATAGGTCGGCCGCCCCGTCTCGATGCCTTGCTGCATCAGCTTTGTGTAACTGTCCGCATTCAGCACGGCATCCGTCTTCGCCGTGGTCGCCACCCACTCCGGAAAGGCGAGCGGCGAGATCACGTTGACGTCGAACATCATGTCGGGGAAGCCGTCGCCGGAGAAATGCGCCGACAGGCCCTGCAGCTTGCCCTCGTTGTCGGCGCGCAGGTTCAGCTTCGTCACCATGCCGTTCATGGTGTAGATCATGCTGCCCAGCTGCGGGATGAAGAACGTGTTCATCACGCTCGACGACGTCAGCTGGAAATTCAGCTCGGCGCCGGCCGGAACGGTCAGCGTGTTGATGGTGGCGATGCGCTGATCCGGATAGATGAACAGCCATTTCCAGTCGAGCGAGACGGCCTGGATCCGCACCGGGCTGCCGGTGCCCGGGACGGACGCTGCGGGATCGAGCTGATGCGAGCCGATCCAGGCGACACCGCCGAGCAGGATAACGGTGAGCGCAGGAATCGCCCACACCACCATCTCGACACGGCCGGAATAGACGAAGTCGGGCTGGAAACGCGCTTTCGGATTGGACGCGCGAAACCAGAACGCGAAGCCGAGGATCGCGAATATGGTCGGCACCACGATCACGAGCATGATGAAGACGGAATCGACCAGGATGGTGCTGTTGGCCGCAGCCACAGGCCCTTGCGGATCGAACAGATTCATCGGCAAGCCACTGGCGGTTGGGAAGCCCCGGGACAGAGCCTAGCGCGGGAAAGGCTCCGCAACAAACGCGATTGCCTGAAAACGGTTCCTGAACCGCGAAGGGTCAGCTATGCGCGATGGGCCGGGCGCAACATGCAATTCCATGTGATCTCAATGACATGAACGCAGAGGCGCGCCCTTCTCTCCGATTGGGGCGATTGCTAATCTGCACGAAAATACTGAATGAACAGACCGAGCCTGGAGTGAACCGAGATGCGCTTGAAGGACAAGGTTGCGATCGTCGTCGGCGCCGGCCAGAGCCCCGGCGAGGGCATGGGCAATGGCCGCGCCACCGCGCTCACCTTCGCGCGCGAGGGTGCCAAGGTCTTGTGCGTCGATCACCAGCTGGAATCGGCACAGGAAACGGTTGCGATGATCACCGCGGAGCAGGGCACGGCCGCAGCCTTCAAGGCCGACGTGACCAAAGCCGCCGACATCAAGGCGATGGTCGCGGACGCGCAATCGCGCTGGGGCCGGATCGACGTGCTGCACAACAATGTCGGCGTCAGTCTCTCGGGCGGCGATGCCGAATTGCTGCAGCTGACCGAAGAGGCATTCGACCGCGTCGTCGCCATCAACCTGAAGAGCTGCATTCTCGCCGCGAAAGAGGTGATCCCGATCATGCGCGCGCAGAGAGGCGGCGCCATCATCAACATCTCCTCGATGGCCGCGATCACGACCTATCCTTATGTCGCCTACAAGGCGACGAAGTCGGCGATGATCGCCTTCACCGAACAGCTCGCCTACCAGAACGCCGAATACGGCATCCGCGCCAACGTCATCCTGCCCGGCCTGATGAACACGCCGATGGCGGTCGATACCCGCGCCCGCGAATGGCACAAGACCCGCGCCGAAGTCGAAGCCGAACGCGACAGCAAGGTGCCGCTGCGCAAGAAGATGGGCACCGGATGGGATGTCGCCAATGCCGCGCTGTTCCTGGCATCAGATGAAGCGAACTTCATTACGGGCGTGACACTGCCAGTGGATGGTGGGGCGAGCGTGCGGCGAGGGTGAGTGCCAAAGGGACGCTGCACTTACCCTCCCCTGGAGGGGGAGGGTCGCCACGCATGAAGCGCAGCGCAATGCGTAGCGGGGTGGGGTGACGGTCTCTCCGCATCGAACCCTGCCCGAGTGGAGAGATCACCCCACCCCCGCTCGCGCTGCGCGCGACCGACCCTCCCCCTCCAGGGGAGGGTGCAGCGTCATTGCGGCACGCGCGTCACCCGCCAGATCGTGCCATTGCCGTCCTCCGACACCAGCAGCGATCCATCCTTCGCCACGGTCACTCCCACCGGCCGTCCCCACACCTCGGTATCGCTCACCACGAACCCCGTGACGAAATCCTCGTACTCCCCGGTCGGCTTGCCGTCCTTCATCTTGATGCGGATCACCTTGTAGCCGGTGCGCTTCGACCTGTTCCAGGAGCCGTGCTGGGCGGCGAAGGCGTCGCCCTGGTACTCGGGCGGAAACTGCGCGCCCTGGTAGAAGGTCATGCCGAGCGAGGCCGAGTGCGGCTGGATCAGCACATCCGGGACCATCGCCTTGTCCTTGAGGTCCGGCCGCGCGCCGGCGTGGCGCGGGTCTTCGTTGCCGCCGATGTAGAACCAGGGCCAGCCGTAGAAGCCGCCCTCCTTCACGCTGGTCACGTAATCGGGCACCAGATCGTCGCCGAGGCCGTCGCGCTCGTTGGTCGAGCACCAGGGCAGACCGGTCTGCGGCTGGATCGCGAGGCCGACGCAGTTGCGGAGGCCCGTGGCGTAGATCTTCCGCTCCTTACCGTCAGGATTGAAGACCAGCACAGCGGCGCGCTCGGTCTCGCTGGCCCAGGCCGCGCCAAGCGGCTGCGCTTTTGACCACGCCTCCATCCCGCCCGGCGGCGTGCCCATGCCCTCTGCGACGTTGCTGAGCGAGCCGACCGAGACCAGCATGCGCTTGTTGTCCGGCGTGAACACGATGTCGCGGGTGGAATGGCCGCCATCATGCGGCAGGCTTGCCACGATCGTTTCCGCCTTGCCGCGTGCCTTGAGATCGCCGGCCTGATAGGGAATGCGAACGACGCTATCGGTGTTGGCGACATAGACCCATTGCGGGTTGTCGCCGTTCGGAAAAAAGGCGATGCCGAACGGCTGCCTCAGTCCGCCGGCAAACACGTCGTTGGTCACCTTGCCGCCATCGCCCGCGCGCAGCACTCGGATGTTGCCGGCCCGCGTCTCCGCGACGAAGACATCGCCATTCGGCGCGACTCGCACGACGCGTGGCGTGCGCAAGCCTTCGGCGAACAGCTCGATCTTGAATCCGGCCGGCACCTGGAGCGCAGCCTCGGGCGGACGCGGCACCACACGCGACGAGCTCGCGACCGACCGCGTCGCCCCGGGCCTGACCAGATCCTGTGGTCGGATCAACCTGACCGTGCCAGGCTTGTCGGCCCGCCAATCGCCATAGGCGTCCTTGCCCTGCAGCACCGGCTCACCTCGTGCGCCGGTCGCAGCCGCGACCAGCCATCCCGCGGACATCGCAACGGACCATATCCTGTTCTTCACGTCTTCCTCCCGGCCTGCGCGTCTCAAACGTCAATATGCGACGCCCCGCAAACGTTCTGCGGCAGGTCATGCGTCTGCCGAATCCCACGTCAGCTTATGCCCGCACGATGGGCATCAGCCGCGGCCCATCGTACTGGAAAATGCGGCTGATCGGTGCGACACATTGGCGGGGTGCGACCGGCGGTTGTTCAAAGCTGCGGCATTGGTGTCGCGGCTGATGGGGTGATCATGTGGGGATCCATCATATCGGAATGGGCGAGCCTGCTGCTGCGCTGGCTGCACGTGGTTGCCGCGATCGCCTGGATCGGCAGTTCCTTCTATTTCATCGCCCTCGATCTCAGCCTCAGGCCCAAAAGCGACCTACCGAGCGACCTGCCTGATGGCGTGCAGGGCGAGGCCTGGCAGGTCCATGGCGGCGGCTTCTACCGGATCATGAAATATCTGGTCGCACCGCGCCAGATGCCGGACGAACTGACCTGGTTCAAATGGGAGGCCTATACCACCTGGCTGTCCGGCTTCGCGCTGATGGTGGTGGTGTATTATCTCGAGGCCGATTTGTTCCTGGTCGACAAGTCCATCCTCGACCTGACGCCATTCCAGGCCGGCCTGTTCAGCTTCTTTAGCCTCGCTCTGGCATGGCTGCTTTATGAGGCCGCGTGCCGCACCGGGCTTGCGCAGCGCGAGCTGCCCTTCGCCATCGGCGGCTATCTGTTCCTGGTCGCGCTGACCTACGCCTTCACCCATGTGCTGAGCGGTCGTGGCGCCTTCAACCAGATCGGGGCGATCATCGGTACCATCATGGTCGCCAACGTCTTCGCGCTGATCATCCCGAACCAGAAGAAGATCGTGGCCAGGCTGATCGCGGGCCAGGCGCCCGACCCGAAACTCGGCAAGGCCAGCAAGGAACGCTCGGTCCACAACAACTATCTGACCTTGCCCGTGGTTGTGCTGATGATCAGCAACCACTATCCCCTGCTCTACGCCACGCGCTTCAACTGGATCATCGTCGCGATCATCCTGGCGCTCGGTCCCGTGATCCGCCATTTCTTCAACGCGCGGCATGCGGGGCGCAAATCGCCGTGGTGGGTGTGGGGCGTCGCAGCGCTCGGCGTGATCGCGATTCTCTTCCTGTCCGCCGCCGGACCGCGCGACGCCAAGATCAGCGCGCTGCCGGCACGGCCGACGCTCGCCAATGTCGAGGAGATCGTGATGAACCGCTGCAGCATGTGCCACGCGGCCGAGCCGGTCTGGGCCGGCATCGTCACTGCGCCGAAAGGCATATTGCTCGACGCGCCCGAGCACATCCATCGCAACATCCGCCTGATCGGGCGTGTGGCAGCCTGGTCCAACGCGATGCCTCCCGGCAACATCACCGAGATGACCAGCGAGGAGCGCGCCATCGTCGCCGCCTATATCGAGCAGGCGCACTGATGCCGTCGCGCGTCGGCAGAGCATTTCGCGGAATGAAATTTCCGCATCTCCCACTGAATTGAAAATGACTTGAGCGCCTATCCGGCGTAGACAGGAGCTGTGGCCGCTGTCGCGGCCAAAGTCAGTTGCATGTGCGGGGAAAGAACAGTGGCCCTCAAGAACGTCATCGGTATCGACCACGCCGTGGTCATGGTGAAGAACCTCGACCAGGCTGCCGAGAATTACCGGCAGCTCGGCTTCACTGTATCGCCGCGCGGCACCCACAGCATCCATATGGGCACCGGCAACTACACCATCATGTTCGACCCCGACTATATGGAGCTCCTCGGCGTGCTCGCTGCGACCGAGCTCAATGCCCCGGCGCGCGCCTTCCTCGACAAGCATGGCGAAGGCCTCGAACGCATCGCCTTCACCGCAGTCGATGCCGCCGACGGCGCCGAGGAGATCCGTGCGCGGGGCCTGACGCCGATCGGCCCGACCGATTTCGAACGGCCGGTGACGCTGCCTGATGGCAGGGTCTCGGCGGCGAGATTCCGTACCTTCATGTGGCCGACCGCGGAAGCGCCCGGCGGCGTGCGCATCTTCGCCTGCCAGCACAAGACTCGCGAGACGGTGTGGATTCCCGAATTGATGAAGCACGCCAATGCGGCCAGGCGGATCAAGCAGACGCTGATCGCAACGCCCGAGCCCGCGAAGGAGGCCGCGCATCTCGGCCGGCTGATCGACCGCGAGCCGAAAACGGATGCCGACGGCGCGGTCACCGTGCCCTCCGGCGGCGATCGCGCTGACTTCGTCTATCTGACGCTGGACCAGCTCGGCAAACGCTATCCCGGCGTGCCGCTCGCGCGCCTCTCAGAGCGCGGCGGCGCGGCGCTGGTGCTCATCAGCGGCGATCTCGCGGCCACCGAGAAGGCGCTGGGATCAGTCGCTGTGCGCAGCGGGGCTGCGATCTGCGTGCCGCCGGCCAAGGCCAACGGCACCCTGCTCGCCTTCATTGCCGGCTGATTTGAACGAGTTCTCTAACAAGCGTTGACCGAGATCGCGATGCGCAAGGATTTTCCCAAAGACTAGTTCGAGGCGCGGCTGCCGGCCGTCTTGCCCTGCTGCCTCGAGGAGGTATCCGTCGGCGCATCGAGGAAGACGACGGGTGTGCCGCGCTTCACGTTCTCGCCGAGCACACGCGCATCCCAATTGGTGAGCCTGATGCAGCCGTGAGACGCGGACTTGCTGACCCTGTCGGGCTCCGCCGTTCCATGAATGCCATAGCCCTGCGCCGACAGTCCGATCCAGTACGAACCCACCGGATTGTTCGGCCCCGGCTTGATGTCGAACGGCCTCTTCGATTTGACACTCTTGAACTTGTACTCGGGATTGTAGTGATAGGTCGGCTGCTCGTGGGTGCCGGTTACCTTCAGCGTCCCCATCGGCGTCGGACGATCCGGACTGCCGATCGTCGCCGGGTAGAACGCGACGAGATGACCGGAGCCGTCGAACGCCTTCAACGTCGCTCGCGTCTTGTCGATCTCGACCCGCGCAATGCGCGGAAGCTCCCGTCGCGCCGGAACGTTGGCCACGACGATCGTCTCGCCGGCTTTGTCGAAAGCCTTCCTTGGATTGAGCGTCTTCAATAGCTCTTCGCTCATGTGGAATTTTTCCGCGAGTCCTTCGAGCGGACTGGTGTAGCTCAGCGCCTGCAGTGACTTCATCTCGTCGAGCTTGGCCGGCAGCCTCTTGAGGAACGGCCCCTTCACGTCTGCATCGGTGATCTTGTAGTCGACGACGACAGGACCTTCGCTCGCCGCGCTCAGCTGGTCCCACAGTTCCGGGGCAATCGTCTTGTCGAAGGCGATCCCGTTCTGCTCGGCGAACGCCTTCATCGCCTTCTGCGCGTTCTCGCCGAACTTGCCGTCGATCTGGCCGGGCGAGAATTGCGCACGATCGAGCAAGATCTGAAGCTTCATCACCGAAGCGTTGAGCTTGTCGGTTGCCGGCTGCTTTTCGGGACGCGCAGCATCATTCACCGCCACTGCGTCGAGATTTCCCGCGAATGCCGGGCAGAAGAACCAGAGCGACATCACCGCGCCAAGCATCCATCGCATCATGATCGCTCGTCCCAGTTCGCAAAGTGATCCGCAAAACCGCGGAGAGTTTCTCTTTGGGAACACCGTAGTAACACCGACGGAACCCATGAGACCGCAGCTTTGCCGCAATCGCGCGGTTAAGAACTCCTTATCGCCGGCGCATCGCTGGCCGTACATCCCACAGTTCGAGGTTGCCCCAGCAAATGCGATTTGTCGTCGCGGCTTGCGCCGCGTTCATGATTTTGACGTGCAACCTCGATCCGTCGGCGTCCCGGCAAACATCAACACTCGACACCACTATTCTTCAGAACAATCATGCCTCGCCACTTGTTCCGGTGGTCGAACTCTTCCTCGCCAGCGTGCAGGCCATCGAGCTCGCCAATGCACACGCGGCCCTTGAGGAGAAGGGCGAACCGCCGCGCGCAGCAGAGACCGTCGCCGAGGGTCCGGTTTCACCGACAGACCGGTTCTGCCACGCGCTTCGCGAAGCCGCCGAGGCCAGCGGCATTCCGGTGCCGTTCTTCGCGCGCCTGATCTGGCAGGAGAGCCGCTTCAAGTCGAACGAGGTCAGCCACGCCGGCGCGCAGGGCGTCGCGCAGTTCATGCCGGAGACCGCGGCCGAGGCCGGGCTCGATGATCCCTTCGATCCCATGAAGGCGCTGCCGGCATCGGCAAAATTCCTGCGCAAGCTCCGTGACGATTTCGGCAATCTCGGCCTCGCCGCCGCCGCCTACAACGCAGGTCCCGGCCGCATCCAGAAGTGGCTTGCCAAGGAGAGCGAGCTGCCGCGCGAGACGCGCGACTATGTCCGCATCATCACCGGCACCAAGGCCGAGGACTGGACCGAACGCGCGGAAGCGCTCGCAATCCGGATCGACCTGCCACGCGAGGCGCCGTGCGAAGGCATCGGCAGCCTCTCGAAAGCCAGGGATGTTGCCTGGGTTCCGGTCAACCTGACGCCATCGGTCACGACCATCATCCGCAAGGCAGAACAGCTTGCCGCGCGACTGACGGCGAGCCGCGCCCGCAAGCGGTTCGCAACCATGCTCCGGAAGAACACTTCGGCTCACGGCAAGGCGCGCAGCATGATTGCAGCACGCGCGGCCGGAAAGAGCGCGAAGGCACGCGCCGTTCGCTTCGCATCACGCGAACGGCCTTCCGGCTAGTTTTGGAGCCGCCCGAGCGCTAAAACGCTCCGTTCCACTTTCCCGGACAGGGGGATGGACCCTGTGTCCGCACGGAACCTGCGATGCCATTGAAGAGTGCCGGGATCATCGCCTATCGGAAGCGCCGCAGGCTCGAGGTTCTCCTCGTTCATCCTGGAGGGCCGTTCTGGCGCAACAAGGATCTCGGCGCATGGTCGATCCCGAAGGGCGAATATGCGGACGAAGAAGATGCGGAAATCGCCGCGCGGCGGGAGTTTGCCGAAGAGCTTGAGCTTGAGCTTGAGCTGTCCGTGCCGCTGATCGCGCTTGGAGAGGTCAAGCAGCGCGGCGGCAAGCTCGTCACCGCGTTTGCTGCCGAGCTCGACATCGATACGAGCAACATTCGCAGCAACACGTTCGAGATCGAATGGCCGCCACGCAGCGGCAAACGGCAGACCTTCCCGGAGGTCGACCGTGCCGAATGGTTCACGCTTGAAGAGGCGCAGGAGAGGATCAATGCAGGACAACGCCCGCTGCTTGATCGGCTAGAGCGATTGGCCAGCGGCGAGTAGGCGCGTCGCGATGACGGCTATTCCGAGCAAAGCAGACTTTCCTACTCCGCCTTGATGTTCGCGGCGGCCACGACCTCGGCAAGCTCCTTCGTTTCCTTCGTGATCTTGGCGGCGTACTCAGTCGGGCCGAGCACGCTGACCACGCCCTGCGAGCCGAGCTTCTCCTCAACCGCAGGATCCTTGGCAGCGGTGACGATCTCCCGGTGCAGCGTCTCCAGGATCGGTGCCGGCGTCGCCTTCGGCATGAAGAAGCCGACCCAGAACGAGATGTCGAAGCCGGGATAGCCGGCTTCCGCAACGGTCGGCACATCGGGCAGCGCCGGCAGCCGCTCGGCTGACGACACCGCCAGCGCGCGCAACTTGCCGGCCTTGACCAGCGGCACGGCGGAGAGCGGATCGAACACCGCCAGCACCTCCTGCGCGAGCAGGCCGACCTCGGACGCCGAACCGCCGCGATAAGGCACGTGGATCAGCTTGATGCCGGCCTTCTGGCTGAGCAGCTCCATGGCGAGATGGGCGAGATTGCCGTTGCCGCCCGAGCCGTAAGCGAGCGCGCCGGGTGCGGCCTTCGCGGCGGCGACGAGATCGGCCACGGTCTTGATGCCGGCGGTCTTGGGATTCTCCGGATTGACCACGAGCACCAGCGGCGCCGAGACCACGGTCGTGAGCGGCGCGAAGTCCTTCTCCGGATCGTAGCGGATATCTTTGAACAGCGTCTTATTGAGCGTGATCGTGGACGAGTTGCAGGCGAGAATGGTGTAGCCATCCGCGTCCGCGCGCGCGACGCCTTCGGCGGCGATCATGCCATTGGCGCCGGCGCGGTTCTCGACCACGAAGGGCTGGCCGAGCTTGTTGCTTAAGCGATCGCCGATGATGCGCGCGACCACGTCGACCGGGCCGCCGGCGCTGAAGCCGACCGCGATCTTGATGGGCCGCGCCGGATATTTCTGCGCGAGCGCCTGTGTCGTCACGCACAATCCGGCGACAATCGTCATCAGGCGAAGCGTTCGTTGCATTCGTTCCTTCCCCAGACCTCATCGCGCCGCTTGTGCATGCTTGTTGGCGCGGCGCGCTCGAGGGACATGATGAGCGGCGGCGCCGAAATTCGCAATCGCGTCTGCGCGCCGGCATTCCGCCGCGCGGCACGAGAGAGCAGCTCCGCAACAAAAAATGCGAAAACAACCCCATGCACAGTAGCCGACCGTTGTCGAAACAACGACTTGGGCAGGACAAGGCACATTTCTAGTATTACGAACTCGAATTGACACGTCGGGCAAAACACCGGCATAATGGCATGATCGCAACGGCCGTGAGCGCCAGGGCCATTTCAGCCCTGCGCGGCTCGAGCTGGTTGCACGTAAGCCCTTCATCGACATCTGAAAATCGCAATCACCGCGCGGCACGCGCGCGACCGGCTTCGCGCCGCAAGCGCTCGCGCCAGCGCCAGCAAAGGACCTTAGGACATGACGCCATTTCCCCATCGCACCAGCATGTCACCGATCGCGGCAACGGATCGCAGCAGACCCACGCCCCGGATCAAGCTCACCCGACGGCGCCTGGAGATCCAACATCCCGACGCGCAAACTGGCGAACGGCTGCTGGCCGAGGCGCTCGGCGCAGTCGATCGCGACGCGCTGCACGGCATCCTCAAGCAATTGCTCAAGGCGAGCGTGATCGAGCGGAAGCCCAATGAGGCCAACCTCGCCTTCATGATCTCGATGATGAAGAGCATCGCACCCAGGGATTCGGTCGAGGCCATGCTGGTGGCGCAGATGGTGTCCGTCCACGTCGCGGCGATGCGCTCCGCCTGCCGCCTCGCCTTCACCGACCATCTTCAGCAGCAGGAAGGGATCACCCGCGCATTGACCCGGCTCGCCCGAACTTTTGCAGCCCAGATCGAGGCGCTCAGCCGCCACCGCAGCAGCGGCGAGCGCGCCATCACGGTGCAGAATGTGTCGGTGCAGGACGGCGGTAGCGCCATCGTGGGCAACGTCACGCAGCATGCGAGCGTCATCGTGGCGGAAGCGAGCGCGACGGATACCACTGCGAATGCAGAAACGACCACGGCGGAGAACGGCGCCAGCGCATGAGCCGCGATCACGTCCGTAACACGGATGCCATGCAGTCGAGCCCGCGCTGCGGCGCACGGACGCGCGGCGGCACCGTCTGCCGCGCGCCGGCGCTGCATGGCAAGGCCCGCTGCCGCATGCACGGCGGCGCGTGGGGATCGGGCGCGCCGAGGGGAAATCAGAATGCGCGGCAGCATGGCGCATTCGCACAGGACGGACTAGCGGAGCAGCGCGCGATCCGGGTGCTGCTGGGTGAGACAAGGAAGCTGCTGGCCGAGCTGAAGTCAGGTTAGCGTCCGGATTCAAATGCTCGCGGCGTCGGAACTTCCCGCGCTGGCATCGCTTTGAACTCCGCAAATGGAAGAATTCGCCATGACCTCCGAAACGGAACTGAAATTCCGCGTTGCGCCGCGAAACTTGTCGTCAGTGTTGCGGAACGGCCGTTTGAGCGGGCGGCGCGGCGACCAGTGCGAACAGTCGCTCGCGTCGACCTATTACGATACGACCAAGCATAAGCTCAAACGCCATGGCGTGACGTTGCGCGTCCGCAAGATCGAGGGCCGCTACGTGCAGACCGTGAAAGCTGGCGGCGCGGGCAGCGTGACGCGGGGCGAATGGGAGCACGAGGTTTCCGGTGCAAACCCCGACCTGAGCAAGACGAGACATACGCCGCTCCAGGACCTTGCGACCCGAAAGCTCCCTCGCAAGCTAAAGCCGGTCTTCCGGACCGACATTCATCGCATGGCGCAGGCCCGACGCGTCCGGAAGAGCCAGATTGAACTTGCGGTCGACCGCGGTCGCATCAGCGCCGGGCGCCATTCGCGGCCGGTTGCCGAGCTGGAGCTGGAACTGAAGTCCGGCCATGTTGCAGACCTGTTCCGCCTTGCCCGCGATGTCGAGCGCAGCACTGGGGCAGAGCTCGATCTGCGCTCGAAGGCCGAGCGAGGTTATCTGCTCGTCGCGGGCGGTGGCGGCGGCGCGCAACGCGCCGAACCGATCGCGCTGAAGGCTGGGCTGTCGCCGCGCGAGGCCTTCCGAATCATCGCGCATTCGACGCTGCGTCAGGTCACGGCGAATGCCGATCCGGTGCGTGACACGGACGCCGAAGGGGTCCATCAGATGCGCGTCGGCCTGCGGCGCCTGCGGGCGGCCATCTCGTTGTTCGCCGATATCTTGCCGCGCGCGAGCACTGCGCGGATCAAGGCCGAGCTGAAATGGCTCACGGGCGAACTGGCGCCTGCGCGTGAAATCGACGTGTTCCTGAACGAGAGCATCCGGCCGATCACCGAGCAGGACGTGCCGCGACGCGGCGCCCGCGCGATCCGCAAGAGGTTCTCCGGGCAACGACAGGCGGCATTCGAGCGCGCACGCGAGGCCGTGATGTCGGGGCGTTACCGCCGCCTGCTGATCGACGTGATCGAGTGGATCGAAGGCGGACGGCCTCACACCGATGACGACCGCACGATCCCCGCCTACGCCGCGGAGATGCTCGATCGGCGCATCCGGAAGGCGCGCAAGCAGGGCAATCGCCTGAACGATCTCGATCCGATGCAGCGTCACAAGCTGCGGATCAAGATCAAGAAGATTCGCTACGCCGTGGATTTCTTCGAGAGCCTCTACAGCGATGGCGACCAGAACGAGCTCGCAGCCCTGTCCGACCGGCTGAAGCAGATTCAATCCGCGCTGGGATCGCTGAACAACTTCATGGCGCATTGCGAGCTGGCGACGGAGGCTGCATTGACGGCGCCGCCTGCGCACCGCCGCGCCCAGGCTTTCGCGGCGGGCATCATCGTCGGTGCGGAACGCAAGGCCGCGGGCGGCCTGATGCAGGACGCAGCAAACGAGCTGCATCGGTTGCGCCGGCTGCGCGCGGCGCCGAATGGACGAGCGTAGGAGCACCGACATGGGATCCGACATGGCTTGGGTCGGCACTTGGCGAAATCAATTCGGCTCCATCTTGCGCATCACTGATGATGCGAACGGCCGCATCGCGGGGAATTTCGAGACCGCGCTCGAAGACAGCGGTTTTTACGGGCAGGCGGTGCCGATCACCGGGTTTCACAAGGGCAATTGCATCGCCTTTGTCGCGGTGGGCTCGTCTGCGACGGGCGACCGGGCCGTCTCCTATACCGGACTGCTGCGTCACGGAAAGATGGAGACCGCCTGGTTCGTGATCGCAGACCAAGCGCTGAGCGCGGCCAGGGAGGGCGAGCCGGCGAAGCTGAAACCGGTGAACTGGTGGCGCGCCGTGACCACGAACGTCGATACGTTCGAACGGAGCTACGGCGCGTAAATCGTGTCCGCTTCGCTCTGCTTACGGCGCACAGCGGACTTTCTCGTGAATTCCAACCGCGTTGCGCGAAAACTCCCCGCCTAGCGTCCGTCCACGGTGAAGGCGAGCAGCACGTTGCCGGGCGCGGTACCATAATTGGTGTAGCCCGAGTTGACGTAGAGGATGCCCCCGGCGATCACCGGTCCCGGTCCATCGAGCGAGCCGCCATGCGCCGACACGCCGTTTACGGTCGCATAGTCCCGCATGGTGTCGACGTCCCAGATGATCTCGCCGCTCTTGGCGGCATAGGCCCGCAGGTGGCCGTCCAGTCCGCCGGAGAACACCACACCAGGAATGGCGGTTACCGCAGCCGACTGCGCGGGGCTGCATCCCGGCCGATCACCGCAGCCCGGATGTGCCGCGTGCCAGACGATCTCGCCCGTCGCCTGGGTCATCGCATACAGCCCGCCGCCCTGACTTGGATCGAGCTTCATGGGTATCCCGAAGACCGATTTCTGCGCGCCGGCGGCGGCCGGCGGCACGGCCTTCATGCCGACATCCGACACCGCGACATAGACGTTCGCATCATCCGCAGCCGAGCCCCATTGCACGCCGCCGAGCGTGCTGCCGAGTCCCACCCGGCGCTGCCAGATGATGGCACCATCGCGGTCCGGATCGAGCGCGTACACCATGCCGGATTTCTGGCCGGCAATGAGCGCACGACGTCCGTCAGGTAGATCGACCAGCATCGGAGAGGAGCCGAAATCGAAATCGGGACCCTTGGTCCCGGGGCAGTTAGCGCGATACTGGCTGCTGCACGCGACGTTGTAGGCATCACCCTCGGTCAGCTGCCGCGACCAGACGAGCCGTCCGGTGCCCAGATCGAAGGCCACAAACGCGTCGGAGGTCGTGGAAGCCGGGTCCAGATAACTGTCGCCCGTCGTCGCATAGATCCGACTTGTCTTGAGGTCGACGGTCGGCGACGACCAGATCGCGCCGCCAGAGGGTCCGAAGAGTTGGACACCGATCTCGTTGAGGCGGATTGGCTGGGCCGGCGGGCTGACATAGCCGCGCCACAGCACCTCGCCGGTCCTGGCGTCGAGCGCGGCGATCAGACCGCGGAAGGTGCAGCAAGAATAGCGTGGATCGATCGCCAATACCTCTTCGACGGAGGAAACTGGCACATAAAGCACATTATTGGCCAATGTCGGCGCGCCCGTGATCACGGCCCCCGCATGCGCATCGACACGTCGCCTCCACAGCAGCTTTCCGCTCTCGGCATCGAGCGCATAAGTTTCACCGCGTTGATCGCCGAAATAGGCGGTCGTGCCCCGCTCATCCTCGCCGATGGTGATCGCGGTGCGTACGCCGAAGCCGGCGTCGAACACCCAGCGCTGGCAGCCAAGTCTGGCATCCAGCGCATAGACCTTGCCCCCCGCACTGCCCACGAAGACCCGGCCGCCCCAAACCGTCGGCTGCGCGTAGGCTCTGGTATCGCCGGGAAAGCCGAACGCCCATTTGAGCTTCAGACGCGGAACATCGTCCGGCGAAAGCTGGGCCATGGCAGCGGGTTGAAACCGGTGTTGAGCGATGTCGACGCCCCAGCCGTTCCAGCGCGGCAACGAAGCGTCCGCCAGCGCGGGGCCCCGCACATCGCACGTGGAATCCGGCAGTGGTTGCTGCTGCTCCGGCGCTGTCCCGACGAGATAGCGAACGATGGTCTGAATTTCGCGTTGGCTCAGGTCGCGCCCCTGCTGGCTCATCATGCCGAACATCAAGGCAAAGCTCATGCGCTCAGGCCTGAATTGCCACAGCGCGTTGGCGTCAGGCGCGCGTGCCACGCCACCCTCGTGGCACGATGCGCAGCGCGTGCGGTAGAGCACCTCGCCGCGCGAGTTTAGCGCCTCCTCCGCATGATCCGGAAGCACGCCAGTGAGCAATATGCCCACTCCAAGCAGGAGGCGTGCGGAGAGCGTGCATCCAGAGCGGCGCCTGGCCGTACTCGTCATTCTCGCCTCCCTCGCATAACTGAAGCGTGCTTCGGCAACAGAAGATCAGCGCGCGGGTCGTCAACGCGTACCACGAATAAACAACCAAAGCGAGCTTGAGGGATCCAGGATTACCGGTGGCGGTCATCTCGCGATACGGTCCTGTGACGGGCCGCCCGCGCCGCGGCTTATCCGCTTGCGCGGCGTCTGCCTCGTCGGCGCTTCGGGAAGTACCCGAAAGTGCAGTTCTCGGGCGCAAACGGGACGCAGGAACGGTGAGGGTCCACAGAGAGCCAATTTCGGCGGATTGGATCCATCGGGACTTTAAGCGGATTGATGTCCGCGCTAGCGCGGCGTGATCTCATTGACGGCAGCAATCTGCAGCCCAGCCTCGTTCAGCGCTTCGGTGATCTGCTTGGCCAGCAGCTTGGCTTCTTCGGTTCCGATTTGGACGTCAGGATGTCCCTTGAAGAACGCGCAAACCGTCGTGGCGATGATGGTATTCACCTGGTGCGGATCATCCATTTGCTGCACGCGAAATTGCGAATGACTTCACCGGATCGGCGGTGCGTCAGCCTGCAGGACCGAGACGGTCATCGCAAGCCGAAGAACGAAAGAATGGCCGCGATCACAACGACGAGCCCTATGAGCTAGATCAGGCCGTTCTTCGCAATTCTCCTTTTCGACTTGATGACTTGGATTTTATTCGAGGGTCGTGGGCGTATCCTTGGCATTACACTGCTGAACGGTCAGCTTCTCGATCTCCACTTCCTTCTCTATGGCCGTTAGAGAGTTGCCGATCTTGTCGACGATCCTGACCAGATCGGTATTGGAGATGCGAAGCCGCCTGCGTACGGACTTGACCTGCACTGCGTTCGCAAGATCGAGCGTTGTGCGGATGGGCCGTGGCGGTCTTGAGGACAGCATGAATAGATCTCCTGACCGAGGTAAGAGCGACGATGTCTTTTTTGTTCCTATCGTCCGCCGACTGAAGGCCCCCGAACGGAGATGAGTACGGCGAGGCGGGTGGCAGCCGTCGCGGGCACCGCGGAGCCAGCTACGACAGGGTTGAGATGGCCGACCTTATCCGCGCGGCGTAACGCCATGGCCCGCTACCGCGCCGCGAACGGTTTCGAGGGTGGCGCGTTGCAACGCGGCTCGCCTCTCGGCAATGGCATTGCTCAAGAGGTCGAGCACCAGCCCGAATGCCGCCAGCTCCTCACCCTCGATAGCGCCGTCATCGTAGCACTCCAGCGTTTCAGCGATGATGGCGTCGGCCTCGCGCTGCAGGGCCAGAAGTTCCTGATTGGATTCCGCGGTCCGCGCGCTGGACACCATGGCCAGGATTCTCTTGCGATGGCTGGTGTTGTCCTCCCTTTCGTCGCGGTTCAAATAGCGACGCAACCAGGCGCCGGCCGAGCCGATTCCGGAGAGAAGCAGAAGCCCGAACCAGAAGTAGTCGCCATAACGGTCGAGGAAGGTGCGTTCATTGCCGTCAATGACGGCCGCCGCTCCCCGATGGACCTGAAGTTCGGTGTCCTTCTCGAGGTCCGGCTTGGCGATGTGTGCAGCCCCGGGGGCCAGCCGCGCAATCGTCTGGCGAACGGCAAAGAGCTGCCGGAAAAAGGCGGCGACCGTCGTTTCGGACAAGGTCTTTCTCGCCACGATGAGATGGCTGACGCTGACCGTCTCAACTTTGTCATCCGGCCAAGCTGGATCCGCATTGAAGACGCTGGGCGGAATCTCCTCGGATTCATAGCGGGGATACTTCAGGGCGATCGCTTCCGATGTCTCGATGGCGAGAAACTTCGGTTCGCCGCGTGCCCGCGCCGTTGCCACGACGGCCTCCGATGTAATTTTGCTGTCGAGCGGCCCGACCGCCATGAATGCATCGAGGGTGCGATCGCGCGCCAGCTCCTGGATCTGTTCAGTGCCAAAGTGCGTCACCGCGACCTTGTCCGCCTGCACTCCGGCGGCGCTCAGGATGACGCGCAGCAACGCGGCGTTCGCCGGGGTCCGCCCGATCACGCCGACACGGCGCCCTGCGAGATCGGCGACCTCCTTGATTTTCGGCGGGCTCTTTCTTTTCGAGCCCTTGCCGGCAAGTCCAGACGGCGCCCACAGCACAACGAAGTTCTTGCGCAAGACAGCGACGGTCTGCGCCGCGGCGGGCATTTCAAGGTCGCCGCGGCCGACGGCAAGGTCCGCCTTGCCAGCCCCAAGCAGGGCGAGAGACTCCACCGCCCCTTCGGTTTTGATCGGAGCCAGCCTGATCGTTCGGCTTTCGCTGCCGAAGGCATCGGCCATCGCCTGAATGACTTTGTAGTCGTCGCTGCCCGGCGGTCCAACGGCGATCCGGAGAACGTCCGGCCGCAACGCATAATAGAGTGCACCCGCTGCGGCGCCAAAAACAAGAAATCCAACGGCGAGGACCAACAGTAAGGAATTGCTCCTTCTCCGCTCTCGGCGGGCCGCGTCACTGGTCGTCTGACTTGGGCTCTCGGACGAGGACATTGCCGCTGCCACCGCAGATCAAGGCGCCTCCCGCTGCGCAGGATACCACGTTTTCCCGAGCATAACGTCTTGGCGGCCGTCCTGGTTCACAACCGTCCGCGGCCTGAACGCCTGCCAAGCGCGCCGTCGTGACGGCCGGCACCCGGCAAGGGTCATGCTGATTGCCGGCTGCCTGCACCTGGTCATTCGCGCGGAGATCCAGAGAAGCCACATTCCGGAATGAGGGGGTCCCGCTGCTGCCATTGGCGCCCGCCCCGCGATCATGTACGCCGATCCGAAATCTTCTCGGGACGGGACGCCCATGACGACCGCTGCCACGAAAGACGCGGGAGATGGCACCCGCGCGCTGATCTTTGCGCTGCTTGCGCTGGCCTGCGGCCACATGCTCTCGACCTTGTTGCGCACCATTCCGGCCGTCAGCCTCGACCTGATGGCGGCGGATTTCGACATGGAGCCGCAGGCGCTCGCCAGCCTCACCTCGGTCTATCCCTTCGCCTTTGCCGCGGCGCAGATCCCGGTCGGCGCGGCGATGGATCGCTTCGGCGTGCGGCCGGTGGCGCTCAGCCTGCTCGCGGGAACCGTGATCGGTGCCATCGCGTCGGGGTTTGCGACCGGGCCTACGAGCTTTGCAGTCGGGCAGGTGCTGCTCGGCGTTGCCACCTCGGGCATGCTGATGTGCCCGATGACCCTTGCCGCCAAGCAATTGTCGGCAGGCCGCTTCGGGCTATGGTCGGGCGCGATCCTCTCGATCGGCAATATCGGCATGCTGCTGTCGTCGAGCCCGCTCGCCTTCGTGGTCGACAATTGGGGCTGGCGCGCCGGGTTCTGGATCTCCGCAGCTGGCGGCATCGCGGTGGCGCTCGCCGTGTTCGCGCTGGTGCCGCACCAGGCGGCCGAGCACAAGGACGATTCCTCGCCGCTGTCGCAGATGATCGAGGTGCTCCGGCTCGGACTGTCGCGGCCCTTGCGCGGCCTGATCGCGCTGGCGCTGGTGTCGCTCGCGAGCTCGCTGGTGCTGCGCGGCCTGTGGGGCGGACCGTGGCTGATGCAGGTCAAGGACCTGTCGCGGGTCGAGGCCGGCAACCAGCTCGGCGCGTTCACGCTGGCGATGATCGCCGGCCCCCTGTGCATCGGCATGATCGACCGGAGGCTGGGCCATCGCCGCGCGCTGGTAGCGGCCTCGCATATGGTCGGGGCGCTGCTCCTGGCGCTGATGGCGTTGGGGGCGCCGCATTACGCGGTCTCCGTGCTGTTCGGCCTGCCGTCGATGCCGCCACAATACGACCTTGTGCTGTTCGTGCTCATTGGCCTTGCGACCTCCGCGCAGCCGCTGCTGTTCGGCATGTCCCGGCAGCTGGTCGATGCGCAAACCACGGGCAAGGCGCTCGCGGCCGTGAACCTCGCATTCTTTCTCGGCGCGGCCTTGATGCAGTCGGTCACCGGCGCGGTGGCGGCGCTCGCCGGTCTGCCGGCGGTGCTGCTGTTCATGGCTGCCATGCTGGCATTCGGCGTGCTGATCTTCTTGGCTTACACCTCGCCAAGCCCATAAAGCGCGATGAGATCGGAATGAATCGTCATCGCGCTTTAGGTTATTTGTTTGAGCATGATCTTTTCGGAAAACCGCTGCACACTTTTCCGGATCATGCTCTAGGATGACGCGCCCCGCCCGCCAAAGGAATCACTCATGCCCGTCGACACCAAAGCCGCCACCGACCGCCTCATGCGCTTCCTCTCTGTCGAGGGCGTGACGGGACAGGAGGCGGCGATCGGGCGAGAGCTCACGGCTGCGCTGAAGGAGAGTGGCGTGCCGGCGAAGGCGATCCGGCTCGACGATGCCAACACGCGCATTCCCGTGCCGACCGAGACCGGCAACCTCATCGTCGACCTGCCCGGCCGCGGCGCGCTGCACAACCAGCCGCGCATCATGTTCATGACCCACATGGACACCGTGCCGCTCTGCGCCGGTGCGAGACCCAAGAAATCGGGCCGCAAGATCGTCAACGCGGCCAAGACCGCGCTTGGCGGCGACAATCGCTGCGGCTGCGGCGTGCTGGTGACGCTGGCCGCGGAGCTCGAAAAGCAGAAGCTCGATCATCCTCCGATCACGCTCTTGTTCTGCGTGCGCGAGGAGAGCGGGCTCTATGGCGCGCGTCACGTCAAGCTCGACGAGCTCGGCTCGCCGGTGATGGCGTTCAACTATGACGGCGGCTCGGCCTCCAATGTCGTCATCGGCGCGGTCGGCGCCGACCGCTGGACCGTCGAGATCTTCGGCCGCGCCTCCCATGCTGGCGTGGCGCCGGAGCGCGGCATCTCCTCGACCATGATCATGGCGCTGGCGCTCGCCGAGGTGAAGGCCGGCGGCTGGTTCGGCAAGGTGATGAAGGGCAAGCAGCAAGGCACCAGCAATGTCGGTCCCGTCACCGGCGGCGAGGGCCGCCCCGCGGGGGACGCCACCAATGTCGTCACCGACTACGTGCATGTGCGCGGCGAGTGCCGCAGCCACGACGGAAAGTTCTTCAAGGAGATCACCAAGGCCTACAAGGCCGCGTTCGAGAACGCGGCCAAGAAAGTCACCAACGCGCAAGGCAAATCCGGCAAGGTCAAGTTCAAGGCGCAGACCGATTATTATCCGTTCCGCATGAAGGAGAGCCTGCCCGTGGTCAAACGCGCGATCGCGGCGGTCTCTGCCGTCGGCGGAACTCCGAACGTCCGCGCCGCCAATGGCGGCCTCGATGCCAACTGGATGGTCCGCCACGGCATTCCGACCGTGACCTTCGGCGCGGGGCAGAACGAGGCGCACACGATCGACGAATGGATCAATCTCGACGAATATGACCGCGCCTGCGCGCTGGCGCTTCAGCTCGCGACGATGCGATGAGATAAGCCTGTAGGGTGGGTTAGCGCAGCGTAACCCGCCAACGCTCTCGCCGCGGATGCAGAAACGGTGGGTTACGCCAGCGGACTGCGCTTCGCGCAGCCGCGTGCTAACCCACCCTACGAAACAAAAAACAGGGAGGCCACATGGCGCGCATCGCAACGACCGAGACCGGATTCTACCGGATCCCCCTCCCCATCACGCTCTCCGACTCCACCCATGGCGAGATCGCCGCGTTCGAGCTGATCACCTGCCGCATCCGTGATGCCGATGGCGCCGAGGGCGTCGGCTACACCTACACCGTCGGGCGCAATGGCGGCGCCGTCGCCGACATCCTCACGCGCGAGATCCCCGCGCAGATCGAGGCACGCGAGGCCGACGACACCGAAGCGATCTGGCATCACCTCTGGTGGGCGCTGCATTATGGCGGCCGCGGCGGGCCGGTGATGCTGGCGCTGTCCGCGCTTGATATCGCGCTGTGGGACCTGAAGGCGCGGCGCGCCAAGCTGCCGCTGTTCCGCCTGCTCGGCGGTTTCGACGCGGCCGTGCCGTGTTATGCCGGCGGCATCGACCTCGATCTTTCCGTCGATGAGCTGCTCAAGCAGACCGACGGCAATCTCGCCAAGGGATTTCGCGCCATCAAGATGAAGGTCGGCCGGCCCGACCTGAAATCCGACGTCGCGCGCGTCTCCGCGATGCGGCAGCATCTCGGCGACGGTTTTCCGCTGATGGCGGACGCCAACATGAAATGGACCGTCGAGGAGGCGATCCGCGCTGCGCGTGCTTTCGTTCCCTACGACCTCACTTGGCTCGAGGAGCCGATCATCCCCGATGACATCGCAGGCCACGCGCGGATCATGCAGGCCGGCGGCGTGCCGATCGCGGCCGGCGAGAATCTGCGTTCGCTGTGGGAGTTCAAGAACTACATCGCCAGTGGGGCGGTGTCCTATCCCGAGCCCGACGTCACCAATTGCGGCGGCGTGAGTGCATTCATGAAGATCGCGCGGCTGGCGGAGGCCTTCAACCTGCCGGTCACCAGCCACGGTGCGCACGACATCACCGTGCATCTGCTCGCGGCCTGCCCGAACCGCTCCTATCTGGAGGCGCATGGTTTCGGGCTGGACAAATATATCGAGCATCCGCTGGTGCTGAAGGACGGCATGGCGCTGGCGCCGGACCGGCCCGGCCACGGCATTGGTTTTGACTGGAAGGGGCTGGCGAAGCTGGCGGGGTAGCGTTCAATCGTGGCCGCGAACGAGGTGCGCTCCCTCTCCCGCTTGCGGGAGAGGGTTGGGGAGAGGGTATCTCCGCAACGGGACAATCTCCTAGGCGAAAGAACCCTCACCCGGCGCTACGCGCCGACCTCTCCCGCAAGCGGGAGAGGTAAGTGGGGCCGCGGCAAGATTGGGCTCATCGGCCATCATCAGACTGATCGTTGCTGCACGCGTGCTATTCTCGTCTGCTGGATGCACAGGTCGCAGACTTCGATATGATAGCCGCAACCGACATCACCCAAGAGCCTCCACCTTGACACCCGAGCTGCACCAGAAACTGACCGCGTGGCGCCAGCACCTGCATGCGCATCCCGAATTGTCCCTGCAGGAGAAGGCCACCGCCGCCTTCGTGCAGGACAGGCTCACCGAGCTCGGCATCCCCTTCGTCTCAGACATCGGCGGGCACGGCATCGTCGCGACCTTGATGCGCGGGCATGCGCAGAGGCGCGTCGGCCTGCGCGCCGACATGGATGCGCTGCCGATCACCGAGGACACCGGCCTGCCCTACGCCTCAAAAAATCCCGGCGTGATGCATGCCTGCGGCCATGACGGGCACACCGCCTCGCTGCTCGGCGCGGCGGCGCTGCTCGCCGCCGACACCGATTGGAGCGGCACGGTCGATTTCATCTTCCAGCCGGCCGAGGAAGGCTTTGGCGGCTCGCGCGCGATGGTCGCGGCCGGGCTGTTCGACCGCTTTCCGATGGAACGGGTGTTCGGCTTCCACAACTGGCCGGGCCTTGCCGCCGGCACCATCGCGGTCCATGACGGCGTCGTCATGGCCTCCGGCGGGCGCATCACCATCACCATCGAGGGCCATGCCGGGCATGCCGGCATGCCGCATCTGACGCGCGATCCGGTGATGGCGGCCGGCCATTTGATCGTGGCGCTGCAATCGATCGTGGCGCGCGGCGTCGATCCGCTCGACACCGCCGTGCTCTCGTTGTGCACGATCGAAGGCGGCACCGCGCCGAACCAGATCGCCGGACGCGTCGTGATCCGCGGCACGCTGCGGTACCACCGCGATGCGGTCAAGGACACCATCCTCGACGGGATCGAGCGCAGCTGCGCTGGCATCGCGACCAGTTTTGGCGTCAAGGTCACGCCCGAGATCGTCATGGGTGTCGGCGTGGTGATCAACACGCCGGCGGAAGCGGGCCTCGCGCGCATCGCCGCGGCGAAGGTGCAGGCTCCCGTGCGGCGCGACCTCGCGCCCAGCATGGCCGGTGAGGATTTTGCGTTCTACCTCCAGCAGCGGCCGGGCGCCTTCGTCTGGATCGGCAATGGGGACTTGCGTGACGGCGCGGAGTTGCACGGCCCGCGCTATGATTTCAACGACACGATCCTCCCGGTCGCGTCAAGCTGGATGGCCGAGGTCGCCAAGACGGCGCTGGCGTCGAACTAGGCCTGCTCAGGAAATCTCGCGCGGCAGCTTCCAGTCCGGCAGCGGCTCGCAAACCTCGTCCACCCGCTTGACGTGATAGCCGGCAGGCAGAATCCGGCCGCCTTCCTCGTCGGCGACCGGAACGTCGGTCACCAGTCCCTCGATCAAGGCGGCTTCCCACACCTCTTTCTCCGTCGGAAAGGGACTGCCGATCTGCTTGTTGCCTTCGAACAGCGCGTACATCGGTTCCGGTCCTGCGTTGGCTAGAGCATTATCGAAAACGCTCTAAGTTCACGAGCAACGTATCGGCCGCACGGACGTTCCCTTCCGACAAATGGCAACGGATGGCACGCAAAAGATGGCGCGCGTTCTGATCGGCACCTCCGGCTGGCACTACGCCTCCTGGCGAGGCCCGTTCTTTCCCAAGGGCGTGACGCTGAAAGAGCAGCTTCGCTACTACGCCGGACAATTCGACACCACCGAGCTGAACGGCGTGTTCTACCGCACGCCGACGCCGGAGGCGGTGAAAGGGTGGCGGGAGCAGACCGGGCGTGATTTCGTCTTCGCCTGGAAGGCGTCGAAATTCATCACGCACTGGAAGCGCCTGTCGGGCCGCTCCGTTAACAGCCTCAAGCTGCTGGAGGATCGCATCTCACGGCTGGGCCGCAAAGCCGGCCCGATCCTGTTCCAGCTCCCGCCGCAATTCGAGGCGGACGCCGACCGCCTCGCCGCCTTCTTCAAGCTGTTGTCCGGAAAACGGCGTTACAGCTTCGAATTCCGTCATCCGAGCTGGTATCAGCCGCGCATTCTGCGAATGCTGGCCGACGAGAACATCTCGCTGTGCCTGTCCGATCATCACGATGCGCCGGCACCATGGAAGCGCACGGCGGATTTTGTCTATGTGCGCGGACACGGGCCGAGCGGGCGTTATCACGGGCACTATACCAAAGCCACGCTCGCGCAATGGGCGCGGCGGATCAAGTCGTGGAAGCGACAGGGCTGCGACGTCTATGTCTATTTCGACAACGACCAGAAGAGCGCGGCACCGGCCGATGCGCGGGCGTTGAAGCAGTTGCTGTAGCAGGCGGACGCCGGCTCGCCGCGCATAGCTCGACCTCTTGATTCCCGCCATTGACGAAGGGAACGGACACCCGCTGACCCCGCGCGTTCCGCGCCTCGCGGCGCGCCCCCTGCGCTTGACGCAAGGCGTCTTGAGAGGTCTAATAGGTACTGACAACAATTGTTCGCATTCCGAACATTTTGCAGCCGGACAGAGCGGGCTCACAACACCGCGTCCGTCACCAGAGGAAACGTCATCGATGCAAGCCATCCTCAACGGCGAGAGCACGCTCATCATCACGATGATCGTCGCCTATATCGCCTTCACGTCCTGGCTCACACTGAAACTGCGCAGCCGAACCAGCGAGCAGTTCATGACCGGCGCGCGCGCAATGCCGGCCGTCGTCGTCGGCGTGCTGATGATGTCCGAATTCGTAGGGGCCAAGTCGACCGTCGGCACGGCGCAGGAGGCGTTCCAGTCGGGCGTCGCGGCAGGCTGGGCCGTGCTCGGCGCCTCGATCGGCTTCTTGCTGTTCGGGCTGTTGATGGTGAAGAAGCTCTACAATTCCGGCGAATACACCATCTCGGCCGCGATCGCGCAGAAATACGGCAAGTCGACCATGCTCACGGTATCGGTGATCATGATCTACGCCCTGCTGCTGGTGAATGTCGGCAATTACGTCAGCGGGGCAGCGGCAATCGCTACGGCGCTGCATGTCAGCCTGCCGATCGCGATGTGCATCATTGCTGTCGTCAGCACCTTCTACTACGTGTTCGGCGGGCTGAAGGGTGTCGCCTGGGTGACGATCCTGCACAGCGCCTTCAAAGTCGTCGGCATCCTCATCATCTTTGCGGTGGCGATGTCGCTGACCGGCGGGATTGCGCCGATGCAGGCCAAGCTGCCGGCGCACTATTTCAGCTGGGACGGCAAGATCGGCTTTGCGACCATCTTCGCCTGGACCTTCGGCACGGTCGGCGCGATCTTTTCGACGCAGTTCATTGTCCAGGCGATCTCCTCGACGCCGAGCGCCGACGACGCCCGCAAGGCGACCTTCTATGCCGCGGCGTTCTGCCTGCCGCTCGGCATCCTCCTCGCGCTGATCGGTGTCGCCGCGAAATTCCTCTACCCTGACATGAACAGCCTCTACGCCCTGCCGGTGTTCCTCGAGAAGATGCCGCCGCTGGCCTCGGCCTTCGTGACCACCTCGCTCGTCGCCTCGATCTTCGTCAGCGTCTGCACGGTGGCGCTCGCGATCGCCTCGCTCGTGGTGCGCGACTTCTACGTTCCCTACTGGAAGCCGACGCCGGAGCGCGAACTGAAGATGACCCGCGTGTTCTCGGTGCTGATCGGCATCGTGCCGCTGGTCTTCGTCTTCTTCGTTCCGGAAATCCTCAAGCTGTCGTTCTTCACGCGCGCACTGCGCCTGTCGATCACGATGGTGGCGATGATGGGCTTCTATCTGCCGCTGTTTGCCAGCAACCGCGGCGCCACGGCCGGGCTGATCGGCGCGGCGGTGTCGACCACGGTCTGGTACCTGCTTGGCAACCCGTTCGGCATCGACAACATGTACGTCGCCGCCGTGACGCCGTTGGTCGTGATGGCGATCGAGCGCCTGGTGCTGAGCCGCTCGCCCACCGCCCCGGCGACGCCGCAGGCGGCGCAACCAAACGCCCTGATGGAAAGGACTTCGACATGATCGCCGACATGGAGATCGTCGCCGATGGCGTCGTCCGCCCGGTGGCCGGCGATCCCGAGCGGTTCGACGCCTTCATTCCCTCGCCTTGCGTGCAGAACCACGCCGCCAATCTCATGCCGCTCGCGGGCGGCGATCTGGCTTGCGTCTGGTTCGGCGGCACGCAGGAGGGCATGTCGGATATCTCCATCTACTTTTCACGCCTCCCCCGTGGCGCGACACAGTGGTCGCCGGCCGAAAAGCTCTCCGATGACAAGGGACGTTCGGAACAGAACCCGGTGCTGTTTCCCGCTCCCGACGGCACGCTGTGGCTGATGTGGACGGCTCAGCTCGCCGGAAACCAGGACACCGCGCTGATCCGCCGCCGTCTCTCGCGTGACAACGGCAAGAGCTGGGGCCCGATCGAGACGCTGTTCCCGGAGCAACGCGGCCGCGGCACCTTCATCCGCCAGCCGGTCGTCGTGCTCGACAATGGCGACTGGCTGCTGCCCGTGTTCTATTGCCACAGCACGCCGGGCCGGAAATGGAACGGCGACGAGGACACCAGCGCGGTGAAGATCTCGTCGGATGCCGGCGCGACCTGGCGAGACGTCGACGTCCCCGGCAGCCGCGGCTGCGTGCATATGTGCATCGCGCGCCTCGACGACGGCTCGCTGCTCGCGCTGTATCGCAGCCGCTGGGCCGACAACATCTATCAGAGCAGGTCCGCGGATCACGGCCGCACCTGGTCGGCGCCGGTTGCGACCGCGCTTGCCAACAACAACTCATCTATCCAGTTTACGCGGCTCGTGAACGGCCATCTCGCACTCGTGTTCAACGACTCGAGCGCCAATGACGCAACCGGGCGTCGGCTCTCGCTCTATGACGAAATCGAAGATGATCTGCCACCGGTTCTCGCCGCCGACGGCAGCACCGCGAAGGGACGCACCGCATTCTGGGGCGCGCCGCGGGCACCGATGACGCTGGCGGTCTCGGCCGACGGTGGACGGAGCTGGACCAGGCGCAACGTCGAGACCGGCGACGGCTATTGCATGACCAACAATTCGCGCGAGCAAAGCAATCGCGAGCTATCCTACCCGTCCGTCAAGCAGACCGCCGACGGCGCGCTCCACATGGCGTTCACCTTCCACCGCCGCGCGATCAAATATGTGCGCGTGAGGGAGCCATGGGTGATGCGCGGCGCCCGGGACTGAGATCGTGGACAAGCGGCCTCACGCCCTCGTCACCGGCGCCAGTTCGGGGATTGGCGCTGCGATCGTCGAGCGGCTGCTGCGCGACGGCTGGCGCGTCACCGGGATCAGCCGGCGGGCCGGACCGTTCGAGCATCCGGCCTTCGATCATGTGTCGCTCGACCTAGCCGACGTCGAGGCCATCGCGGACGCCGTCGCGGGCATCGCGCCGACTGCGCTGGTTCATGCCGCCGGCATGCTGAGGGTCGGTCACCTCGGGTTGCTCGACCACGAGGACGGCGCGGCGATGTGGCGGCTGCATGTCGACGCCGCCGAGCGCCTCGCCAACGCGCTGGCACCGCGCCTGCCGAAAGGAGGGCGCATCGTCTTCATCGGCAGCCGCACCGCATCGGGTGCGTCCGGCCGCGGACAATATGCCGCGACGAAGGCGGCGCTGGTGGCGCTCGCGCGGTCCTGGGCAATCGAGCTCGCACCTCGCGGTATCACCGTCAATGTCGTTGCGCCGGCTGCGACCGAGACGCCGATGTTGAAGGATCCCTCGCGCGCCGATGTTGCGCCAAAACTGCCGCCAATCGGCCGTTACATCCGCCCCGAGGAAGTTGCCGGCGCAGTCGCCTTCCTGCTCTCGGCGGAAGCCGCCGCCATCACCGGACAGCAGCTGGTCATCTGCGGCGGCAGCTCGCTTTGAATGCTCCGCCATCCCGGAGCTTGCACCATGATAGCTAGATGATGCCGCCCTGCCGGAGCGCCGCGATCGCGGCCTCGTCGTAACCGAGCTCAGCCAGGACGAGATCGGTGTGCTCGCCAAGGGTCGGCGGGCGCGTTGCGATGTCGCCCGGCGTCTCCGACAGGCGTACGGCGGCGCGGGCGACCGGCGCCGGTTTCGGCAGGCCGGGATAATCGACGTCCTGCATGAAGCCGGCGGCACGGATGTGCGGATGGTTCAGTGCCTGTTGCGGGCTGAGGACAGGTCCGGTCGGAATCATCGCGCGTCCCAGCGTGTCGACCGCCTCCTGCGTGGTGCGCTCGGCGCACCAGCGCGCCATCCGTTCGCTGATGATGGGGCCGTTGTTGCCGCGGCTGATGTCGTCGGCAAAGCGCGGATCGTTCAGCCACTGCTCCTCCTCGCCCATGAGCCTCGCCCAGCGCTTGAACAGCGGATGACCGGTGACCTGGCACAGCACCCAGCCGTCTTGGGTGCGGTAGATGTCGGCTGGAGCCGCGGTCTGGCCGAGATTGCCTGTCGGCACGCGGTTGACTGATATGACCGCCTGCTCGATCAGCGTGGCATTGGTGAAGGACAAGGCGGTTGCGAGCAGCGCGCCCTCGACGATCTGCCCGCGCCCGGATTTGCCGCGCTCGATCAGCGCGGCGAGCGTTCCGAACGCGCAGTGCAGCGCCGTGCCGAAATCGACCCAGTTCACCGCGGCCCGATACGGCGGATCGCCCGCGCCCGTCATGTACACCGAGCCCGACATGACCTGGCCGACGCCGTCGAAGCCGACGCGGTCGGACCAGGGCCCCGGCCCGCCGAACGCGGTTGCCGTGGTCAGGATGATGTCGGGCTTGACCGCCTTCAAGGATTCGTAATCGAGCTTCATCGCGCGCAGCGTCTGCGGCGGCAGATTGGCGACGACCACGTCGGCGGTGGCAACCAGGCGGCGCATCACCTCCTGCCCCTCCGCCTTCATCGGATCGAGCGTAATGCACTTCTTGTTGCGGTTGACCTGGAGAAACAGCGCGCCTTCGCCATCTTCGCCCACCGGCGCCACGAAGCGATCCTCGCTGCCGTCGCGCTTTTCGACGCGAATGACCTCGGCGCCGAATTCGGCCAGCAAGGTCGCGCAATAGGGACCTGCGATATAGCGCCCGAAATCGAGAACGCGGACGCCTTCGAGAACTCCTCCCATCGATCCCTTCCCCAATGTTTTCGTCAGATTACAGGGACTGCCCGCGACAGCAAGGCGGCAATGGACATGATGCCCAGCCCGCAAGATGTGAACGGCGACCAGTTTCGGCGGACGGAAATTCTGCTCTAGTATTGCCCCCAAGATCCCCCAGCGAGAAGCATACATCCATGCCGCAGCCATTCGATCGATCAGCCGAAGATCTCGGGAATGCGATCCATTTCGAGCACGTCAACGTCCAGGTCCCGGACCAGCGCCTGGCGACCTTGTTCTACGTCACGGGCCTCGGGCTGACCCGCGATCCCTATCTGATGGTGTCCGACACCAACATGTGGATCAATGCCGGGCGAAGCCAGTTTCATTTGCCGAGCGGCAGGCCGCAGGTGCTGCGCGGCCATATCGGGCTGGTCATCGCGGGCCGCGAGGCGCTGCTGGCGCGGCTCGCATCGGTCGCAAAGAAGCTCGAGGGCACGGCCTTCACCTTCGCCGAGCGCAACGACCATGTCGAGGCGACCTGCCCGTGGGGCAACCGCTTGCGCTGCTACGAGCCGGACGCAGCGCGCTTCGGGCGCATCGCGCTCGGCATTCCCTATGTCGAATTCGACGTGCCCGTGGGCTCCGCGGCCGGCATCTGCGCGTTCTATCCCGAAGTCATGGGCATGCCCGCCGACTTGCGGAACGGCGACTGCAAGCTTGCCGCAGTGAAGACGGGCCGCGACCAGCATTTATTGTTCCGCGAGACCGATCGGCCGCAGGGCGACTATGACGGCCACCATGTGCAGATGTACATCACCGACTTCTCCGGCCCGTACCGCAAGCTGCTGGCGCGCGGCCTGATCTCCCGCGAGGACAATCAATACCAGTACCGGTTCTGCGACATCGTCGACCTCGACAGCGGCAAGCACCTCTTCACCGTCGAGCACGAGGTGCGCAGCGCCACCCATCCGATGTTCATGCGCCCGATGGTCAATCGCAATCCGGCGCTGACCAACCGGAATTATGCGTACGGGCACGACGAGGCGGCCTGGGCAATGGGGCCGGATCAGTATGAGGGATAGCGAGCGCAAACGCGTTCGGCGTTTGTCGCGAGGAAAGCAGCTGCACGCTTTGCGCTAACGCGGCCCTTCGGGTCCGGATCATGCTCTAGCGTCAGTCGGCAGGATCAAATCCGACAGCATCCAATGAGTGCCGGCCGATCAATTCAGCTGGCACTCACGATTGGAAATTTCCGACGCGCCGCCTGGCGTTATAGGCCACCTCGCCCTTCCCAATAGGTGGGCATCCCATAATAGCGGTGAGTTCGCGTTTCCCAGTCTCGATCCTGCCAGGAATCATCGCTGAACTCAGGCGCATCCTTCAGCTGTTGCTCGGTGATGTTGGTTCGAAAACCGTCAAGCGACGTATCATATGTCAGAGCGCCCCAGGGAATGGGGTAGTGGCTATGACCCAAGCCAACAAATCCGCCGAAGCTCATGACGGCATAAGCCACGCGGCCTGACACCTTGTCGATGATGAGGTGATCAATCTCACCGATATTCTTTCCACCTGCACCGTACACCTCGGTTCCCTGAACATCTTCGCTCGAGATGCATTGATGATTCGGATGTGCTGTTGCGCGGGCCATGACTTTGTCTCCTTCACAAGGGGTTTTGTCGGCCTAACTCGGCCGCTCCGAGGGCGTTCCTGTCTTGGGAGAACATGTCGCAGCGCCGATCACCAACTTGTCGTCGCTGACACCGACTGTAACAACCCAGCCCTGGTCGCTCCGAGGAGGCACGCACACCTGGTGACAAGAGCCGACAGGCCGACAAAGAAGCTACGAAAGGACGCCCAACGAGGACGGTGCAGGCACGCTCCACGTCGCGGAGTGGTCTCAGGCAGGGCAGGCGACCTGGCTGGGGCGGGAGGGATCGAACCTCGTCATTTCCAAATAAGACGCAGACCGCAGATGCGCGTTTTCGTTCAGGTCATCGCTCGGTCCCGGAACAGCGTTTCGATCAGCGGGCACTCTGGTTGAGTGCCGTCCGCGCATCGCGCGACCACGTCCTTGAGCACACGCTCCATGCGCCTCAGGTCTGCGATCTTCGCCCTTATGTCGTCGAGGTGTGCGGCAGCGATCGCGCGCACATCAGTGCAAGGCTGGTCGCGCTCATCGACGAGGTGTAATAGCTCACGGATTTCGTGAAGCGAGAAGCCGAGTTCGCGCGCCCGCAAAATGAAGCGAATACGCCGTTCGTGCGTCGCGTCGTAACTCCGATAGCCGCCCGGCGTACGCGGCAGTTCGGGCAGAAGACCTACCTTCTCGTAATAACGCACCGTCTCCAGGTTGCAGCCCGTCCGCTGGGCGAGCTCGGCCCGCTGCATGCTCTTCACCCCGGTGTGACCGCGCACTGGAGAATCTCCTTGACCCTGTAGTCGCTACAGACCTGATGCTACGATACGGCTGAAAATCCAGCAAGGAGAGAGACAAGACGTGACCGTCTGGCGAGCTGGGACAACAAGAATCGCGCCTACATCCCGCGCCGGCGGGCCAGAACGAGACATGGTCGGACGGCAGCGCCTAGTTGCCGTTGCCGGCATCCTGGGCGCGTTTGCGGCTTCCTCCTGCTGCATCGTGCCGCTCATCCTTTCAGCCTGGGCGTCGGAGGGGCCTGGATCGGCAATCTCACGGCGCTCGCGCCCTACCAGCCGCTGTTCGTGGCAGGAACGGTCGGGGTGCTGGGCTATGGGTTTTATCTCGTTTATTGGAAGCCAGGACAGACCTGCGCCGACGGCGCGATCTGTGCCCGTCCGATCTCCAATCGTATCGTTAAGGTAGCGCTCTGGCTTGCGACGCTGCTCGTGCTGGCAGCCTTTGCCTTCGGCTATGTCGCTCCGCTGCTGCTCGATGCCTGAGAACCAAGAGGAGAGCTGTCCCATGAACAAGAGCTTTGGCGTCGTCGCCCTGATCGCTCTCGCGATCTCGGGCACGGAGGCCGTTGCCGGCGAGCGCACAGTCACGTTCGCAGTCGACAACATGACCTGCGCCTCTTGCCCCTACATCGTGAAGCAGTCGATGGCGGCTGTGCGCGGCGTCGCCAAGGTCGCTGTCTCATTCGAGGCCAAAACTGCAACCGTCACCTTCGACGACGCAAAGACAAATGTGGACACGATTGCCGCCGCGAGCTTGAACGCAGGCTATCCTGCGCATGCCAAGCCGAAAGGCGGCTGAGATGGATGAGTGGGGGCCGATCCAATACGCCTCGGAAAGTGCGGCATCTCGGCCCCGATCGGGCAACGGCCCCTATGACCTCGTCGTCATCGGCGCGGGCTCGGCCGGATTTTCGGCGGCGATCACGGCTGCCGATCAGGGCGCCCGCGTGGCTCTCGTCGGCAGAGGTACCATCGGCGGCACTTGCGTCAACGTCGGCTGCGTCCCATCGAAGACATTGATCCGTGCCGCAGAACAACTCCACAATGCGCGCGTCGCCGCGCGCTTCGCCGGGATCACGGCTGAGGCCGCGGTGACCGATTGGCGGCAGACCGTTCGCCAGAAGAACGCGCTCGTCACGGGACTGCGCCAGACCAAATATGTCGACCTGCTGCCGGCTTACCGGGACATCACTCTTCGCGAAGGGCCAGCGCGTTTTGCGGACGGCGGGGTCGCGGTAGATGGCACGCACATTCTTGCCAGCAAGATCATTGTCGCGACCGGCGCGCGTCCGTCAGTTCCAACGATCTCCGGTCTCGACACCGTGCCTTATCTGACGAGCACGACGGCGCTCGATCTCGAGACTCTGCCGCGGTCGCTGCTCGTGATCGGCGGCGGCTATGTCGGGGCGGAGCTTGCCCAGATGTTCGCCCGCGCCGGCGTAACCGTGACGCTGGTGTGCCGATCCCGTCTGCTCCCAGAGGCCGAGCCTGAAATCAGCGCGGCGCTCACGCAGTATTTCGTGGATGAGGGCATCCGTGTCGTCGCCGGTGTTATTTACCGCGAGATCCGGAAGACAGGAGAAGGCATCGCGATCACCGTCGCGCGCGGCGAACAGAATCTAGTAATCGAAGCCGACCAGGCGCTCATTGCCACCGGGCGCACACCCAACATCGAAGGCCTTGGGCTTGCCGAATACGGGATTGCCGTATCGCCAAAGGGCGGCATCGTCGTCGATGAGCATATGCGAACCACCCGGACTGGCATCTACGCCGCCGGAGACGTGACGGGTCGCGACCAGTTCGTCTACATGGCGGCCTATGGCGCCAAGCTCGCGGCGATCAATGCCTTGAATGGCGATAGCCGGCGCTACGACAACCGCGCCATGCCGGTCGTCGTGTTCACCGACCCGCAAGTGGCAAGCGTCGGCCTCACGGAAGCTGCGGCACGCAACGCCGGGCACGACGTGCGCGTTTCTACGATCGGTCTCGACCAGGTGCCGCGGGCGATGGCCGCTCGCGATACCCGTGGGCTGATCAAGCTGGTGTCGGATGCACGGAGCGACCGGCTGCTCGGCGCGCACATCCTCGCACCGGAAGGTGCTGACAGCATTCAGACGGCTACGCTCGCAATCCGACAGGGCCTGACTGTCGCTGATCTCGTCGAGACGATCTTTCCCTATCTGACCACCGTCGAAGGCCTCAGGCTCGCAGCGCTGTCGTTTGGCAAAGAGATTTCCAAATTGTCGTGCTGCGCTGGGTGATCGTCGTCGAGGCCCGAACGCGGCGGCGGCGAAAGAGAATACGCTCTCGCCACCTGCTCAGATGCTCCAGGCACTTCGCCAGAGAACCCGTGCACGGGCGGCGGACGGTCACTCCATCAACGCAGGCCGGGCGGGATGCACCCTCGGGTCCCAACACGGCAGTGCCAACCGACCTTCCTTCCATGACTCCAGCCGGGCGGCCTGAACGCAGGACCATGCATTTGCGCTCTCGCCATCATGGGTCTGTGCGTGGCCGTCGGAGACATTCGGCTAGCACTAAAGCCAGTGTGCGCACCGGCCATGCCCTGGCCACTCATACCCATGCCAGATCGCTGCGCATCAGCAGGACCGGCTATCGCAACGCAAAATCCAATGGCTGCAGTCATAGCGAGCAAGTTCTTCCACATAGAGCGTCTCCTTTTCGGCCATGCCCTGCACCTCAACTCTCAGAAGCGAAACGCCGGGCACAAAGACGCGTTCCCATGGACGGAGGAGCGCGCGAATGACTAATGAGTCAGTTTCTGACGCAGAGGTCAGTCTTAATGCGATGCGATCAAGGACCTGCTACTGCGACCGCCGGGCCTACTTGGGAAGCCTCTGATGTAACCTTTCGCCCTCCCGGGGCGAACTTGCTTATTGGCGGGCCGGTTCGGCGCGCCGCAACAGCAATTCGCGTACTGTCGCGCAGCAAACCCGCATTCGGAGGAATGGATATGTCCAATCGCAGCCTATCCGCACTGGTCGCCGGCGCCTTCGTCACAGCCGTCGCATCGCTCGCCGTCGCCCCGGCCGCCGCACAGATGAAAGGCGGCATGGAACACATGGGGAAGGGCGACATGGAAAAGATGATGAAGGAAAAGCAGGCCGAGACTGCAAAGGCGCTGAAATCCGGCAAGATGGAGAAGTGCTTCGGCGTGGCGCTGAAGGGACAGAACGACTGCTATGCGGGGCCGGGCACGACCTGCGCCGGGACCAGCACGGTCGACTACCAGGGTAATGCATTCAAGCTCGAGGCCAAGGGCACCTGCACGACCATGCAGACGCCGAAGGGACCGGGAAGCCTGACCGAAAAGAAGGCCTGATGAAGTGGGTTGGCGGGCATCCGCTGCCCGCTTACCCCTTCTTTGATTGGAGGTTGCCGTGCCGCTTGCGTTGTCTTGCACGCAAAACTGCATTCCTGCGCGCGGGGGCGTTGGCCTCAAGGCCGCACACTACCGCACGATTGTCGAGACGCAGCCCGACATCGGCTTCTTCGAGGTTCATGCGGAAAACTACATGGGCGCCGGCGGACCGCCGCACCGCTATTTGTCAGCCGTTCGCGAGCGATACCCGCTCTCGCTCCACGGCGTTGGCCTCTCGATCGGCGCCGACCGGCCGCTGGATAAGGAGCATCTGAAGCGCCTCAACCAGCTGATCATTCGCTACCGACCGGGCCTGTTTTCGGAGCATTTAGCCTGGTCGTCCCACGACACCGGGTTCCTCAATGACCTGCTGCCCGTGCCCTATATCGGCGAGACGCTCGCCCGCGTCGTCGAGCATGTGGATGAGGTGCAGAGCACCCTCGGACGGCAGATGTTGCTGGAGAATCCCTCGACCTACGTCGCGTTCGCCGAAAGCACCTATTCGGAAATCGACTTCATCGCCGAGGTGGTCCGGCGCACCGGCTGCGGCCTCTTGCTCGACGTCAACAACGTCTACGTCGCCTCGACCAATCAGCAATGGGATCCGGTCGTGTATATCGAGGCCTACCCGCTCGGACACGTTCAGGAAATTCATCTTGCCGGCCACGCAAGAGACGCTGACGGCAAGGGCCGGCCACTGCTGATCGACACCCATGATCGTCCGGTCGACGAGATCGTCTGGGATCTCTACGCCCATACGGTCGGACTCACGGGACCGCTTCCCACCTTGATCGAATGGGACGCCGATGTGCCTGCCTGGGCCACGCTCCAGTACGAGGCCGAGCGCGCCGAGGCCATCATGCTTGCAACCAGATCGGAGGCCACACGTCGTGCAGCAGCTCGCTGAAAGGCAGCGCGATTTCGCGGCGGCTCTGCTGGATCCAGGGCTGCCGATGCCGCATGGTCTTGTCGGTCCGGACGGTGAACCAGACCCGAGGCGGTTCGCCGTATATCGCAACAACGTCGCGGTCAGCCTCATTGAGGCCTTGGACGATGCGTTCCCGGCGGTGCAGCGCATTGTAGGCGCCGACTTCTTTCGTGCCATGGCGCGCGCTTACGTCATGGTCCAGCCGCCGCGCTCGCCAATCATGCTGGATTACGGCGCCGGCTTCCCGGAGTTCATCCGGAGCTTCGAGCCGGCTGCCGGGCTGCCCTACTTGGAAGACGTTGCACGGATCGAGCGCGCCTGGACAGAGGCCTATCACGCACCCGAGGCGTCGCCGATCGATCCAGGCACGTTCAGCGCGGTCGCTCCGGACCAGCTGCCCGCGATGCAGCTCGAGCTTCACCCGTCGCTGCGTCTGGTCCGATCGCACTTCCCGGCGCTGACGATCTGGCAAATGAACCTTGCCGACGGCATCCCGGCTCCGGTCGATCTGGCCGCCGGTGGCGAGGATGCCCTGGTCGTCCGCCCCGTCGCCGACGTTGAGGTTCGTATGATCCCCAGGGGCAGCTTCGAGTTCATCCAGGCGCTGAGCGACGGAAAGCCGGTACTCACCGCGCTGGAGGACGCCTTAACCGCGAATTCCCGGTTCGATCTTTCGGCCAGCCTTGCCGATCTTATGCGCGCGGGTGCCTTTGCTGGCTACAGCCTGGCGCCGGAATTGATGCGGACATGAGCATGCATCTGAACATCGCGACGATCGATAGTGCCGCTCGGCGGCTTGCGGATTGGCTCGCCCGCGTCGCTCAGGTGGTGGCTCCGCCGGTGCTAAGAATCGCGCTCGCCGTGCCCTTTTTCAAATCCGGCTTGACCAAATGGGACGGCCTTCTCTCGCTGTCGCCGGCAGCCGAGTTCCTGTTCGAGGACGAGTTCAAGCTGCATATTTGGGGCCAAGCTTACAATTTCCCCTTCCCGACCGCAGTCGCGTACCTCGACGGCGTCGCCGAGATCGTGCTGCCCGTTCTGCTCGTTGTTGGTCTTGCGACCCGCTTCAGCGCTCTGGCTCTTCTCGTGATGACTGGCGTCATTCAGCTCGTGGTGCCGGAGGGTTGGGCGAACTTTCACCTGCCATGGGCGGGCCTGGCACTCGCCATTATCGCACTCGGTCCCGGGCTGCTGTCGCTCGATCATTGGCTTGAACAGCTGCCGTGGCCCTGGAAGCGGGAAGCCGCGCAACCCGGCGGACGGAGCGCGCGCGCATGACGCACGACCCGCGCAACCGCGGACCATCGCTCAGGCTCGTCGGGAAGAACGAGAGCGGCGCGCCTCAGGCCGCGCCACTCGTCAGAGACATCGACTGGTCCATCCTGATGGCCCGTGCGCAGGAGGGGGATCGAGCCGCCTATCACCGGCTGCTTCAGGAAATCACGCCGTACCTGCGTGCTCTGGCGGCGCGGCGGCACCGTGACCTCGGCGATGTCGAGGATTCAGTTCAGGACGTCCTTCTGACCGTCCATTCGATCCGGCAGACCTACGATCCGGCCCGGCCCTTTGCGCCCTGGCTCGTCGCAATCGCCAACCGGCGTTTCATTGATAGGCTGCGCCGTCAGGGCCGCACCAGAAACCGTGAAATTCCTTTGACAATCGAGCATGAAACCTTTTGCGAACCTGCAGCGAACCTAGGGGAGAGACCGGACGAACGAGAGCTCGAGACGACGGTCAGCAACCTCCCTCCTGCCCAACAGAATGCAGTCCGCTTGCTCAAACTCAAGGAATTGTCACTAAAAGAGGCGGCAGCAGTGAGCGGCATGTCGGTTACATCTCTGAAGGTGAACGCTCATCGTGCGCTGAAGAGCTTACGGAAAATGCTGCTCGACCGGAGCGAACCGTGATCAAGACATCCGATCTCATTGCCTCCCTTGCGGCAAACGCCACGCCGGTGCGGCGGTTGCGACCGCCGGTGATGCGGGCGGCGTGCTGGCTCCTGCTTGCAGCGGTCGTCCTGACGCTGCTGGCCGTCAGTCAGGGGATTCGCCCCCACCTGATGCAGCGGCTGCAGGAGCCAGCCTTTGTCGTCAGCATGGCGGCCGCAGCTCTGACAGGCATGCTCGCGGCCATCGCGGCCTTCCTGGTCAGCCTCCCCGACCGGTCGCGTCTGTGGCTTCTGCTGCCGATGCCCGCGCTCATCCTTTGGCTTTCGAATGTCGGCTATCAGTGCCTCACGCAATGGGTTGCCATCGGTCCTGACGGCATGAGCCTTGGCGAGGCCGCGCGTTGCTTCGCCACGCTCGTGCTCACCAGCCTGCCATTGTCGCTCGCAATGCTGGTGATGCTGCGCTACGCAGCGCCGCTGCGTCCGACCGCCGTCACCTTCATGGGAAGCGTTGCCGTCGCCGCGATCACGGCAACCGCGCTGTCGCTCTTCCACATCATCGATGCGACCGTGATGATCCTGATGTGGAACTTCGGCACGGCGGTGCTGTTTATCGGTCTCGCAGGCGCTTTCGGCCGGAAGATGTTCCGATGGGTGGCGCCGCGAACGCTTTATGCGAAGGACTAAGCTCGTTGGCATCTCGGGCGAAGTTTGCGGCTGCATCCCTTCGGCGCGTAGAGCATGAAAGAGATCGGGTGGGCTCACAAGTCCTGGAGCCTCAGCTTCGCAGCCATGAAGCATCTTTAGAGGATGATCTACATGACAAATCCGGAACCACTGCTTCCGCGGCAGCCCGTGCCACCACTCCACATCGACCTTGCTTCGGGCGGCGCCTTCGATCCTGCAAGCGAGAAGCCGGAGCAGTTCACGCTTCTCGTGTTCTATCGCGGCCTTCACTGTCCGATTTGCAAGACCCAGCTCAGGGAATTGGAATCGAAGCTCGAGGAGTTCGAGAAGCGCGGCGTAGCCGTGGTGGCAATATCATCCGATACGAGGGAACGGGCACTGCAGACCAGGGAAGCCTGGGGACTGACGCGGCTACGTATCGGCTATGGACTCGATCTCGCTGTCGCGCGCCGATGGGGCTTGTTCATTTCATCAGGGCGCGGCATGACGTCCGCCGGCGTGGAAGAGCCCGCGCGCTTCTCCGAACCGGCGCTGTATCTGATCCGACCGGACAGCACGCTGTACTTCGGCAGCGTCCAGACCATGCCGTTCGCGCGGCCGCACTTCTCCGACATTCTTGCTGCGATCGACTATGTGCTCAAGAATAACTATCCGGCGCGCGGTGAAGCAACGGACGTGTAGAGATGTTGATTGCGCGCCGGGTCGTGGCGCCCTACGGACAGTGGACAGCGCCATTTCCAAATGAAGCAACGAGATTTGACGAGCAATATCAACTGGCTGGGGCGGGAGGGATCGAACCTCCGAATGGCGGAATCAAAATCCGCTGCCTTACCGCTTGGCTACGCCCCAACAGGTGACTGACGGAACGGCGGAAGATCGGGCTACCGCGGATTCCCCTCAGGTGCTGCCGGTCTATAGGGAGCGGCGCGGCATTTCAACCGTCTGGAGGGGCAAAATACCACACGGGCGGGCGACCCTCCCCTCCTCACTCTATATTATAGGCACGATATTATAGGCACGATATTATAGGCGCGGCGATGGCCCCGCTCCCGGCCGGCGCCGTCTCCCTTCCCGGCCATTGAGACCGCCTCCGTTTCATGGGAATACGGCGCCAATATTTGTCCACGGGAGTGAGCCATGACCTACCGCGCGCCGATCTCTGACATGCTGCTGTCGCTCAACCACGGCGCGGGCCTCAAGGCCGCCGTGGCGGCCGGCCATTACGGCGATTTCGACGCCGATATAGCCGCAGCCGTGCTGGAGGAAGCCGGCAAGTTCGCATCCGACGTGCTGGCGCCGCTCAACAAGGTCGGCGACGAGCACGGCATCAAGCTGAGCGAGGGTAAGGTCACGACCGCGCCGGGCTGGCCGGACGCCTACAAGCGTTGGACCGAGGGCGGCTGGAACGCCGTCTCTGGCCCGGAAGGTTTTGGCGGCCAGGGCCTGCCACTCGCGATCAACGCCGCCTGCACCGAGATCTGGAGCGCCGCCAACCTCGCCTTCGGCCTCTGCCCGCTGCTGACCGCCTCCGCGATCGAGGCGCTGGAGGCGCATGGCAGCGACGAGTTGAAAGAGATCTATCTCGAGAAGCTCGTCTCCGGCGAGTGGACCGGCACGATGCAACTCACCGAGGCGCAGGCCGGCTCCGACGTCGGCGCGCTGCGCACCCGCGCCGAGCGACAGGCCGACGGCACCTATCGCATCAAGGGGACGAAGATCTTCATCACCTATGGCGAGCACGACATGACCGACAACATCGTGCATTTCGTGCTGGCGCGCCTGCCTGACGCGCCCGCCGGCACCAAGGGGATCTCGCTGTTCCTCGTACCGAAATTCATGGTCAATGCCGACGGCTCGCTGGGGCAGCGCAACGACATCTATGCGAGCGGCGTCGAGCACAAGCTCGGCATGCATGCTTCGCCGACCTGCACCATGACCATGGGCGATCATGGCGGCGCCATCGGTTTCCTGATCGGCGAAGAGAACCAGGGCATGCGCTGCATGTTCACGATGATGAACCAGGCCCGCCTCGGCGTCGGCCTCGAGGGCGTCGGCGTCGCCGATCGCGCCTATCAGCAGGCGCTGTCCTACGCCCAAGAGCGCAAGCAGGGCCGCGCGGTCGGCAACAAGGGCGACGGCTCGGATGCGATCTTCGTCCATCCCGACGTCAAGCGCATGCTGATGCGAATGCGGGCGCAGACCGCGGCGGCGCGCACCATCTGCTATGCGACCGCGGTCGCGATCGACGTTTCCACCCGCGCCAAGGACGCGAAGGTGCGTGCCGATGCGGCCGCACGCGCGGCGCTGCTGACGCCAATCGCGAAGGGTTATTCCACTGACATCGGCAACGAGGTCGCCTATCTCGGCGTGCAGGTGCATGGCGGCATGGGTTTCATCGAGGAGACCGGCGCTGCGCAGCACTATCGCGATGCCCGCATCACCGCGATCTACGAAGGCACCAACGGCATCCAGGCGATCGACCTCGTCACGCGCAAGCTCGCAGCCAATGGCGGCGCGGCGGTGTGGGCACTGCTCGACGAGCTCTCGGCCACCGTCAGCCAAGTCGAGGCCTCCAACGATCCCGCCTTCGGCACCACGGCCACCAAGCTGCGCGAGGCGCTGGAAGCGCTGATGCGCACCAGCAAATGGCTGCTGGAGCGCGTTGCGTCCGCGCCGAACGAGGCGCTTGCGGGAGCTACGCCCTATTTGCAGCAGTTCGGCGCCACGCTCGGCGGCTGCATGCTGGCTTCTGAGGCGCTCGCCGCCAAGGCCGACGGCACCACGGACGCCGCGCGCTACGTCTCGCTCGCCCGCTTCTTCGCCGAGAACATCACGGTGCAGGCGCCTTCGCTCGAGCGCACCGTGACGGAAAGCGCGGAATCGGTTGCGGCGGCGGATGCGGTGCTGCTGGGGTAAGGCCGGCCTGCCTGCCCGTCATCACTACTGCGCCTTCATCCTCCGCTGTCATTCCCCGCGAAAGCGGGGAATCCAGTACGCCGCGGCTTCTCGATAAACTACAGGCGTCTCGGAGTACTGGATCGCCCGATCAAGTCGGGCGATGACACCGAATGTGTGGGATGCGCGTGCCACACGCGATGCGGTCCCGGAGTACGTCGCGCTCCGTCCAGGCTACGAAGCTGCGACATCCGCCCTTCCCCCCGGCCGCCACAACACGACCGCCGCCGCGACGAGATCGAGCACCACACACAGCGCGAACGCCGTCGTGTAATTGCCGGTGAAGCTCCGCACCAGGCCGACGATGCCGGGGCCGAAGGCGCTGACGATGCCGCTGATCGAGGTGCCGAGCCCCATCGCGGCCGCGAAGGCGGCAGCGCCGATCTCGCGCTGGATGATCAGCGGCGGGAACGTGATCATGTTGCCGATCGAGAAGCCGTAGACGGCGCAGCAGGTCAGCAGCAGGGCCGGACTCGTGCTTTGGAGCAGCACGAAGAGAGCCGCGGCCTGGCTCGTCATCGACGCCGCGCAGGCGAGCCGCGGATCGAGCCGGTCGACGAACAGGCCGAGCGACAGGCGGCCGACCACCGCCATCGCCGCCATGAGAGTGACGGCGAGGCCCGCGCTGGCGCGCCCGATCAGCGGCTCGAGGAACGTCACCTGATGGATGATGAAGCCCATCTGCGCCAGCAGCGCGATCGCGATCGGCAGCACCATGGTCCAGAACGCCGCGTTGGCGAGCAGCGCCTTGCGCGACTGGCCGGGTGCGGCCGCATCGCCACTGGATGGACGTCCGGCCGGTGCCAGCGAGGTCCCGGCGGGCCAACCGATGAACGTCACGACGACCGGCAGCACCAGCAGTACCATTGCGAACGTGACCGCCAGCATCGCGGAACGGAAGCCGATGCTGCCGGTCAGCGACAGCAGCAGCGGGACGAGGACGATGCCGCCGCATGTCGCACCGTTGAAGGCGAGGCTGAGCGCGAGCCCGCGGCGCCGCTCGAACCAGGAGTTCAGTACGGTCGCGATCACCACGGTGCCCATCCCGGTCCAGCCGACCGACATCAGCGCATAGGCCAGATAGAGCTGCCAGGGCGTCTGCATCAGCGCCAGCAGCACGGTCGAAGCACCGAGCGCCGACAGGCCGCACAGGATCAGCGCGCGCAGCCCGATGCGGGCGAGCAGATCGTCGGTGAAGATGACGAGGACGGAGGTCAGGAGGAACGAGAAGGTGCTGGCCGCGGAGACCAGCGTGCCCGGCCAGCCATGGGCGCGCTGCAGCTCGGCGAGATAGACGCCTTGGCCGTAGAGGCCGAAGCCGAACATGAAGAAAGCCATCAGGAAGCAGGCCAGCACCACACGCCAGCCGCGGTAGTGCAGCGAGGATTCGTCGACACCAGTTTTGGCAATCATCAATCGAGCAATCGGTCAAAGCAAACGGTGCAATGTGCGATCGTGCCCCACAACCAGCGGTTTTTCAATTGAAACATTGTAGCCATTTGTTGCAACGCGCAATAGCGAGACCCCACCGATGCGGCGGGCGCCATGTACCTGCGTCACAAGATCGGCATCGAAAAGCTTGAGCCAGCGCATTGGCACGCCTGCAAGATGATGTAGGCTGACGTTTCGTGAGTCACGCCAAAGGCAAGCGCCGCGGCGACCGCAGGGGGCTCTCATGCCGAATGGCAATATCGTCGTCACCGAAGAGCGCGGAACGCGCGTGATCACCCTGCGTCGTCCGAGCAAGAAGAACGCGATCACGCAGGACATGTATCGCGAGATGAGTCACGCAATCGACACCGCGCAGAACAACCCTGAGATCCGCTGCATGATCATCACCGGTGGCTCCGGTGTGTTCACCGCCGGCGACGACATCGAAGACTTCCTGAAGGCCGACGCCTCGCACCCCGAGATGCTGTCGAATGGCGCCAAGTTTCTCTATTCGCTCGCCCTCAATGCCAAGCCGATCATCGCGGCCGTGGACGGCGCCTCGATCGGCATGGGCACTGTGATGCTGTTCCACTGCGACTATGTGCTCGCCTCGAACGCTGCGACCTTCTCCGCACCCTATATCCATCTCGGGCTCGTACCAGTCGGCGCGGCCAGCCTGCTGATGCCGAACACGATGGGCTACCAGCGCGCCTTCGCGATGCTGGTGATGGGGCGGACTTTTTCCGCCGCGGAGGCGCACGCCGCAGGCTTCGTCAACACCGTGGTCTCGCCGGGACACACCGAGGTCGAGGCGCGCAAGGTGGCGCGCGAGATCTGCCGTTTGCCGGCCGAGGCGGTCGCAACCTCGCGCAGACTGCTGCGCGCCCCGCCCGAGGAGCTCACCCGCCGCATCGACCAGGAAGGCCATCTGTTCGGCGAGCGACTGCAGTCCGACGAAGCGGTGGCGGCGTTCAATGCGTTCGCGAACCGGAAGAAGCGGTAGGGAGCGCTCCGCTGCCACCCTCCCCTGGAGGGGGAGGGTCGCTCGCGCGAAGCGCGAGAGGGGTGGGGTGGGCCGCACAAAGACTCCCGCTCGTATGCGCGAGAATTTCTGGCACCTTCTGCCAGGATGGTCTGTCACCCCGCCCCGGTTCGCATTTCATGCGAACCGACCCGCCCCCTCAAGGGGCGGGTGGGAGTGCGCGGCAGTCGCCGCATGCAACAGAAGGTTTCGTGAAATCTTCGCGCCGAACGTCTAATCTGGTTCCATGCGACATCTTCTCCGCCTGACCGCCTTCGCACTCGCCCTCACCTTTGCCCTCCCCGCCTCGGCCCAGACCGCCGCGCCGGTCGAGCTGCGCATCCTCGCGATCAACGATTTCCACGGCAATCTACGGCCGCCGCCGGGCGGCATCCGCATCGGAGATCCCGAGGATGGAGCCAAGAAGGTGATGGTGGCGGCCGGTGGCGCCGAATACATGGCGACGCTGGTGAAGCAGCTGCGCGAAGGACACAGGAACACAATCTTCGTCGCCGCCGGCGACCTGATCGGCGCGAGCCCGTTCCTGTCGGCGATGTTTCACGACGAGCCTTCGATCGAGTCGCTCTCGATGATGGGTCTTGCGATCACCTCTGTCGGCAACCACGAATTCGACGAGGGCAAGACCGAGCTCTTGCGGATGCAGAACGGCGGCTGCCATCCGATCGACGGCTGCCAGGGGCCGCATCCCTTCACGGGCGCCAAATTCCATTATCTCGCAGCCTCCACAATCGAAACCGCGACCGGCAAAAGCGTGCTGCCGCCCTTTGAGATCAGGGAGTTCGACGGCATTCCCGTCGGCTTCATCGGACTGACGTTGAAAGGCACCGCCGGCATCGTCTCGCCCGCGGGCATCGCCGGACTCGAATTCCGCGACGAAGCCGAGACTGTGAATGCGCTCGTGCCGCAATTGAAAGCGCGCGGGGTGGAAGCGATCGTCGTGCTGATCCACGAAGGCGGCGAGCCTGCCGGCGACTACAACGAATGTCCCGGCATCTCGGGGCCGATCGTCGACATCGTCAAGAAGTTCGCCCGCGCCGTCGACGTCGTCGTCAGCGGTCACACCCATCGCGCCTATGTCTGCAATATCGATGGACGGCTCGTCACCAGCGGCGACAAGTTCGGCACGCTGGTCACCGCGATCGACCTCAAGCTCGATCCCGCAAGCCGCGACATCGTCAGCGCCAGGGCCGAGAACGTCATCGTCGCCAATGCCTCGCTGCCTAAGGATGCCGAGCAGACCGCATTGATCGAAGCCTACGACAAGGTGTCGGCGCCGATCGCCAACCGGCCGGCCGGATCGGTGACGCAGACGCTGTCGCGCATTCCGAACGAGGCCGGCGAAAGCGCGCTCGGCGACATCATTGCGGATGCGCAATTGCTTGCAACCCGCGATGCCAAGGACGGCGGCGCCGTCATCGCGCTCACCAATCCCGGCGGCATCCGCACCGACATCGTTCCGAAGGAGAACGGCGCGATAACATTCGGCGACGTCTTCGCCAGTCAGCCGTTCCGCAACCGCCTCGTCACCATGACGCTCACCGGCCGCCAGCTCAAGGACTTGCTGGAACAGCAATGGCTCGACCCGAAGCGGCCGCGGATCCTCCAGGTGTCGAACGGATTCAGCTATGCCTGGGACGCGGCGAAACCATTCGGCGAGCGCGTAATGCCGGAGAAGATGACGCTCAGCGGCAGGCCGATCGAAGCTGGAAGCGGCTACCGCGTCACCCTCAACGACTACCTCGCGGTCGGCGGCGACGGCTTTACCGTCGCCAAACAGGGCTCGGCGCCGCAATATGGCGGCTACGACGCCGACGCGCTGTTCGCGTTCTTCCGGGCGCATGGGCCGATCGGTCCGCTACCGCCCACCCGCATCCTGCGGGTGAATTGATCCGGATCAAACGGGCCGGCGCGGGACGACCCTTTGCCATTGCCGTCCAAACGCCTAGATTGGGTTTTGCATTGCGTTTTGGCGCCGGATGCGCCAAGCGACGTCAAGAGCCGTTTTCTGTGAGGCCGACCTGATGAGCACGCTCCTTCTCTCCCACAAGGCCTGCCTCGACCACGTCACGCCGCCGGGACATCCTGAAAGGCCGGATCGTCTGCGCGCGGTGGAGGAAGCGCTGTCGCACGAGCGTTTCCAGTTTCTGGCGCGCGACCAGGCGCCGGAGGGCGATCTCGATCTCGTCACGCTGTGCCACAACGAGCACTACGTCACCGAGCTGCGCCACATCGCGCCGACCAGCGGCCAGGTCTATCTCGATGGCGACACCTCGATGTCGCCGGGCACCTGGGAAGCGGTGATGCGCGGCGTCGGCGGCGCGGTCGCGGCCACCGAAGCGGTGATGGCCGGCGAGCATCGCAACGCCTTCGTCGCGGTGCGCCCGCCCGGACATCACGCCGAGATCGGCAAGCCGATGGGCTTCTGCTTCTTCGACAATGTCGCAATCGCGGCGCGCCATGCGCAGCGCAAATACGGCATCAAGCGCGCGGCCATCGTCGATTTCGACGTGCATCACGGCAACGGCACGCAGGACATCTTCTGGTCGGACCCGACCGTGATGTACTGCTCGACGCACCAGATGCCGCTGTTTCCGGGCACCGGCGCCAAGAGCGAGCGCGGCGACCACGACACCATCGTCAATGCGCCGCTCGCCTCCGAGGACGGCGGGCCGGAATTCCGCAACGCGTTCGAGAATCTGATTCTGCCGCGGCTGGAAAAATTCAGCCCTGAGCTGCTCATCATCTCCGCCGGTTTCGACGCGCATTATCGCGACCCGCTGGCCTCGCTGAATCTGCGCGCCGAGGACTACGCCTGGGTGACGCGCAAGCTGATGGACCTCGCCGACAAGAGCGCAGGGGGCCGCATTGTTTCGGTGCTCGAGGGCGGCTATGACCTGCAAGGACTGAAAGAATCTGTTACGGCGCATGTCGGCGCCCTGATGGGCGCGTGACGAACCCGCCACATTAAGCCCGCAAAATTCTGCTTTTGCTCATGTGAAGCGAATCGGGCAATCGGAAACGGATATGGCCGAAAATACCCAAATCGACGTCTCCAGGCTCACCTTCGAGCGCGCGATCGAGGAACTCGAAACGATCGTGAAGCGGCTCGAAGACGGCAAGGTGCCGCTCGAGGAATCCGTGACGATCTATGAGCGCGGCGAGGCCCTGAAGCGCCGCTGCGAGGACCTGCTGCGCCAGGCCGAGGCCCGCGTCGACAAGATCACCACCGATGCCAGCGGCCAGGCCACCGGCACCGCGCCGCTCGACGTCCAGTAAGCCAAGTTCCCCCTTCGGTTTGTGACCGCGCTTGGCCCTTTAACAGGGCACGGGGAGCGCTGCCGGCTGCATTTTTCATGATCGCACGGCGCCGTCCCATGAAGCGTGATGGTTCCATCGGTGGGAGCCTGTCCAGCCTGTTCTGGATCGGAGCCTTCCGTGGGACGAAAAAGATCTGATTCCGGCAAAAAAGTACGCCAAGAAACCGGACGAGCCCGGAACCCCTCGTCACGGGCGGCAGTTAACCAAGCCGGCCCACGGGTTGCACCTGCATACCCCCAATCGGCCCGGCGGGTTGGCTTTGGCCCAAGCTTTGGTGTAAAGCTGCGCGGAGTGTGGCTTTTTGTAAGCCTTGCGTGGGCAACGATTACCGACGACAAGCGCTTCAAACTGCTGATGAAATTGGCTGGGACGGGCGAAGCCGATCTAAGTGACAGGGATCACAGAGACTGAACCGGAGCGCACTTAAGCTTACCTAAGCTTGAAGACGGGGCCTGGCCCCATGCAGGTGGCTCCGACGGTTTGAGGACTCGCGCTGCGCCGATATTGAGCAAACCCATCGCGCACCGGAACCTTCCGGCGCTGACAAATTGGAAATGGCCGTGAACGCATACAGTAAAACGCCGCTTCTCGACACCATCCGGACGCCGGAAGACCTGCGCAAGCTCAAGATCGAGCAGGTTCGCCAAGTCGCCGACGAGCTGCGGCAGGAGACCATCGATGCTGTCTCGGTGACCGGCGGTCACTTCGGCGCGGGTCTCGGCGTGGTCGAGCTCACCACCGCGATCCATTATGTCTTCGACACGCCGCGCGATCGGCTGATCTGGGACGTCGGCCATCAGGCCTATCCGCACAAGATCCTCACCGGCCGGCGCGACCGCATCCGCACCCTGCGCACCGGCGGCGGCCTGTCCGGCTTCACCAAGCGCAGCGAGAGTGACTACGATCCGTTCGGCGCGGCGCATTCCTCGACCTCGATCTCGGCCGGCCTCGGCATGGCCGTGGCGCGCGACCTCTCCGGCGGCAAGAACAACGTTATCGCCGTGATCGGTGACGGCGCGATGTCGGCGGGCATGGCCTACGAGGCCATGAACAATGCGGGAGCGATGAACTCGCGCCTGATCGTCATCCTCAACGACAACGACATGTCGATCGCGCCGCCGGTCGGCGCCATGAGCGCCTATCTGTCGCGGCTCTACTCCGGCAAGACCTATCGCACGCTGCGCGATGCGGCCAAGCAGATCAACAAGCGCCTGCCCAAGATCCTCGCCAACCGCGCCAACCGCGTCGAGGAATACTCCCGCGGCTTCATGATGGATGGCGGCACGCTGTTTGAGGAGCTCGGCTTCTATTATGTCGGCCCGATCGACGGCCACAATCTCGACCACCTCCTGCCCGTGCTGAAGAACGTGCGCGACATGGAGGAAGGCCCGATCCTGGTTCACGTCGTGACCCAGAAGGGCAAGGGCTACGGCCCGGCGGAAGCGTCCGCCGACAAGTACCACGCCGTCGTCAAGTTCGACGTCGCGACCGGCACCCAGGCGAAAGCAAAACCGAACGCGCCGGCCTACCAGAACGTGTTCGGCCAGAGCCTCGTCAAGGAAGCGCAGAAGGACGACAAGATCGTCGCCATCACCGCGGCCATGCCGTCGGGCACCGGCGTCGACATCTTCAACAAGGCGTTCCCCGACCGCACCTTTGACGTCGGCATCGCCGAGCAGCACGCGGTGACGTTCGCCGCCGGTCTTGCGACCGAAGGCTACAAGCCGTTCTGCGCGATCTACTCGACCTTCCTGCAGCGCGGCTATGACCAGATCGTGCATGACGTCGCGATCCAGAACCTGCCCGTCCGCTTCGCCATCGACCGCGCCGGCCTGGTCGGCGCCGACGGCGCGACCCATGCCGGCTCGTTCGACAACGCCTATCTCGGCTGCCTGCCGAACATGGTGATCATGGCGGCGGCGGATGAAGCCGAGCTCGTGCACATGGTGGCGACCCAGGTCGCGATCGACGACCGTCCGAGTTCGCTGCGCTATCCGCGCGGCGAAGGCCGCGGCATCGACATGCCCGAGGTTGGCATTCCGCTCGAAATTGGCAAGGGCCGCATGATCCGCCAGGGCAGCAAGATCGCCCTGCTCTCCTTCGGCACGCGCCTCGCCGAATGCGAGAAGGCGGCCGACGAGCTCGCAGCCCACGGCCTGTCGACCTCGATTGCGGACGCGCGCTTCATGAAGCCGCTCGACACCGAGCTGGTGCTCAAGCTCGCCCGCGACCACGAGATCCTGATCACGATCGAGGAAGGCTCGGTCGGCGGGTTCGGCTCGCATGTCGCGCAGTTCCTGACCGATCAGGGCGTGCTGGACAGCGGCATGGTCAAGTTCCGCACGATGGTGCTGCCCGACGTGTTCCAGGACCACGACACGCCCGCCGCGATGTACGCCCGCGCCGGTCTCGACGCCAAGGGCATCGTCGCCAAGGTGTTCGAAGCGCTCGGCAAGGACGTCAAGGCCGAGACGGTCAAGCTGGCTTGATGGGTTTCACCTCTCCCGCTCGCGGGAGAGATCGGATCGCGAAAGCGATCCGGGTGAGGGCTTCCTCTTGGGGGTTCTCGATTGCCGAGATACCCTCTCCCCAACCCTCCCCCGCAGGCGGGGGAGGGAGCAGACCGCACGCTGTGGCTCGTACCTCGACCCAAATTATCCGGTTCTGACTCCATGAAGATCTATCTGGCAGGCCCCGACGTGTTCCTGCCGGACGCGGTAGAGATCGGCCGCCGCAAGGTCGATATCTGCACGGCTCATGGCCTTACCGGCCTTTATCCCCTCGACAAAGCGATCGACCTCACCGCGCCCGATGCCTCGCGGCAGATCTTTTGCGGCAACGAGGCGATGATGGACAAGGCCGACGCCATCATTGCGAACCTCACCCCGTTCCGGGGCGCCGGCGCCGATCCCGGTACCGTCTACGAGCTCGGCTACATGGCCGGGCGACGTAAGTTCTGCCTCGCCTATTCCAATGACGGCGCCGTCTATGCCGACCGCGTCGGCCGTTTCATGGACGTCGCCTCCGAGGACGGACGGCTGGTCGATGCGCAGGGACTGACGGTCGAGGATTTCGGTCTCGTCGACAACCTCATGATGATCCATGCGCTGGAACTGCACGGCTGCCCGCTGGTGACGCCGGCGCAGATGCCGGTCGATGTCTGGCACGATCTCGCCGCATTCGAGACTTGCGTCCGGATGGCGGCCGCGCGATTGATCGCTACATAAGCATATCAGTCGTGCCCATGAGAGCGTGATGCCCCCTGCCCGCAAGCGCGCGGATGTATTGCTGGTCGAGCGCGGCCTGTTCGAAAGCCGGGCGCGGGCGCGCGCGGCGATCGAGGCCGGCCTCGTCACGGCCGACGACAAGCTGGTTTCAAAACCGTCAGAGACGATCGCCGAGGATGCGGTGATCCAGGCCGAGCCGGCGCATCCCTATGTCTCCCGCGGCGGCGTCAAGCTCGCCGGCGCGCTCGAGCATTACCCGATTGAAATCGAGGACCATGTCTGCCTCGATGTCGGCGCCTCCACCGGCGGCTTCACCGAGGTGCTGCTGGCGAACGGGGCAAGCCTGGTGTTCGCCATCGACGTCGGCACCAGCCAATTGCATCCCTCGCTGCGCGATCATCCCAAGATCGTGTCGATGGAGGAGACCGATATAAGGTCCTACGAAGGCAAACGTCTGCCGGCGCGGCCCGATATCGTCGTCATCGACGTCAGCTTCATCTCGCTCAAGGCTGTGCTGCCGGTGGCGTTGTCGCTGGCGGCGGCCCCCATGAGACTGCTGGCGCTGATCAAGCCGCAATTCGAGGCGGAGCGAAAGCACAACAAGAAGGGCATCATCCGCGACGCCGCCGTGCACCGGGAGATCTGTGACGACATCGCGGCCTTTGCCGCTTCGCTCGGCTGCACCGACATCGAGATATTCCCCTCACCGATCACGGGCGGCGACGGCAACATCGAATTTTTCCTGGGCGCGCGCCGTGGTTGAGCGCCTAACGATTGATCATGTCGGCCATCGCGGCGACGGCGTCTGCCTGGACGCCGGCGCAGCGATCTATGTGCCCTATACGCTTGGCGGCGAGACCGTCGAGGTCGATCACGTCGCGGGCCACCATCCCGACCGCCGCAAGCTGCTCGCGGTCGACGTCGCAAGCCCCGAGCGCATCGAACCGTTCTGCCCGCATTTCGGCGTCTGCGGCGGCTGCGCCATCCAGCATTGGGCGGCTGAACCCTATCACGCCTGGAAGCGCGGCATCGTGGTCGAAACGCTGGCGCAGGCCGGCGTCGATTGCGACGTGGCGCCGCTGGTCGATGCGCACGGCGCCGGGCGCAGGCGCATCACGCTGCACGGCCGCTTCGGCACGCATGACGTTCTCAAGGTCGGCTTCTCCGCGACGAGTTCGCACGACGTCATTCCAATCCATCGCTGTCCCATCCTCGATCCCGCGCTCGCCGGCGCGATAGACGCCGCCTGGGCGCTGGCCGAACCGCTGACGACCAAGATGCCGGTGACGAAGCCGCTCGACATCCAGATCACCGCCACCACCAACGGCCTCGATGTCGACGTGCGCGGCTCCGGCCCGCTGCCGACGCCACTGGTGACGGCGCTGTCCCGCGTCGCCGAGCAGCACCGCCTGGCGCGACTGACCCGGCATGGCGAACTGGTGCTCCAACGGCTGCCGCCGACGGTCAGGATGGGCCGTGCTGAGGTGACGCTGCCGGCGGGCTCGTTCTTGCAGGCGACCGTCGCAGGCGAAGAGACGCTGGCCGCGCTCGTCGCCGAGCGCGTCGGCAAGGCCAAGGAAATTGTCGACCTCTTCTGCGGCGTCGGCCCGTTCGCGCTGAGGCTGGCGGAGAAGGCCCGCGTGACCGCCTATGACAGCGACGCCGGCGCGATCGCAGCGCTGGCGAAAGCGGCGCGCACGCCCGGCCTGAAGCCGATCAAAGCCCAGCCGCGCGACCTGTTCCGCCGTCCCCTGATGCCGCAGGAGCTGCGCGACTTCGACGCGGTGGTGTTCGACCCGCCGCGCCAGGGCGCCCAAGCTCAGGCGCTGAAGCTTGCCGCAAGCAAGGTGCCCGTCGTGGTCGCCGTGTCCTGCAACGCCGCGACCTTCGCCCGCGATGCGCGACTGCTCATCGACGGCGGCTATCGGCTGGAGGCGGTGGTGCCGGTCGACCAGTTCCGGCACACGCCGCATGTGGAGCTGGTGGCGCGGTTCAGCCGGTGACGTCGGACCGCTATGCCGACGGCTCGAATTGCGGTTGCCATCGCAGCAGGTAGGACTGGAGCGAGCGCACCGCGATCGCCAGCAGGATGCCGACGAACATCATGACGAAGATGGCGACCATCATCTCGCTGGCATTGGCCCGCGCCTCGGCTTCGATGATGAGCTTGCCGAGCCCGCGCTCGGCACCGATGAATTCGCCGACGATGACGCCGATCAGCGCAAAAGACACGGCCGGCAGCAGCGAAGCGAACACCCAGGCGAGCGCGGACGGGATCACGACCGTCCGCAGCACGGTGAACTCGCTGGCGCCGAGCAGACGAGCGGCGGCGATCTGGTCGCGGTCGACCGCACGCGTTCCCTCGAAAGTGTTGAAGAACACCACGAAGAACACGACGAGCCAGGCGGTCGCGATCTTGGAGAGATCGCCGAGGCCGAAGATCAGGATGACGAGCGGCACCAGTGCGATGCGCGGGATCGAATTGAGCGCCACGATGTAGGGCCCGAATACGCGGGCAAGGAAATCCGAACGGCCGAGGATCAGGCCAGCCGCGATGCCGCTCGCAGATCCGAACAGGAATCCCCACCAGGTGTTCTTCAGCGTGACGAGCGTCGCAAGCCACAGATTGTTGTCGTTGCCCTTGATGCAGGCGGCAAAGCCGCTCGTATCGGCAAAGCAGCCAAGCCGCAGGAAGCTCTGCCAGATCAGCGACGGCTTGGCGACGAAATAGGGATCGAGGATCTTCGGTACGTAGGCCTTCGGCAGCAGCGCCTTGCTCCATTCAAAACCCCACTGCCAGATGACGAGAACGGCTGCGAGAATGGCCAGTTGCCAGAACAGGATGACAGTGCGGCTGTTGGACATGGTCAGTCGGCCCTGGTGCGGCGGAATTCTTCGCCGAGCGAATGCCAGATGTGGGAATAAAGGCGGCCGAATTCGGCGGTCTCGCGCACGGCCACGGGGTCACGTGGACGCGGGATGGCGACGTCGAAGTCTTCCTTGAGACGGCCGGGCCGCGCCGAGAGCAGGATGATGCGGCTCGCCAGCGTCAAGGCTTCGCCGAGATCGTGCGTCACGAACAGCACGGTCTGCCGCTCGCGCTCCCAGATCTCCAGCAGCGTCTTGTGCATCTCCAGCTTGGTGTGGGTGTCGAGCGCCCCGAACGGCTCGTCCATCAGCAGGATCTCGGGCTCCAGGATCAGCGTGCGCATCAAGGCGACGCGCTGGCGCATGCCGCCGGACAGCATGCGCGGAAAGCTCTGCGCAAAGCCCGAGAGCCCGGCCTTCTCGACCGCCGAAGCGACGCGCCCTGCGCGCTCGGTCTTCGGCAGTCCCGCGATCTCCAGCCCATAGCCGATGTTCTGCTCCACGGTTCGCCAGGGAAACAGCGTATCGCGCTGGAAGACATAGCCGACCCTGGGGTTGACCTTGCCGGTCTCGACCGTGTCCGCATCGATCAGGATGCGTCCGCCAGAGCGCGGCAACAGCCCCGCGACCATGTTGAGGATGGTGCTCTTGCCGCAGCCGGAGGGACCGAGCAACGCGACGAACTCGCCTTGCTTGACCTCGAAGGAGACGTCATCGACCGCCACGAACTCGCGGCCGGACGCGTTGAAGCGCTTGGCGAGCCCCTGCACGGCAATGCGGGTGCGCGCCGCCGCTATTTGATCCTCGTCTCGCGCGAGCGCGAGGCCCTGACCTGGCGCGGCGATCATTTGTATTTCGCCCTGGCTGCCTGGAGGAAGCTCATGTCGACGACATCCTCGTATCTGGTCTCGGGAATATCAGTTCCCTTGCGGTACCAGGGCTTGGCGCCACGTTCGAACGCTGGCTTGTCGATGACACCGTCATAGGCCCAGGTCGACTTGTCGAAGCCGAGCTCGGCGCTGACCGCGTCGGGATCGATGCCCGAGAAATATTTCGGCGTGACCAGCGCCTGCACCTCGGCGAGCGGCGTCGCCTTCACGAAAGCCATCGCGCGATGGATCGCATTGACATAGGCCTGCACCATCGCCTTGTCCTGCTCGATCGTGTCCTGGAGCGTGTAGATCACGAGTACGGGCAGCGTCCCTCCGAAATCCTTCTCAAACACGCCGGGTTTTGAGGTGTCGTAAATCGTCCGGCCAAAGCCCTTCTTCTCGACTTCGACGATCCAGCTCGGCGGCGCCATGATGGCGTCGAACTGCTTGGTCTGGAGCGAGGGGAACATGGTGTTGGTCCCGCCGCCCGCGACCCAGTTCACCTTGCCGCCGAGCCCGCGCGCTTCGAACACATAAGTGCCGAACACCCAGGTGCCCGACCCGATGGCGGTCGCGGCGACGATCGGCTTGGCGCCATCGGGGCGCTTGTAATCCGCGAGCTTCTCGACCGAATTGATGCCGCTGTCGTAGAGGTCCTGCCGGACCATGATGCTGGCGTAGGAGCACACCATCTCGGTCGCGAGCAGGATCTTGCAGGGCTTGCCGCGAGCACTGAGTTGGAGCGGGTGGCTGGCGTCGCCATGGGCGAACAGCGCCTGCCCCGCCGCCAGGGTCTGGCGACCGAATGTGCCGGCATTGCCGGTGACGAGCTTGGAATCGAGTCCTTCGTCCCTAAAGTACCCCTTCAGCTCCGCGATCATGCCGATGGCATAGACCGGCGACACCGGTCCGAAGGCGAGCGAGACCTGCTTGGCCTCGGCGCGCAGCTGCCCCGCCAGCAGCGATGCGCCGGCCCATGCGGAGCCTGCGATCAGCGCCTGGCGCCTGGTAATGCTCATGTGCTCCTCCTCCCTTGGTTTCTTTGTTCGATTGCGCCGATCGGTCAGGACGGCGCGACCTTGATCGTCCCTGCCTGTCGCAGCGTTTCGATCTCATTCGGCGACATGCCGATCTCGCTCAGGATCTCGCCGCTGTGCTCGCCGATCTCAGGTGGATCGTAGCGGTTGGGCAGGCGCCTTCCGTCCATGGAAATCGGCAAGAGCGGCGTCTTGGCCTCGCCGCCATCAGGCAGCCGAATATCGGTCAGGCCGCCGGACTGGTTGAGATGCGGATCATCGAAGAGATCGCCGGGCTTGTTCACCGGCGCATAGGGCAGATCGAGCTGCTCGAGACGCGCGGCGAGATCGGCCTTGTCCCATTGCTTGAAGATCTTCGCGATCTCCGGGATCAGCCAGCCGCGATGATCGACGCGGTCGTTGCTCGTGGCAAAGCGCGGGTCAGCGAGCCAGGCTTCGCGATCGAAGGCGCGGCAGAACGCCGCCCATTGCTCTTCACCGACGATGGTGACGAACAGTTTCGAGCCGTCCCGGGTGTCGAAGAGATCATAAACCGGCCATGGGCTGTCCTTGATCGAATACGGGATCGAGGGCTGGCCGCTGACCACCTCGCACATCATGGCCTGCGCCATCAGGAACACGTTGTTCTCGTACAGCGCACTCTGGATGTAGCGACCCCGGCCGGTCCGCTGCCGCTCGGCCAGCGCAGCCTGAATTGCGATCACGCCGAACATTCCGCCCATGACATCGTTGACCGAGGCGCCCGCGCGCATGGGCCGATCGGGCAAGCCGGTCATGTAGGCGAGGCCGCCCATCATCTGCACGACCTCGTCGAGCGCGAGGCGATTCTCGTAAGGCCCGGGCAAATAGCCTTTGAGCGAGCAATAGATCAGGCGTGGTGCAAAGGCCGCGACGCTCTCGTAGTCGAGGCCGATCCGCTTCAACAGGCCCGGCCGGAAATTCTCGATCAGGACGTCGCTGTTTTCGATCAGCCTGCGTGCGATGTTCTGGCCTTCCGCGGTCGACGTATCCAGCGCGATGCTGCGCTTGTTGCGGCTGTAGGTCGCGAAGAAGCCGGCGGCGGGCCCCTTGAAGTACCGAGTGCGGTCGCCCTTGGGCGGCTCGACCTTGATCACGTCGGCGCCGAGATCGGCCAGGATCAAGCCGCAGCTCGGCCCCATCACCATCTGGCTGAACTCGATGACCCGAACGCCTGCCAGCGGACGAAGCTCCGATGCCGCCTCACGAACAGCCGTGGTCATGCCGCACTCCGCAGGACCTTGGGGATGCCGGCCTCGTGCAGATGCCCCGTCAAATGTTTTGCCGGGATATGGCGGGCGAGAATCTCGCGCGTCTGCATCAGGCGGTCGAGGTCGATGCCGGTGGAGAATCCCATGCGCTCCAGCATGAACACGAGATCCTCGGTGACGATGTTGCCGCGCGCACCGGGAGCAAAGGGACAGCCACCGAGGCCGGACACCGCGGCGTCGAAACGGCGGATGCCCGCTTCGAGGCCGGCGACGGCATTGGCAAGGCCCGCACCGAGCGTGTCGTGCAGATGCAGTCGCAGCGTCATTTGCGGCCCGACCTCGCGACGCACGGCCACGACGATCTGCCCGATCGATTTGGGCGTCGCATAGCCGACGGTGTCGGCAAGCCCGATCTCGTCGGCGCGGGCTTCGGCAAAAGCGCGTGCCACACGGCACACGGCCGCCTCGCTCACCGCGCCCTCCAACGAGCAACCGAAGGAGGTGGAGATCGCGCCCATCAGTTGCGGCCGCTGGTCCACCGGCCGGGCGTCGATCGCGGCGCGGACCGCGCGAAAGCCGTCGAGCTGCTCTTCTATCGTGCGGCGCACATTGGCGCGGTTGTGCGTCTCGCTTGCCGAGATGACGAAATAGACGGCGTTGACGCCTGCGGCAATGGCGCGCTCGGCGCCCTTCGGGTTCGGCACCAGCGCGCCGATGGTTGCGGACTTGTGCGTGAGCGCATGCGCCATCACTGCGTCGACGTCGGCGAATTGCGGCACGACCTTTGGCGGGACGAAGGATCCGGCATCGATCTCGCGCACGCCGGCGGCCGCAATCATGTTGATCAGCGCGCATTTGGCTTCGGTCGGAACGAAGACGTCCAGGTTCTGGAGACCATCGCGGGGAGCAACCTCGCAAATGTGGACATCGGGCGCGCGCGCCATCGGGGCTCTCCCTGGTTGATTGTATATTGTTGCATAAAAGAACAATCCATGGGACAGTCTGTCAAGCCCCAAACTTGCGTGCACTGCAATGATCGCATCCGATAGTTCCCGACAGCGCAGCGTCAAAAACGGTTCCGAGCGCGCCGAGCACCTCGCCGGGCTGATCATGGCGCTGGCCCGGCGCGAAGGCATGAAGGCCGGAGACCGCCTGATCGAACAAAGGCTTGCGGATGCGCTGGACCTTTCACGCGCGCCGATCCGGCTCGGCCTGAAGGCTCTGGAAGCAGCGGGGCTGGCGCGCGGCGAGCCGCATCGCGGCTTTGTGCTGGCAAAGAATCCCACCAGCGGCGCGGCCCAACCGGCGCTCGCGGCGGTCAGGCGCAACGAGCAGGTTTATGCGACCATCGCAGGCGACGTGCTCGCAACACGGCTGCCGGCCGACGTCACCGAGGCAGAGCTGATGCGCCGCTATGGCCTCAGCCGGGCCGAGCTGCAGCGGCTGCTGGACCGGATCGCCGCCGAGGGCTGGATCGCACGCCTGCCCGGCTACGGCTGGCGCTTCGCCGAGACGGTTTCGAATCCCGAAGCCCAAGCCAAGGCCATGGCGTTTCGCGCGGTGATCGAGCCGGCAGCGATCGCGCAGCCCGGCTTTGCGCTGCCGCAGGAGGTGATCGTACGCTTGCGCGAGCGCCAACAACGCGTCTTCGAAGGCGAGCTCGAAAAGATGACGATCGGCGAGGTCTTTCACTCCGGCTGCGAATTCCACGAAGAGATCATCCGCGGCGCCGGCAATCCTTTCTTTCTCGAAGCGCTCAAGCGCGTGAACTCGATCAGACGCCTGTTTGCCTATCGCAGCTTCGCCGACCGCGACGGCATGCGGCGGCACGTGCGCGAGCATCTGCGCCTGCTCGACGTCCTGGAGACGCGGCGCTACACTGAGGCGGCCGACCTGATGGCCCGGCACCTGCAACGCCCGCTGGTGGCGGGCTTGTCGTGATGCGCGAACCAAATTGCTGCCATCCCAGCTTGATTCCGGTCAATCGCTCTCGCGCCCGTTGGTGCTAACGCGTCCTGCGCAACGGCAGGGAGCGGACGTTCGTGTTCAACCGACGGCAGTTCATCATAACCGCGCTCGGGTTGTCCGCGGCTGCGGTCAGCGGCTCTCCTGCCGCAGGAGCAACGATGACCTACGACGAGGCGGTGGATGCATCACGGGCCCCACTTCAAGCCAGGCCGAGGGATCGCGAGCTCGTCCGATTTGCGACCCTGGCGGCCAACAGCCACAACACCCAGCCGTGGATCTTCTCCGCGCTCGGCAACGAAATCGTAATTGCCCCCGACTTCGCGCGCCGCTGTCCGGCCGTCGATCCGGATGACCATCATCTCTTCGTCAGTCTCGGCTGCGCTGCGGAAAACCTCATCCTCGCAGCTTCCACACTGGGTTGGCACGCCACTCCGTTCGTCGATGGCGACCGGATCGTGATCACGCTCGAAGAGGCCCCGCCGGCAGCATCGGAGCTAGCCGCCGCGATTCCCGTCAGGCAATGCACCCGTGCGACCTTCGACGGCAGGCCGGCCACACCGGAAATATTGCGCCGGCTCGAGAACGCCTGTCGCGAACCGAACGTCGCGGCGGTCCTGATAACCGAACGCGCCGCGATCGCTGAGGTCACCGACTATGTGCTCGATGGCAACTCGGCGCAAATGCGCGACAAGGCCTTCATGCGCGAGCTCGTCAGCTGGATCCGCTTCAACGAGACGGAGGCGCTCGCGACCATGGACGGGTTGTTCTCGCCCGCGTCGGGAAACCCCTCGCTGCCTTCATGGGCGGCGCGACCGCTTCTAAAGCTCTTCTTCACCGAGCGCGGGGAAAACAAGAAATACCGCGAAGAGCTCGAGAGCTCTGCGGGCGTCATCGTGCTCGCTGCCGATCGCAGCGACAAGTGGCATTGGATCGCGGTCGGCCGCGCCTGTCAGCGTTTCGGCTTGCAGGCGACCGCGCTGGGACTGAAATATTCCTTCGTCAACCAGCCGGTCGAGGTGGCAGCGCTGAGGCCGCAATTTGCGACCCGGCTCGGGCTGGGCGAACGGTGCCCCGATATCGTGATGCGCTTCGGGACCGGCCCGAACCTGCCGAAATCGCTGCGGCGTCCGCCGGAGCTGGTGATGCAATTCTAACGCCGCAAGCCGCCCAACGCCGGCGACTCGCCGGGCAGCATCGAGGAGTTGATGTCGCTGTCGATGCGTCCCGATTGCTGCTGGACGAATCCGGCGCCGAACGACAGGCTGAGATTGGAGGTCGGCTTGAACTCGACACCCGCGAACGCGCCATAACCGGGCGTGGCACTGGAGGTCAGCGGCGCCAGCGAGCTGCCGATGCCGTTGCCGAATTTCAGCGTGTCGAAGCCGGCGAAGAACGTGACGGGCAGGCCGCCCGCCGTCTTGGTGGTGTAGCCAAACTGCGTGCTGTCATAGGACAGCGCGCTGAAATTGCCGGCCGAGCCGGCCTGATTGAAACCGCTCAGACCAAAATTGCCGCGCTCGCTGCCGACGAAGAAACCGTTCGCATAGCTGGTACGCCAACCCGCATCGCCGGCATTGAAGCTCGAGAAGCCGCCGTAAGTATCGGAACTCTGCTCGGCACCACCACTGAGGCCGAAAGGCCCGCCGGGAATCCAATATCTCAGCGGCGCAACTTGCGCATGAGCCGGTGCGCCGGTGAGGCAGAGCAAGGCGAGAGTTGCAAGAGCGCGTGAACGTGCGAAGTTGAACATCCAGGTTACCGTCGAGAGTTTTGCAAATTATACTCCTCGGACATCACCAATGCCAGCGGTGCGACCGCGCCGACGTCACGGCCCCGAGCCTCCCGGAGAGCTCCACCTGATGCCCCACGATCCGCTGCTCACGCGCCTGACATCCGCCTTTGCCGGAGTACCGGGCGTCGAGGCTGTCGTTCTCGGCGGCTCGCGTGCACGGGGCAACGAAAAGGGCGCGCTCCAGGAGGCGGCTGGACTGCCGCTGACGATCCCGCAACTGGAGGAGCAGGCAAACGAGGTCTGGCGGCTGATCGGCGACGGTGCCTTTGCGCCCGCTTGCGAGGCCTTGCGCAGGATCGACCGGCAGTTGAAGCTGCTGACATCTTGAAAGCATGGAGAACCCGGTGACATCGGATAGCCCCGTCACTTACGAACGCGCAGGCAACATCGCCCGCATCACGCTGCGCCGTGCGCCCGTCAACGCGCTGAGCCTCGAGGTCATCCGCGCGGTGGTCGCGGCGCTCCGCCGCGCCGCGGACGATCCGGAGGCGCGCGTCGTCGTGCTGGCGAGCGCTATCCCTAAGCGCTTCTCGGCCGGCCTCGATCTCGATATCCTGCTCGGCAAGCCCGGCGCCGAGATCCGCGAATTCCTCCAGGCGCTCTATATCGACCTCTACGACGCGCAGTATCGGCTCGGCAAACCGTCGATCGCCGCCGTCGGCGGGGCGGCGCGGGGCGGCGGCATGACCATGGCAGTGTCCTGCGATGTGGTGCTGGCGGCCGAGAGCGCGACGTTCGGCTATCCCGAGATCGACGTCGGCGTCATCCCGGCGATCCACTATGCCCATCTGCCGCGGATCGTCGGACGTCACCGCGCCTTCGAGCTGCTGTTCACCGGCCGTGTCTTCAGCGCCGCGGAGGCGCGCGAGCTCGGCGTGGTCAACCGCGTCGTCGCCGATGCGGAGCTCGAGGCAGAGGTCGCAAGGCTCACGGCGCAGTTCGCCGGCAAATCGGCCGCAGTGCTGCGGATGGGCCGCGCCGCCTTCATGCGCCAGATCGATCTCGACTATCGGCGCAGCATTGCAAGCGCCGTCGACGATTTCTGCAATGTCGCGACGTCGGATGAGGCGCAGGAGGGCTTGAGAGCGTTCGTGGAGAAGCGGCCGCCGAAATGGTGAGGACGGCAGCTTTCAGGCGGTCTTGTCGACCGAAGACGAGGAGTCGGCCGGCGGATATTTCGTCACCGGCACCATGAAGGATTTCGTGCCGACCTGATAGATGATCTTGCCGTTCTGCCCGTCATCTGTTGCGATCTGCGCCTGGCCGAACATGATGACGTTCTTGTAGACGGTGCCGGTGCCCTGGCGGGTGACGCCGTCGGTGGTGACGCTGACCTGGGCTTCCTTGCCATTGACGGAAAGCACCTTGAAGCTCGCGCTCTTGCCGTTCTCGCTGGAATAGCCGCCCCAGCTTCCCATGAGGCGGCTGTCGGAAGCCGGCGGGTCCTGCTTCTCGAGGTTCGCGGTCTGCTTGCCAGCGCCCCCGAAGGAGAACAGCAGCACCATGTTCTTGCCGTCCTTGGTGCCGACCGTGACCCCGCCAAAGGTGATGAGCGTGCCCTTGACCTCGGCAAAGCCGCGCTCGGTGTGGCCGTTATGGGTGTACTCGACCTGCGCCCGGGCACCGCGGATGTTCACGACCTTGAAGCCGACGGGCTGGTTGTTGCCCACCCAATTGCCCTTCCAGTCACCAAGTAGCGCGCTCTGGTGATACAGCCGCTCGTTGGCGGGAGAAATCTGGCTGGTGCTCGACGTGACGATGGCCATGGTCTGCTCGGTGGACGGGTTCGACGAACCCGCTCTCGTTCGCGCGCCCGACAGCAACGTCAAAACTGCGATCGGAAACGAACTGAAACAACCGGATTAGGGCCGTGTGCCGGTTAACGAGCGGTTAAATTCAACCGTCGGGCGAGATGAGGCGAAAGGTCCCAACGGGGTACGCTATTAACGGCCCCAGCGGTCCGACCAGATCTTCTCGCCGATCATGCAACTGACGCGCGGCTCCTTGTCCGCAACCCGCATCACGGGGCGCTCCGGCATGCGGCCAGCGACCTCCATCAGCAGCTTGGTGCGGATCGCTTCCTTGAACTTGTCGCGGTCCTTGATCGTGATGACGAAAGAGCCGGGACCGCCGATGACGCAGTCCTCGTAGTAGAAGTCGAGATTGTCGATATCCATGGTCGAATAGGACGGCTCCTTGACCATGATCGGCAGACCGTTGATGACGATGCCCTTCTCGAGCGCGGCATCGCGCGCCACCGTGACCGGGATGCCATTGTTGTTGGGGCCGTCACCGGAAATGTCGATCACGCGACGCAAGCCCCGATATGGATCCTCGTCGAACAGCGGCATCGCAAACGTGATCGCGCCGGAGATCGAGGTGCGCGAGGCGCGCCGGATCGGCGTCTTCATGATCTCGGCGGCAACCGCATCCGCGGTCTCGGGGCCGTCGATCAGGCGCCAGGGGATGATGATCTTCTGGTCGCTGGAGGCGGCCCACTCGAAATAGGTTACCGCGATCCGGCCGTTCGGACCGAGCTTCAGCGCCTGGAGGAATTCTTTGGACTGGATCGCCAGCGCGTAGCCTTCGCGCTGGACCGCGAGTTCGTCCATGTCCATGGAGTAGGAGACGTCGACCGCGAGGATCAGTTCGACGTCGACCGTCTGTGCATCCTTGTCGGCAGCCAGCCGCTGCGGCTGATTCTCAAGCGGCTCGAATTTAGGTCCTTGCGCCGCGATGCCCGCGACGTCCCCTCCGGCAAGCACGCCGGCCACCAGCACAGCCCCGATCGAGAACAGCAAGCGCATCGCAGCGGTCTCCCGTCGTATGACGCGATGGTGACATGCAATCGCCTTGCCGCAAAGTGCGAAGATCGCTTGCGCTTCACATTCGAGTTAGGAACGACGTGCTCGCCGCCGTGTTGCCTCGCTTCGCGCGACTGGAACACACAGCGAGACCGGCACCGTCGTTCCAGAGCTCGCGACGCGCGCAGAATGACGCCTAGGGACAGCGCGGCCGGCCCACTTGTCCGCCGCAATTTCCATGCTAGGCTGGATGCACAGATGGGGATGGAGTCCCCCGACAACCGCCCGGCGGTCGATGATCGTACTGGGCTGATGACTCCTGCTTGAGGTGGGGCAATCTTTGAGCCTCTGCCTTTGGTGGGAGCATGGACCAACCCGCCGATGGCGGGTTTTTTGTTGCCTGGTGGCGAAGGCAGGAAACTGGGCCAGCAGGCCAAGGCCAGGAGAAAGTGAAGACGTGACCACGACGACACCGAATGCTGCGCGCGCCTCGCTGCCCAGGGGAATCTGGGTGCTCGGCTTCGTCTCGATGCTGATGGACATCTCCTCCGAGATGATCCATGCGCTGCTGCCGGTCTATCTCGTCACCGCGCTCGGCGCCTCCACGCTCACGGTCGGATTCATCGAGGGCATTGCCGAGGCGACCGCCTCGATCACAAAGATCTTCTCCGGCGCGTTGTCGGACTGGCTCGGTCGCCGCAAGCTGCTCGCCGCGCTCGGCTACGGGCTGGCCGCCTTCACCAAGCCGCTGTTTCCGCTCGCCCCGAGCGTCGGATGGCTGGTGGCGGCACGCTTCATCGACCGCGTCGGCAAGGGCATTCGCGGCGCGCCGCGCGATGCGCTGATCGCCGACATCGCTCCCATCGGCCTGCGCGGCGCGAGCTTTGGCCTGCGGCAATCGCTCGACACCATCGGCGCCTTCGTCGGGCCGCTCGCGGCCATCGGCATGATGTGGTGGACGGCTGACAATTTTACGATCGTGTTCTGGGTGGCAGTGCTGCCGGCCTTTCTGTCCTTCGGCCTGATCGCCTTCGCCGTGCACGAGCCGGAGCCGGATCCGAACCGAAAACCTGCAACGAACCCGCTCAATCTTGCCGCGATGCAGCAGCTCGGGGCGGTCTACTGGCGCGTCGTCGCGGTCGGTGTCGTGTTCACGCTGGCGCGCTTCAGCGAGGCCTTCCTGATCCTGCGCGCGCAGAACATCGGGCTCAACCCGATGTGGGTGCCGGCGGTGCTGGTGCTGATGAACGTCACTTATGCGCTGTCGGCCTATCCCGCCGGCGTGCTGTCGGACCGGATCAACCGCACCGGCCTGCTCGCGCTCGGCCTGATCTTCCTCGCCGGCGCCGATCTCGCGCTGGCACTGCTCCCGAGCCTTGCAGGCCTCGCGCTCGGCGTGGTGTTGTGGGGGCTGCATATGGGACTGACGCAAGGCCTGCTCTCGGCCCTCGTCGCCGATGCCGCGCCGCCGAGCCTGCGCGGCACCGCATTCGGCTATTTCAACCTGTTCACAGGCCTGGCCCTGCTGGCTGCGAGCGTGATCGCCGGCGCGTTGTGGGATGCCTATGGTCCGGCAGGCACGTTCCTGGCGGGGCTCGGCTTTGCGCTGATCTCGCTCATGGGGCTGCTTGCCGTCGGCAACGGTCTGGCAGCGGAGCAAGAATGATGACGGGGAGGCTTTCGTCGTGCTGAGTGGGGTGCTTGCGATCATGATGGGTAGCATGCTCGGCGGCTGTGCGCGCTATTTCGTGTCCGGCGCGATCGCGCGGCGGTTGGGCGAGACGTTTCCGTGGGGCACCATGACCATCAATGTCACCGGCGCCTTCCTGATCGGCATTTTGGGCGCGCTCGCGACCCATCCCGGCTCGGCCTTCGCCGCGCCCACCCCCTGGCTGTTCGCGGTGACCGGCTTTCTCGGCTGCTACACCACGGTGTCCTCGTTCAGCCTGCAAACCCTGACGCTGGCGCGGAGCGGCGAGCCGTTCTCCGCGCTCGGCAATGTCGTGCTCTCGGTCGGGCTGTGCCTTGCAGCCGTCAGTTGCGGCTTCCTCCTCGCGGACAGGCTTGGAGGATAGAAGCGCATGGCCGTCCCCTCCTCCGCCGAGCGCTGGCGTAGCGCGATACTCTACGCCTGGGTTGCCGCCGGCAGCATCGTCGGCGGACTGACCCGTTATCTGGTCGGTCTCGCGCTCGACACCGGACCGGGCTTTCCCTTCGCCACGCTGTTCATCAACGCCACGGGATCGCTGATCATCGGCTTCTACGCAGCGCTGACCGGCCCCGACGGCCGCATGCTGGCGCGTCCGGAGCACCGGCAGTTCGTCATGACCGGATTCTGCGGCGGCTACACCACGTTCTCGACCTTCAGCCTGGAGACCTTCCGCCTACTCCACGGCGGCATGAAGTACACGGCACTTGCCTATGTCGCAGCGTCCGTCATCTGCTGGCTGGTGTCGGCGTGGCTCGGACATATGATGGCGAGCCGCTACAACCGCTTGACAAGGAGCTGACCATGCAAATCCCCGCTCAGGCCGTTTTGCTCCGGATCTTCATCGGCGAGAGCGACCATTTCGACGGCAAGCCGCTCTATGAAGCGATCGTGATGACCGCGCGCGAGCGGCACCTCGCCGGCGCCACCGTGCTGCGCGGTCCGATGGGCTTCGGCAAATCGAGCCGGCTGCACACTTCGAAGATCCTGCGACTTTCGGAAGACCTGCCGCTGCTGATCGAGATCGTCGACAGCGAGGACAACATCAACGCATTCCTGCCCATCCTGGATGGCATGATGTCGAGCGGCCTGATCACCTTGGAGAAGGTGCAGGTCCTACAATATGGTGCGAAGGCCGCGAGCTGATCGCGCCAGCAGGAACCCGAGCCGCCGTGTCCGGGAGGCGGAATGAACGATACTGTTACCACACCGAAAACCAGGACGAAGACCAAGGTCGAGCGGCCGCGGCTGCACAAGGTCATCCTGATCAACGATGATTACACGCCGCGCGAATTCGTCACCATGGTGCTCAAGGCCGAATTCCGCATGACGGAGGATCAGGCCTACAAGGTGATGATCACCGCGCACAAGCTGGGCACCTGCGTCGTCGCCGTGTTCACCAAGGACGTCGCCGAGACCAAGGCGACGCGTGCCACCGATGCCGGCCGCGCCAAGGGCTACCCGCTGCTGTTCACGACGGAGCCGGAGGAATAAAGCTCAGCCCACCAGCGCGTGCGTTTCTTCGGCCAGCCCGTACACGCGCTGTGCCTTGGAAAATCCTGCGATCGGAAATTCGCCGAGCTCGTGCCAATCGTGGTGGCAGACATTGGCAAAACCTTCCGAGGCCACAACGGTCCGCCCCAGCCGCCCCGTGATCTTCTCCAGCCGGGCCGCGAGATTGACGGCGGGGCCGATGCAGGTGAAGTCCAGCCGGTTGCCGCCACCGATATTGCCGTAGAGGATGTTGCCGATGTGCAGCGCGACGCCAAAGCGGAAGCGCTCGACGACATCGCCGACCGGAAACGCGAGCTGCTCCACGCTGGCGCGCGATTCACGCGCCGCCTCCAGCACGCGCGCGCAGACATGGGCGGCATCGCCGACATATTCGTCGATCGGAAACACTGCGAGCAGGCCGTCGCCCATGAATTTCAGCACCTCGCCGCCATGGCCCCGGATCGCGGTGACCTGGCAGTCGAAATAATGGTTGAGGATTGCGACCACCGTCTCGGCCGGCAGCCGGTCCGACAGCGCAGTGAAGCCGCGGAGGTCCGAGAGCCAGATCACCGCCTGCATGGTGTCGGTGTGGCCACGGCGGATCTGGCCGCCGAGAATGCGTGCGCCGGCGCGGTTGCCGACATAGGTGTCGAGCAGCATCTCGGCGGTGCGGCGCAGGCTGATGATCTCGCTGACGCGCGCGAGCGGCGCTATGATGCTTCGGATCGCCGCGATGTCGTCGTCGCTGAAGCCGCCGGGATGCTGCGTGATCCAGCTCGTCGCGTGGATGGAGCCATCGAGAAACGGCACCGGCATCGCAATATAGTCGGTCGCGCCTTCGGCGCGCATGTCCTCGAGGAACGGAAATCGCTTGCTGTCGGGATCGCTCGTGCGTCCCCTGACCTCCACCCCCTGCTCGAACACGATGCGGAGCGGGCTGCGGGCGAATTCGGGCGTCTCCAGGATCTCGAAATCGACGCTGCCGATTTCGACCTCCCCACCCTGCCGCCAGATGAAGTTGCGGCCGAAGATTTCCGGATGCAGAGTGCGGATGAAGATGCCGAACCGCCACAGCGGCAGGCCGGCCGCGACCAGACGTTCGCAGAAATCGGCGATCATCTCGGCCGGCTCTAGCGACGACCAGGCACCGCCGATCAGCCAGTTGCAGATGCGCTGAAGCTCGGAGCTGTTCATGTCCACATTTGCGGACGAAGTTGTGGGCCCGTCAAGCTGCGCGGTGGGCTAGTACCGCGACAGGGCGCGTTATCCGCGGTGTGCTCACCTCTCCCCACGGGAGAGGTGAAAAAACTAGCGTCCCACCTGCCCGCGATCGCGCAGGAAGTGATCGGCCAGCACGCAGGCCATCATGGCCTCACCGACGGGGACGGCACGGATGCCGACGCAGGGGTCATGGCGGCCCTTCGTGACGATCTCGGTATCAGTGCCCTTGCGATCGACAGTGCGGCGCGGCTGGAGGATCGATGAAGTCGGCTTCACCGCGAAACGCACCACCACCGGCTGTCCGGTGGAGATGCCGCCCAGAACGCCACCGGCATGATTGGAGAGAAAGCGCGTGCCGTCATTGCCGGTGCGCATCTCGTCGGCGTTCTCTTCGCCGGTCAATTCGGCCGCGCCAAACCCGGCGCCGATCTCGACGCCCTTCACGGCATTGATGGTCATCATCGCGGCCGCCAGATCGGAGTCGAGCTTGGCGTAGATCGGCGCACCAAGGCCCGCCGGCACGCCCTCGGCGACGATTTCGATCACCGCACCGATCGAGGAGCCGCTCTTGCGGATGCCGTCGAGATAGCTCTCGAAGAACGCAGCTTTGTCCTTGTCGGGACAGAAGAATGGATTTTTCCCGATCTCGTCCCAGTCCCATTTGGAGCGGTCGATCTTGTGCGGGCCGATCTGCACCAGTGCGCCCCGCACCTTGACGTCGGGCAGCACTTTTCGCGCGATCGCGCCGGCGGCAACGCGCGTGGCGGTCTCGCGCGCCGAGGAGCGCCCGCCGCCGCGATAGTCGCGCAGGCCGTACTTCGCCTCATAGGTGAAGTCGGCATGACCGGGGCGAAACTTGTCCTTGATCTCGGAATAGTCCTTGGAGCGCTGGTCGGTGTTCTCGATCAGGAGCCCGATCGGGGTGCCCGTCGTCACCTGCACGCCGGTCTCCGGATGCGCCATCACGCCGGACAGGATTTTCACCTGGTCCGGCTCCTGGCGCTGGGTGGTGAAGCGCGACTGGCCGGGCCGGCGGCGGTCGAGATCACCCTGAATGTCGGCCTCGGTGAGCGGGATCATGGGCGGACAGCCGTCGACCACGCAGCCGATCGCCACGCCGTGGCTCTCGCCGAAGGTGGTGACGCGGAACATGTGGCCGAAGGTGTTGAAGGACATCCGTCTCTACTCGTCAGTTCTGACTTGTGGTGGTAACGCGGGGGAACACCCGGGTCAAACACTCGGTCATTCCGGGCGATGCGAAGCATCGAACCCGGAATGACCGCGTTCCAGGCTAACTAAACTTCTCCAGCCGGCCACCGCGGAACACGTAGACGGCGCCTTGCTCGATATAGAGCTCGGCGGCACCGGCGGGGGTCTCAATGCCCAAAGCCACCATCAGGGCCCGGCAGGTGCCGCCATGGGCGACCGCGACGGTATCGACCAGAAGCGACTCGTACCAATCGAGCATGCGCAGCTGCACGGCCGCATAGGTCTCGCCGCCGATTGGCGCGACCGTCCATTTGTCGGCGAGGCGCCTTGCATAGACCTCGGGATCGGAGGCCTCGCTTTCGGCCAGTGTCAGCCCCTCCCAGGTGCCGTAGCCGATCTCCCGCAGGCGGTCGTCGAGCGAATAATCGACAAGCGGCAGTTCAAGCTTGCGGCGCACCAGTTCCATGGTCTGGCGCGCACGCCCGAGCGGGCTCGATACATAGGGCAGCGCCGCCTTGTCCTTGCCGTCGCGCCTGAAAAGATCGGCCAGAACGCCGGCCGCATGCACGGCCTGCCCGCGGCCGCGTGCATTCAGCGGAATGTCCAGGGCTCCCTGGAGCCGCCCGAGCGCGTTCCACTCGGTCTCGCCGTGGCGCAGGAAGTAAATCGTGGGCACGGGCATGCGGTTCGAAGGCTAGTACTCTTGTTTGAGCATGATCTTATCGGAAAACCGGTTCCCACTTTTCCGGATCATGCTCTACCCGCCGAGTGAGATATCCGGCGCGTCCGGGCGCTTCATGCCGAGCACGTGATAGCCGGAATCGACGTGGTGCACCTCGCCGGTCACGCCGCGCGACAAGTCGGAGAGGAAATACAGCGCGCTGCCGCCGACATCCTCTGCCGACACGTTGCGCCGCATCGGCGCGTTGTATTCGTTCCACTTCAGGATATAGCGGAAATCGCCGATGCCCGAGGCGGCGAGCGTCTTGATCGGACCTGCCGAGATCGCGTTGACGCGGATGTTCTTCTCGCCGAGATCGGCGGCGAGATAGCGCACGCTGGCTTCCAGCGCGGCTTTCGCCACGCCCATGACGTTGTAGTGCGGCATCCACTTCTCGGCGCCGTAATAGCTGAGCGTGATGAGTGAGCCGCCGTCCGTCATCAGCTTCTCGGCGCGCTGCGCCACCGCGGTGAACGAGTAGCAGGAGATCAGCATCGACTTCGAAAAATTCTCCTGCGTGGTGTCGACGTAGCGGCCGTCGAGCTGCTCGCCATAGGCGATCGCGTGCACCAGGAAGTCGATCTTGCCCCACTTCTCCCTCAGCACCGCGAAGGCGGCGTCGATGGTGGCAGCGTCCGTGACGTCGCAATGGCCGAGCACGAGCCCGCCGACCTCCGCGGCAAGCGGCTCGACGCGCTTCTTCAGCGCATCGCCCTGATAGGTGAAGGCGAGCTCGGCACCGGCCGCGCGGCATGCCTTGGCGATGCCCCAGGCGATCGATCGGTTGTTGGCAACGCCGAGGATCACGCCCCGTTTGCCCTGCATCAGACCTGAATTCTGCGCCATTTTTTCAACGTCCCATCGAGCGGGTTAAGGTCTGGAGGTACACCAGCCCTCCTTCGCGGTACAGTCCTAATACGCGGCGTTAACGCTGTTTCGAGCGCCGGAATAGCCGTTTCATTCGGGTGTTATGATCGTTGTGGCGCTCGCGCCGAACACCGGGACGTGAAAACCGCAATGAATGCGTTTCGCCAGAGTGTGGAAACCATGATCCCGGCGTTGCGCCGCTATGCCCGCGCGCTCACGCGCGATGCGGATGCGGCCGACGATCTGGTACAGGATACGTTGGTACGCGCGCTGCGTTCGGAGCGTCTGTTCCTCGGGGGCGACGTCAGGAGCTGGCTCTACACGATCCTGACCAACCTCAACAAGAACCGGCGGCGCTCACTGGCCAGGCGGCCGCAATTCATGCCGCTGACGGAGAACAACCCGGATGCCAGCGGGACCGAGGCCGAAGGGCGCGACATCGAGAAGGCGCTGGCGACGCTGGTCGAGGAGCAACGTTCGGTGCTGCTGCTGGTGATGCTGGAGGGCATGAGCTATCGCGAGGTCGCCGACATTCAGGGCGTGCCGATCGGCACCGTGATGTCGCGCCTGGCGCGCGCCCGCGCCCACGTCAAAGCCTCGCTCGAGGGCGCGCGACCGGCGCTCAGGCGGGTGAAATGATGGCAGGGCTGATGCATCGCGTGTTGTCCGCCCACACGCAGATTGAGCGAACGACGTTGAGCCACGAAGGACATTTTGGGCCGCAGAGCCAGAGACGACCGATATGAACGACCGCAACATTCCGATCACCGAAGACGAGCTGCACGCCTATGTCGACGGCGAGCTGCCGGCCGAACGTCGCGCCGACGTCGAGGCCTGGCTTGCCGCCCATCCTGACGAGGCCGAGCGTGTGCAGTCCTGGCGCGCCATGGCCGACATGCTGCACGCCCGCTACGACTCCGTCGCCCAGGAGCCGGTGCCGGCACGGCTGGAGCTCGAGCGGCTGGAGCGCCGACCCCGGCAATGGCTCTATGGCGCCGCCGCGGCTGTGCTGGTTGCTTTCGTCGCGGGCGGCACGGCCGGTTGGATCGCGCATGGCGCCGCCAACGCGCCCTCGACCTTCCAGAGTTTTACGGCGGACGCGCTCGACGCCCACCGCCTCTACGTCGTCGAGGTCCGCCACCCCGTCGAGGTCGGCGGCAACGAGCGTGACCATCTCCAGGCCTGGCTGACCCGGCGCTGCGGCTGGACCGTGTTCGCGCCGAACCTGGAGGCGAGCGGGCTGAAGCTCGTCGGCGGCCGGCTCTTGCCGGGGCCGAAAGGTCCGGCGTCGTTCCTGATGTATGAGGGCGCCTCGGGCGAGCGGTACACGATCTACACCGCCAAGACCGAGAACGGGGCGACGCAGATGCGCTACGCCAAAACGGATAAGGACGGGGCGCTGTTCTGGGCCGAGCGCGGTGTCGGCTACGTCGTCAGTGGCGGCGCCGACCGCGACCGGCTGACCAAGGTGGCGCAGGCCGTTTACGACCAGGCAGAGAAGCACGGTAGCTAGACAACCCGCGCTATCGCGATGCCTCGATTCCGACATCGAAAATTTGGAATCAGGACATCGGCGCGTCTCAGAATCGCACCGGATGATCACGCGAAAATGAGCAGCGTTCGATCCGCCGATCGACGCAGGCGGCCTCGATTGGGGTTTTTGGTACCGCGCTGGTCCCCCTCTCGAGGCCGCACCTTTTTATCGGCGGCCCCGCCGGACAGCCGACACGCCTCAAACGTCAGCGTTGAAGCGCGACCGCGCTTCAGGCGTATGTTGAGCATCATCCTTTCAGGAAGAGAATGCTCCGATCGTCGAGGCGGCCTCGGATAGCGCCCTAGCCGAGCCCGCTACGCGGATTGTAGGGATGTTGGTCCCGCCACTTTTCCATCAATGTCTCAAGCTCGGCATCGTTCCCGTCCGGTAGCATAATCCTGATGACGACGAAGAGGTCTCCGGTTCCACCGGCCTTTGGCAGTCCCTTGCCCTTGAGGCGGAAGGTCCGGCCGCTGGAGGTGTTTTTCGGGACCGAGAGCTCCACGGCATTGCCGAGGGTGGGGACGCGGACCTTGCCGCCGAGCACCGCCTCATAGAGCGTGACCGGCAGGTCGATCCGCAAGTCCGTGCCCTCGACCTTGAAGTGGGGGTGGGGCGCGATGTTGATGGTGATCAGGAGATCGCCGGGCGGATGGCCCTGCGCGCTCTCGCCCTGGCCCCTCAGCCGGATCTGCTGGCCCTCGGTGACGCCGGCCGGAATCTTGACGTTCAGCTCCTTGCCCGTGGGCAGCCGGACGCGCTTCTCGCCGCCCTTGACCGCCTCTTCCAGAGAGACGGACATGGCAACGTTCACGTCGAGATCGAGCCCGATCCCGCCGGTGTCGAAGTCGAACTGGGCGCCGCCCCCGGCCCCGGGCCGCGCACCCCGCATCCCACCGCCGAACATGCTGTTGAGGATATCCTCGAACGCGCCGCCGCCCGGGCTGCCACCCGCGCCGCCGCTCCGGAACGTATAGCTCTCGAACCCGCCGGGGCCCGCGCGCCCGCGCGGCCCGCCGCCCCCCGGAAAGCCCTGGAAGCGCGGCTTGCCCTCGGCGTCGATCTCGCCGCGGTCGAACTGCTTGCGCTTGTCCTCGTCGCCGAGAATCTCGTTGGCCGAGTTGATCTCGGCGAAGCGCTCGGCAGCCTTCGGGTCACCCTTGTTGCTGTCGGGATGATGCTTCTTGGCAAGCTTGCGATAGGCGCTCTTGATGGCGGCAGCGTTGGCGCTCCGCGGCACCCCCAAGACCTCATAGGGGTCGCGCATCCGTCACGTCTCCTTCACGGAATCGAATTGTTCAAAGGGCTCCCCGCCCCACCTGCGGATCATGTGGGGAGAGAGTGGCATTTTTGCAACTAGGGCCCGCGCCGGATCCTAGCTCCGCCACGGCTTTAGCGTATGAATCTCCCAACGGCCACGGCTGCTTTGGCAGCCGGCGCCCTGGAGCCAGCTTTCGGTATTGCCGTTGACGTAGCTCGCCAGGAAGTCGCGGCACTTGCGGCCGTCTTCCGCGGCATAGGACTGTGCGATCGGGGTGACCGAGCCGCGCGCCCCGGTCTCCGGATTCTCCCAGTGCTGGCTGGAATCCTTGTCGCCCTTGCTGAGGACGTCGGAGGCGGCGTTGCGGGCGAAGGCGAGATCGGTCTCGGTCGGCGGGGCGTCCTTCGCCGGCCGCGCGATCGATCCGGTCAGGTCGCTGTCGTCGGCCTTGGCATAGGCACTGCTGTCGTTGCGCGAAAAGCTGCAACCGCCGGCACCAAGCCCGATTAGAATCATCGTCATGACGAAGCCGGACGGACGGATCACCGATAGGCCAACGCGTCCCCATGCCCTATATAGGGCGGTAGCGGACAATAGCGCGTTTTGGGCCGCGGGACGCAACTCGGACTCCAGACATGACCGACACGACCTCGATGAAACACCAGACACCCTTAACATCCGGTGATTTCACCGCCGCCGACGAGCCATTTGCGTTGTTCGAGTCCTGGCTCAACGAGGCGATCAAGAGCGAGCCGAACGATCCGAACGCAATGGCGCTCGCGACCGTCGACCCCGACGGGCTTCCCGACGTGCGCATGGTGCTGATGAAGGGCTTCGATACCGAGGGTTTCGTCTTCTACAGCCACATCGCCAGCCAGAAGGGCCGCGAACTCGCCGCAAATCCTAAGGCAGCATTACTTTTTCACTGGAAGTCGCTGCGCCGGCAGGTCCGCATCCGCGGCAACGTGACGCCGGTGACCGACGCCGAGGCCGATGCCTATTTCGCCACCCGCCCCAAGCAGGCCCAGATCGGCGCCTGGGCGAGCAAGCAATCCGAGGCGCTGGAGAGCCGCTTCGCCTTCGAGCAGGCCATCGCGAAAGTCGCGGCCAAATACGTCATCGGCGAGGTGCCACGGCCGCCGGGCTGGAGCGGCTGGCGCATCGCGCCGGTGCGCATCGAGTTCTGGCACGACCGCCCATTCCGCCTGCACGACCGCATCGAATTTCGCCGTGACGCGGCCGGCCAGAAATGGTCCAAGACGCGGATGTATCCTTGAGCCTTGTCTTTAGCTTTGGGCCGACCTGAAAGATGTCCATGCCGCATTCGTCCAATGTGCCGCGTCGTACGCTGCTCCTGACCGGGGCCAGCCGCGGCATCGGCCATGCCACCGTGATCCGTTTCTCCTCGGCCGGCTGGCGCGTCATCACCTGCTCACGGCATCCTTTCCCGGAGGACTGCCCGTGGGACGCCGGCCCCGAGGACCATATCCAGGTCGACCTCGGCGATCCCGAGGATACGGCGCGCGCGATCACCGAGATCCGCCGCCGGCTCGAGGGCGGCACGCTGCATGCGCTGGTCAACAACGCCGCGATCTCGCCGAAGGGCGTGGGCGGCGCGCGGCTCGGCTCGGTCGACACCGACCTTGACACCTGGACGCACGTCTTCAACGTCAACTTCTTCGCGCCGATCATGATGGCGCGCGGACTGATCGAAGAGCTGAAGGCGGCCAGGGGATCGGTCGTGAACGTCACCTCGATCGCGGGCTCGCGCGTGCATCCCTTCGCGGGCGCCGCCTACGCGACGTCCAAGGCCGCGCTCGCGTCTCTGACGCGCGAGATGGCTTCCGACTTCGGCCGCATCGGCGTGCGCGTCAACGCGATCGCGCCGGGCGAGATCGACACCTCGATCCTGTCGCCCGGCACCGAGAAGATCGTCGAGCAGCAGATCCCGATGCATCGCCTCGGCACGCCCGACGAGGTTGCCAAGATCATCTATGTGCTGTGCACGGACACCAGTTCCTACGTCAACGGCGCCGAGATCCACATCAACGGCGGCCAGCACGTGTAGTCCCTTCTCGTCATTGCGAGCGCAGCGAAGCAATCCAGAGTCTTTCCGTGGAGTGATTCTGGATTGCTTCGTCGCAAGGGCTCCTCGCAATGACGGAGTATGGAGTGACAGCTTGGTTCTTGACGCTGTCATTCCCCGCGAAAGCGGGGAATCCAGTACGCCGCGGCCTCTCGATTCAGTCACTGCCGCTTCGGCGTACTGGATCGCCCGGTCAAGCCGCGCGATGACAGCGAGTTTGTGGCTGCAGACACGGCTTCGCATTCTCGCGGCGTCTTTCGCCCGAGCTTTGCTTGATCTCTCCACCCTCGAAGCCAAGAGGGCGCAGGGAAGGCCGGGTGCTGACCTGGCACCCGCGGTCCGCTGCGCGAAAAGCACACGCAGGAAGAACCGCACAGCAGCATACAGGTGTAGCCAATCACTCGGCCTTCCCTGCGCGATGGTCGGACGGCGTATGCCGAGCTCTCCCGGGAGCCGAGTTCCTTCTGGCCTCCCTCACGCTTGCGAAAGTCGCCGGCACCGCGCCGGTTGACGCAGATGCCGCATCCGCAAGAGCTTGACCGTAGCAACGACGGCCAGGACCACACGGTTTTGCCGTACGCACGGCCCGCCATTTCGCCGCAGTTTTCCCAGCCCTGTCGACGGAGCCGGAAACTTACAGGCGAGACAAACCTGACAGCGCCGTCCGTCCGCACGAAGCCCTGGGCTCACGGAGAGCAATCCGCCCTGCCCTGGCTGTTCGCGCCCGACGCTGCTGCGTCCACCGCAAGCCCAGCTCGCGAAACATGACGACCACACGATCGCCCCTCAAGGATGAGCCGGGATGGGCGACACATACGACAAATCCGAATTTCGGTAAAGTGGAATATATTTGCGCCAGCCTCTTGACTCTTGACAGCGGTTGTTCTCGTCGCGGTGTTTTGCAGGACGGACAAACGTGACCATTTCTAGACACGCTCAATTCAGCGCAAAATTTCAGCGTTGCATGTTTTCTTGTTTACAACCTCCATAATCGAACTTAGTTCTGATGAGACCAGTCGTCTCTAACGAAGCAAATGCTTCGAGGACGTGATCGTGGATTCAAATTCTCGCCACCTCCCATAATTCCCCTGCCCATGGGCCCGCGGCCGAGTATACCGGGAGGCGGTGGAGGACGGATCATGCCTTTCCCCGTGCCACTCATGTAGGAGCATCCAATGCTTTGTGTTTTGCAAGTCGAAGGACACAATCTGGAGAATGCCATATCCCAGCATTTCGCCGCGTCGTTCTATCGCAAGGATGTCTCGAGGGACGGGCGTGACCTGCTGTTCTACGACGTCGCCGACGCGTCGAATAGATCAGAGCTATCGCTGCATATTCGGCAGTTCATCGACCAGAATAAAGCGGCGCTCGCATATGCGCTTCAGCATCCTGAAGACGTCGAAATGATGAACCTGGATATCGGCATCGTGATGGACGGACCGCTGTCAAAGTCGATAAGTCTCGATCGCGCGCTTGTTGCGGAATTGGGCAGATACGGGATCTCGGTGTCGGTCTCCGCCTATCAGGGAGAAATTGTCCTGAGCGATGACCAACCTTGACAGAACGCATTCGATGGCAAGCCGATTGCAATGCTTGCAGAGTTCGGCACCCAGTTTCGGTTTCAGCTTATCAAGCTTTGCCAAGCGAAGAATAGGCGGTGCAATTGCGGCGACAGTCCACGAATTGCGGTGAGAGCGCCCTCAATCGGCGCCTGCCAATTTGAGTGTGCTGCGCGACGTCGGAGAGCATTTCGCTTCGTCCGACCGCGACGGCGCCATCGCCGAGACCATTGTCTCGACGGCGCAGATCGTGAAGCGCTAGCTGATTTGCCGAAAGACGGAAGCAAGGCGATCCAGACAACGCCGCCGCAAGACCTGGATCGCCCGCCTTCCTTCCGTTCCTCAATCGAGTCGAATCCGACGCGACCGTTCGCGCAGCCGCGGGGCGGCGGCGTTCAATGCAGTCGAGCAGTCGTCGTCGTTTTCGCCGTCGAGCAGCGGAGCACCACAGTGTCGGCACAGGCGTGCCGACAACGACGGCGCCTTGCCGCTCGTCACGACCTGACGATAGTTCGCCAGATCGATGACGTTGCGGGGCGTCGTTATGTGTTTTTCAACCATGGCTGTTCCTCGCGGCTAACACGCTGCTTATCGCAGACAAGTTTCGCGCAAACGTTCAGCCCACCGCTCAAATTTTACCGGAGGAATTGGGGCACAGCGCACACATCACGGCAGCGCCTCAATCCCGCTCTATTCTGCGACACGATCGACCGTGTCTTTGCGAACCGCGTAAGGTCTCGGTAGCTATCTTCCGAGAGCGCGGGAGATCAGAGCCACTTCTTCCACTTGAAGATCCAGTACGGGACGATTGCGGCCACCAGCATCATCACCAGCGCCATCGGATAGCCGTGGATCCATTCGAGTTCCGGCATCACCTTGAAATTCATGCCGTAGATCGAGGCGATCAGCGTCGGCGGCATCAGGACAACAGCCATGACCGAGAACAGCTTGATGATGTTGTTCTGCTCGAGATTGACGACGCCGAGCATGGCGTCGAGCACGAAGGTGATCTTGTTGGAGAGGTAGGATGCGTGATCGGTCAGCGAGCCCACGTCGCGCTGCATGGTCTTGAGCTGCTCGCGCATGTCCTTCGACCATTTCACGCCTTCCACCACTGCGGACAAGAAGGTCACGACGCGGCCGATCGACACCAGGCTCTCCCGAACCTTCGAGGTCAGATCGCCCTTGCGGCCGATCGAGATCAGGATCTGGGAATATTGCTTGGCGTGGCCGTGGCGCTCACTCTCGGGTTCGAAGATGTCGTGCGAGACCTGATCGATCTCGGCGCCGCAGCGCTCCAGAATGTCGGCGCAGCGGTCGATCACGGCGTCCAGGAGTTCCATCAGCACCATCTCGCCGGTGATGGAAGGCGTGCAGGAGCGACCGAGCTTGGCCTCGACCAGGGCGAATGGCTTCGGCAAATCGTAGCGCACCGTCACCAGGCGGTGGTCGCCGAGGATGAAGGTCACTGCCGTGGTCCGGGGCATGTCGGTATCGGAGTGGCACATCAGCGTCGCGGTCATGTAGCGCGCGCCGCTCTCGATATAGAGCCGGCTGGAGATCTCGATCTCCTGCATGTCTTCCCGGGTCGGGATGGCGATGCCCGCCAGCCGCTCCACCGCCTTGTCCTCGGCCGCGCTCGGGTTGACGAGGTCGATCCAGACCGCGCTCTCCGGCAGCGCGGTGAGATCTTCGATGACAGCCTTCTTGAGAGAGGCCTCGGAGGGAACAAACACCGAAAACATGACGACTCCAGAGCACCTGCGACAGAATGACAGCCCTTAGCGCGATTCTGACAAGTTCACGATGACAACCGGATTAACGAAGCGTTGGTATTTGCGGCGGGGGCGCGGCTCAACTGTGGCGCGAAATCGACAGTTCGGAGTCCCCCTGCCGCAAAATCCGCACAGCGCCGCAAAACTTGCTGCAGAAAAGCCACAGCTGGGGTCTTGCAGCGCGGGATAAGGGCTTCAGTGCTGGAATTGTGGCAGATTTCAACGATAATGGGATTAACGGAGTCGAGGAACTTGGGCGCTAAGCTCAGGCCTTCCGCACGGTATTGTTTTGATTGGAACCAAACCATGTCGTCGCTGAAAGTTAAATTGGGGATCTTGGCCGCTGGCCTGATGCTGTCGGGCTGCATGCAGGCCACGCATTTCGAGGCGACCGACACCAAAGCCTTCAAGCCGAAGGATAAGGAACTCCTCGCTAAGGTCCGGTATGAAAATACCCCGGTCGCAGAGCCGTTCCGCCGCGCCATCGTCGAGTATCACCGCAAGGAATCGCCGGGCTCGATCGTGGTCGATTCCGACAACCACTACCTCTATTACGTGCTGGAGGGCGGCAAGGCGATCCGCTACGGCATCACCGTTGGCGAAGAGGCCATGGCCTGGTCCGGCATTGCCAAGGTTGGCAGCATGACCGAGTGGCCGGCCTGGCATCCGACGCCGGGCGAGATTTCGCGCCTGGGCGTGCCGACCTATGTCGCGCCGGGTCCGGACAATCCGATGGGTTCCCGCGCCATGTACCTCTACTCGGGCGGCAAGGACACGCTGTTCCGCATCCACGGCACCAACCAGCCGGAATATATCGGCGCCTCGATCTCGTCGGGCTGCATCCGCCTGACCAACGAGGACGCGATCGACCTCTACAACCGCGTCAAGGTCGGCACCATCGTCGTGGTGCTCGAGCCGAAGCATGGCGACTCGCCGTATAATTCGCGGCTGGCGCTCGGCAGCAGCCAAACCGGCCAAGCCGGCAGCTACTGATCGCATTCCGATCTCTGACATCCAAAAGCGCCGGTCTTACCGGCGCTTTTTTGTTGCCGGCTTGTGCGACCGGGCTTTGTTGCCATCAGCAGACGGCTTGTCCGCAGGTGCAGGAGGGTTCTCCGCCGCCCCTTCGTCGGCGTCCTCCTTGCCGTCGGGCTTGGCCGCGATCTCGCGCGGCGGCGCCTCCTCGGGGCGCTCCGCCGGCAGCAGCGGGGCGACCTGCGGCAGCGGATCCCACACGTTCCACTGGCAGATCCGGTAGTCATTGCGCCGCTGCGCCAAATCGAGGTGGATGTGGTCCTCGTGGTACCAGTCCGAGCCCGGACCGAGCACGGTGGAAAAGCGCGCGCACACCGAATGCAGCACGCGCTCGCGCACGTCGCGCGACATGGCGCGGTCGGTGAGGCCGATCGACTGCCCGTTGGCGAGCTTGATGGCGCGGACGTCGAGGGCGTTGGCCTTGCCGTGCTCGGACAGCATCGCGCCGACGACGCGGTTGCGGCCACGGCACTCGAAACTGTCGAAATTGTCGAGGTCGCTGATGGTCGAGCCGAGGCTCGCAGCCAGCGGCACCATGTCCTTGCGCACCCAATCGGCGACCGCGGACGCCATGGTGCAGCGGAGGATCGCCGCCGGCTTGACCGCCACCTTGCGCTTGTCCGGCAGCACGATGGCCTCTAGCCGCACCAGATCCTCACCGCCGCAGGCGCCGGGGCCGCGGATATCCGGAATCGACGGCGCGATCGCGATCTCCTCGGTCAGCGCCAGCCGGCAGGCCGAGGCCTGCTTCTCGGGCGGCGGCGCGGCCTCGGCGGGCTTGTCGGCACTTGGCTTGTCCTCGGATGGCTTGCCTTCAGCTTCCGGCGCGGCCTCGTCCGAGGCCTTCGGGGCCTCTTCGGGGCGCGGTTTTGGCAGTGGAATCTTGGCGTGACGAACGGCTGCGCGCGGTCGTGGTGTACCAAGGCCGAAGATATCCCATGCCGCAGGATATTTCCGCGCCTCAGCCCTCTCGGCGAGCACAAGCGACAGCGCGAGCGCGGCGGTAACCATTGCCGCGCCGGTGGACATATAGCCGCGACAAGACCATTTGCGGCGAAAGTCCGGCAGGCTAAAACTCATCACAATTGTTTGGTCCAAGGCTGAGAGCGATAACGCGCCCAGCGACTTCTCGAAGGAACGTCAGAATGCTCGGTTTGATGCAAGATTGGCCCCTGCTCTGCCACCGGATCATCGAACACGCCGCCAGGATTCATGGCAAGCAGGAGGTGGTCACGCGCTCTGTCGAGGGGCCGATCCATCGCACCAACTACGCCGAGATCCACCAGCGCGCGCTCAAGGTCTCGCAGATGCTGGAGCGCGACGGCATCAAGCTCGGCGACCGTGTCGCAACGATCGCCTGGAACACCTGGCGCCATCTCGAGGTGTGGTACGGCATCATGGGGATCGGCGCCATCTGCCATACCGTCAATCCCCGCCTTTTCCCCGAGCAGATCGCCTGGATCATCAACCATGCGCAGGACCGCATCGTGATGACCGACATCACCTTCGTTCCGATCCTGGAGAAGATCGCCGACAAACTTCCGAGCGTGGAGCGCTATGTCGTGCTCACCGACAAGGCGCATTTGCCGGAAACCACGCTGAAGAATGTGGTCGCCTACGAGGACTGGATTGCGCAGGCCGACGGCAAATTCAAATGGAAGGACTTTGACGAGAACACGGCAGCCGCGATGTGCTACACGTCGGGCACGACGGGCGACCCGAAGGGTGTGCTGTATTCGCATCGCTCCAACGTGCTGCACGCGCTGATGGCCAACAATGTCGACGCGCTCGGCACCAGCGCCTCCGAGACCATGCTGCCGGTGGTGCCGCTGTTCCACGCCAACAGCTGGGGCATCGCCTTCTCCGCGCCCTCGCAGGGCACCAAGCTGGTGATGCCCGGCGCCAAGCTCGACGGCGTCTCGGTCTACGAGCTGCTCTCGACCGAGAAGGTGACGCACACTGCGGGCGTGCCGACGGTGTGGCTGATGCTGCTCCAGCACATGGCCGCCAACAATCTGAAGCTGCCCGACCTGAAGATGGTGATCTGCGGCGGCTCGGCGATGCCGCGCTCGATGATCAAGGCCTTCCTCGACATGGGCTCGAACGTCCGCCACGCCTGGGGGATGACCGAGATGAGCCCGATCGGCACCGTCGCGGCGCTGAAGCCGCCGTTCCAGAACGCGACCGGCGATGCCAGGCTCGACGTGCTCCAGATGCAGGGCTATGCGCCGTTCGCGGTGCAGATGAAGATCACCGACGATGCCGGCAAGGAGCTGCCCTGGGACGGCAAGACCTTCGGCCGCCTCAAGGTCGCCGGCCCAGCCGTCGCCAAGGCCTATTACCGGCTCGACGCCAACATCCTCGACGAGGAAGGTTTCTTCGACACGGGCGACGTCTCGACCATCGACGAGGACGGCTACATGCGGATCACCGACCGCTCCAAGGACGTGATCAAGTCCGGCGGCGAGTGGATCTCCTCGATCGATCTCGAAAACCTCGCGGTCGGCCATCCGGCCGTGGCCGAAGCCGCCGTGATCGGCGTGTTCCACCCGAAATGGGATGAGCGGCCGCTCCTGATCGTGCACCTCAAGCAGGGCCAGCAGGCCACGCGCGAGGACATCCTGAAGTTCATGGACGGCAAGATCGCCAAGTGGTGGATGCCCGACGACGTCGTCTTCGTCGAGGGCATTCCGCACACCGCGACGGGCAAGATCCTGAAGACGGAGTTGCGCGACCAGTTCAAGGATTACCGCTTCCCAAACGCGGCGGCGTAAGGCGGTGCCACCCTCCCCTGGAGGGGGAGGGTCGGCTCACATGGAGCGAAGAGCAATGTGAGACGGGGTGGGGTGATTTCTCCACACGGGCACCGCCTCAGTTGAGAGGCCGTCACCCCACCCCGCTCGCGCTTCGCGCGATCGACCCTCCCCGCGGGGAGGGTGAACGACCCTTGAATTTGCCCTCCGGCCGTGGTCTCAACGCCTCATAGCCGCGCCAGATCGGCCGGCGCCGCCCGCAACACCCGGCAGAGCTCACCCGATGGCCCGCAGGTTTTCCGCTCCCTATCAGTCGGAGCCCGTGTCCAGCCTCGCGAGCTGGGCGCGTAATCTGGCCGTGTTCGCGGTGGTGGCGGTGGTGGTCTCGATCATCATCGTCCGCTTCGACTTCCTGGAGATGAAACCGGCGCTGATGGCCTTCTTCGGCGGGCTCGCGATCGCCGGTCTGTCGATCCTGTTCGGGCTCGCCGGCTTTGCCGCGATCTGGCAGAACGGCTCGCGCGGCATGGCGCGCATCCTGCTCGCTTTCCTGATCGATGCGCTGATCCTCGCCTATCCCGCCTATCTCGGCCTGCAATATCGCAAGCTGCCGGCGATCCACGACATCACCACCAACCCGATCGACCCGCCGCGCTTCGACGCGTTGGCGCCCATACGCACCGGCGATGGCACCAACACCGCGGTCTATGCCGGCCTCTATTCGGCCGAGCAGCAGCGCCAGTTTTATCCCGACATCGAGCCGATCGAGCTGGAGATCCCGGCTGACCGCGCCTATGCGATCACGCGCCAGCTCGTCAACAAGCGCAAATGGCTCGTCATCGACGAGCGTGCGCCGCAGCCGCCGCGCCGTATCGGCCGCATCGAGGCGGTCGCGCGCACGCCGATCATGGGGTTCCGCGAGGACATCTCGATCCGGGTCGTGCCTGATGGCGATGATTCCCGCGTCGATATCCGCTCCGCCTCGCGCTATTTCGAGAGCGACCTCGGCAGCAACGCTGCCCGCGTCAAGAAATTCATTGATGATCTCAACACCGCCGCCGATGCCGATGCGCTCAAGCCGGTGAAGAAGACGCCGGTCGCGCCGCCAAAGGCGCCGGCAAAGACGGTGAAGAAGTGACGCGCTAGTCTAGCGCACGATGAGATTAAGCTCGGCCAGCTTGCTCCGGATCACCTCTCCCCAGCGGGGAGCAACTGTGTTGAAGTAGCCCGGCGATCGGCCGGCCTCAAGGCTGGCGCTTGCGCGCCACCGCCTCCGGCGGCTGACGGCCTTGACCCCGTCCGCTCACCGGTCTTCAGGCCGTGCATGCGCTCGGCGGAAGCCGAGCGGAGTCGCTCACTTCGTACCGACTGGCGTCCCATTTCTCACCGCGCGCGATCATAACGTTGAGGATCACGATCAGCTTGCGCATACAGGCAGTAAGCGCAACCTTCGGCTCTTTGCCTTTGGTGATCAGGCGATCGTAGAAGGCCTTGAGCACGGGGTTGTGCCGTGTCGCAGCTCCCATACACGCCATGTAGAAGAGATTGCGGACTTTGCGGCGCCCGCCCTGGATATGGCGGATGCCTCGACGCTTGCCGCTGTCGTGATCGTAGGGCGCAGCCCCCAGCAACGCCGCAGCAACTTTGTTGCTCATCTGGCCGAGTTCCGGCATCGACCCGATGAGCCCGGCGGACGTGCTCCCGGCAAGACCCGGCACGCTCTCGATGATCTCGGCGAGCTCGGCAAATCGCGGCGTGGCCTTGATCAATGCTGCGATCGCGGCTTCGAGCTTGGCAATTTCGGCGGCGATCTGCTTTCGCAGGCGATCCTGCATCTTCCGCACGACGTCAGGTGTGGAATGCTCCCTCCTGTTTTGCAAGCTGGTCTGCGCGTCGATCAGAGCCTGGCGCGCAGTCACGATCTGCGCCAGCTTCTCACGTGCCGCATCGTAGGTTTGGCCTCTTGCCTCGATGAAGGTCTCGGTGAACCAGGCGATCATCGCCGCATCGATCGGATCGTTCTTGGCGAGTCGTCCAGCCGATTTGGCGAAGTTCCGCACCCGCTTTGGGTCCACGACCAGGGCTTCGATACCAGCCTCGCGCAGCGCCTTGGCCCACTCCCGCTCATAGCCGCCGGAAGCCTCCATGGCTGCCTTGCCGACTTTGTGCTTGCGAAGCCAGCGGATCAGTGATCGCCGTCCCTCTGGCGTGCTTGGGAACGTCTGCCGTAGCGACAACGAGCGAATGCACGCATCCACCTTGTCCTTGGCCACATCGAGACCGACGACAATCAGCTCATTCTGTGCCATCGTCCACTCCCTTCCTTGCTCGGTTCGGGCTCCAAGCCCTTGCAACTGTTCGGGTTGAGGAAGACACCGGATCTGTCCCTCGCTCCCCGACAGGCTCGAGGCCTTTGAGGTCGGACGGGCTCAGATCCAGCGACGGGCGGTTGGTCAGAACCGCCCGTTCGCACATCCTGGCA
>NZ_FNCU01000008.1:0-221844 GCF_900099855.1 Bradyrhizobium sp. Rc2d | reverse complement strand
TCATCTGGGCCATGCTGGTCAAAGGAGAAACCTACCGAGACCGCGCGAGCGCGCCGGCTGCGGCCTAGTTGAGGGGCAACAGCCGCCGCGCTCGCGCTCCATGCCTATCGGAAGGGCACTAAAGGTGTGATGGCAAATGGTCTGGAAACCGGGATCGAAACACTCCGCATCGTCATCGCGCGTCACAGCGCGCCGCAATGATTGGAATTCGATCAGCGATCTCCATCAGGGCCCGCGGTCAATGGCCGCTTCTCGAGGCCGTATACATGACCGCTCCCCGATTCATTTGCTGAAGCACCAAAAAGCCCTTGCCGAGAGGGGGCCGTCCATACATGCCGAGAGGGGGCCGTCCATACATGACGATGTGGAGATAGAGCGCCTCACACCACATCGTCCGGCGCCAGCGCGCAGCCGTTGTCGGGATGCGTCTCGACCTGAAGCGTGGTGTGGCCGATGCGGAAGGAGGTCTTGAGCAGCTGCGCGGTCTCCATCAGGAATGCGTCGCCGGCCCCGGCGGGCATCACGAGGTGGCAGGTCAGCGCTGTCTCGGTGGTCGAGATCGGCCAGACGTGGAGATCGTGGATCCCGGAGACGCCCGGCCGCGCGAGGAGAAACGCCCTGATCGCGGCGAGGTCGGTGCCTTTGGGCGCGGCCGCCATCGACATGTCGATGGAGCCGCGCAACAAACTGGTCGTGCTCCAGAGGATGGTGGTGCAGATGACGAGGCTGGTTAAGGGATCGAGCCAGAGCCAGCCGGTCCAGATGATCAGCGCCGCCGAGACCACGACACCGAGCGAGACCGCGGCATCGGCGGCCATGTGCAAGTACGCGCCTTCGATGTTGATGTCGTCCTTGCGCCCGCGCGCGAACAGCATGGCGGTGAAGCCGTTGATGAGGATGCCGATGCCGGCCACCACCATCACCGTGACGCCGGCGACCGGCTCCGGCTGGCGCAGGCGCAGGATCGCCTCCCAGCCAATGGCACCGGTTGCGACCAGCAGGAACACAGCGTTCGCCAGTGCCGCAAGAATCGTGGAGGCACGCAGGCCATAGGTGAAGCGGCCGCTCGGCGCGCGCCTTGCCGCGATCGACGCGCCCCAAGCCACGACCAGGCCGAGCACGTCGGAAAGGTTATGGCCGGCGTCCGCGAGCAAGGCGGTGGAGTTGCCGATATAACCATAGACCGCCTCGGCCACGACCAGCGCGGTGTTGAGCGAAATTCCGATCGCGAACGCCTTGTCGAAATTGGCGGGCCCATGGACATGCGCGTGCCCAAGACCATGAGCATGGTCGTGACCATGGTCATGCGAATGGCCGCCATGATCATGGTAGTGATGTCCGCGATGGTCGTGGCCGGCCACCTCTAGCGCTCCCCTGACGCTGCCAAATCGGGCGCCATTGTAGGCGTTTCGGTGGCTGCGTCACGGCGGAACAGCACATAGAGCGCCGGCAGCACCAAAAGCGTCAGCACGGTCGAGGAGATGATGCCGCCGATCACCACGGTTGCGAGCGGCCGCTGCACCTCGGCGCCGGCGCCGGTCGCGAGCGCCATCGGCACGAAGCCGAGGGAGGCGACGAGGGCCGTCATCAGCACCGGGCGCAGCCGCGTCAGCGCGCCCTCGCGGACGGCATCCACGACAGACCGCCCCTCGCTGCGCAGCCGCTCGATGAAGGCGATGATCACGAGCCCATTGAGCACGGCCACGCCCGACAGCGCAATGAAGCCAACGCCGGCGCTGATCGACAGCGGGATGTCGCGCAGCAGCAGCGCTGCGACGCCGCCCGTCAGCGCCAGCGGCACGCCGGAGAACACCAGCGCCGCATCCGCAGCCGATCCCATGCCCATGAACAGCAGCAGGAACACGAGCAGAAGCGCCACCGGCACCACGATTTTCAATCGCTTGGTCGCGGAGACCAGTTGCTCGAACTGGCCGCCCCAGCCGATCCAGTAGCCCGCCGGCAGCTTGACCTTCTCAGCCACCGCCGCTTCGGCCTCGACGACGAAGGAGCTGAGGTCGCGCGCGCGGACATTGGCGGTGACGACGATGCGCCGCTTGCCGTTTTCGCGGCTGATCTGGTTGGGACCAGGCGTCGCATCGACCGTTGCGACCGACGACAGCGGCACATAACGCATCTGGGTGAGCGGGGAGGCGGCCAGCGCGGTTCGAATGGCCGTGCCGGAGCCGGCCTCCTCACCGGGCGGCAGCGGGATCGGGATCGCCCGGATCGCTTCGAGATTGCCACGCAGATGCTCCGGCAGGCGGACGACGATGTCGAAGCGGCGGTCGCCCTCGAACAGCTTGCCGGCCGACTTGCCGCCCACCGCGATCTCGACGATGCCCTGCACCTCACCAACGCTGAGGCCGTAGCGGGCGAGCGCCTGGCGGTCGAGCCGGACGGTGAGGATCGGCAGGCCTGCGACCTGTTCGATCTTGACGTCGCTGGCGCCGCGGATGCCGCGGATCGCGGCCTCCACCTGTTTGGCCGCGCCTTGCAGGATGTCGAGGTCATCGCCGAAGATCTTGACGCCGACGTCGCTGCGCACGCCGGAGATCAGCTCGTTGACCCGGAACTGGATCGGCTGGGAGATTTCATAGGCGCTGCCGGGAATGTCGTCAGCGGCGTGATCGATGGCCTCGATCACCTCCGATTTCGGCTTGTCCGGGTCGGGCCATTCGGCGCGCGGCTTCAGCATGATGTAGCCGTCGGTCTGCGCGGGCGACATCGGGTCGGTTGCGATCTCCGCGGTGCCGATGCGGGTGAAGAACTCCTTGACCTCGGGAATCTGATTGATGCGTTTCTCCAGCGCCTTCTGAAGGTCCAGCGACTGCGTGAGACTGGTGCCGGGAATCCGGATCGAGGCCAGCGCGACGTCGCCTTCGTCGAGGCTCGGAATGAACTCGCCGCCCATGCGCGCGGCGGCGATGCCACTTGCGACCACGATGACGACGGCCATGATTGCGAAGGCGAGCCGGTTGTCGATGGCAAATCGGAGCAGGGGAAGATAGGCGCGCTTCGCTGCCCGCATGAACAGGTTTTCGTGCTCGGATACCTTGCCGGTGACGAAGATGGCAACCGCCGCCGGCACGAAGGTGATGGAGAACAGCACGGCAGCGCCCAGCGCCATCAGCACGGTCAGCGCCATCGGCGTGAACATCTTGCCTTCGACGCCGGTCAGCGTCAGCACAGGCAGGTAGACCACCGCGATGATCAGCGTTCCGAACAGGCTCGGTTTGATGACCTCGCTCGACCCGCGCAGGATCGCGCGCAACCGCTCGGCGGTCGTCAGCAGCCCGCCTTTCTCGCGCTGGGCCGCGGCCAGCATGCGCAGGCAATTCTCGACGATGATCACGGCGCCATCGACGATGATGCCGAAGTCGATTGCGCCGAGGCTCATCAGGTTCGCGCTGACCTTGGTTTCGACCATGCCGGTGACGGTCATGGCCATGGACAGCGGAATGACGCAGGCGGTGACGAGCGCGGCACGGATGTTGCCGAGGATCAGGAACAACACGGCCACCACCAGCGCCGCGCCTTCCAGCAGATTATTCCGGACGGTGCGGATGGTGGCTTCGACCAGATCGGTGCGGTCGTAGACGGTCCGCGTCACGACGCCCTCGGGCAGCGACTTGGAGATGTCCGCGAGACGGGCTGCGACGCGGCGCGCCACGGTCCGGCTGTTCTCGCCGATCAGCAGCATCGCGGTGCCGAGCACGGTTTCCTCGCCGTTCCACGTCGCGGCGCCCGTGCGCAAGTCGCGGCCTTCGGTCACGGTCGCGACATCCCTGATCCTGACGGGATTGCCGCCGCGCGAGCCGATGACGATGTCCTGGATCTCGTTGACGTTGCCGACCTGGCCTGGGGAGCGAACCAGGTATTGCTCGCCGTTGCGCTCGATATAGCCGGCGCCGACATTGGCGTTGTTGGCGGCAAGCGCCGTCATGACGTCGCGAAAGCCGAGCCGGTAGGCCATCAGCTTGCCGGGGTCCGGCAGCACGTGGAATTGGCGCTCGAAGCCGCCGATGGTGTTGACTTCGATCACGCCCGGCACGTTGCGAAGCTGCGGCCGGATGATCCAGTCCTGCACCGTGCGTAGATCGGTCAGCGAATAGTCGTGGCCGCCTTGCGTCTTGGCGCCCGCCTTGGCCTCGACGGTGTACATGAAGATTTCGCCGAGCCCAGTGGAGACCGGGCCCATCGCGATCTCGACGCCGGCCGGAAGCTGGTCCTTCACCCGCTGGATGCGCTCGCCGACGAGCTGGCGGGCGAAGTAGATGTCGGTGCCGTCCTTGAAGACGACCGTCACCTGGCTCAGGCCGTAGCGCGACAGCGAGCGGGTGTAGTCGAGCTTCGGCAGGCCGCCCATCGCGGTCTCGACCGGGAAGGTGATGCGCTGTTCGGTCTCGAGCGGCGAATAGCCGGGCGCACGGGTGTTGATCTGGACCTGAACGTTGGTGATGTCTGGCACGGCGTCGATCGGCAGGCGCTGGAAATTCCAGCCACCGAAGGCGAGCGCGCCCAGCGCGAGCAGCAGGACCAGCCAGCGCTGATGCAGTGAGGCGGCGATGAGACGCTCAATCATGCTCGGCCTCGCCCTTGCCCATCTCCGCCTTCACGACGAAGCTGTTCTCCGCGACGTAATGCTCGCCGGCCGCAAGGCCCGCCTTGATCTCGACATGGCGCGGATCGGAATCCCCAAGCTCCACGGGGCGCGCCTCGATCTTGTCGCCGTCCTCGCGGACGAACACGATCGTCTTGTTCTCCAGCGTCTGGATCGCGCTGCGGCGCACGGCAACCGCGACATTGCGCGCGGCGAGGATCAGCCGCGCCGTGACGAACAGGCCGGGACGCAGGCGTCCGTCCGGATTTGGCAGCACGACGCGGGCGAGCGCCGTCTGGGTCTCGCTACTGCCGATCGGCGCCATGTAGGAGATCGTGCCCTTGATCTCGCCGCGGCCGCCGTCGGGATCGATCAGCACCTCGTCGTTGAGGCGGACGCGCCGGAGGTCCTGCCGGTAGATCGACAGATCGACCCAGATGGTGGAGAGGTCGGCGACGATGAAGGCCGGCTTCTGCTCGGAAGCGTATTCGCCGAGCGAGATCTGCCGCTCGATGATGGTGCCGGCGATCGGCGCCCTCAGCTCGTAGACGGTGAGGCTCTGGTTGCTTTCGATCGCGGCGAGCAGATCGTCCTTGCCGACCTTGTCGCCGATGCGCTTCAGGATCGATTTGGCGATGCCCGGAAAGCGCGGCGTCACCTGCACCACGGCTTCCTGGTTGGCGCGCAGGATGCCGTTGAAGGCGAGCGTGTCGGTCAGCGTCGCGCTCGCCGCCTCCGCCAACACCACGCCGGCGGCAGCGAGCTTGACGTCGGAGATGCGGATGCGGTCGGCGCCGTGCTCGTCCTGCTCGACATGGTCGTTCGGCTTCTCCGGTCTCTTCTCCGCGGCATGCTCGGCGGGCGCGACCCTGGCCGGCGCCAGCAGGGCATAGCCACAAGCGCCGAGAGCGGCGGCAATGACAGCGACGACAATGGTGGAGGACGTCTTCATCGTGCGCTCTCCCGCGCCAGCGTGAAGGGATTGCCGACGAGGCCTTCGACGGTTGCCACCCCCGCATGAAAGTTCTGGAGCGCCTCCTGCTCACGCAGCCGCGCCTGGGTGACGCTTGCCTGGGCGTCCAGCACTTCGAGCAGGGTGAAGCGGCCTTGACCGTAGCCTTGCGAGATCGCCTCGGTCGCTTCGACGGCCTTCGGAATCGCGGTCTCGCGTAGGACCGCGAGCTCGCGCAGCGAGCCTTGGAGCGAGTCATAGGCCCGGCCGGCGATCACGATCAGCGTGTTGCGGTTGGCCTCGCGCTCGGCTTTGGTCTTGGCGAGGCTTTCCTGGGCCGAGAGGATGTTGCCCTGGTTCTGGTCGAACACGGGGATCGGCACCGAGAGGGTCAGGCGCACGGCATCGTCATTGGTTTCGTTGTAATGGCGCCAGCCGGCCGCGATCCGCACGTCGGGGTAGGGCTTGAGCCGTGCCAGCAACAGCGCGGCATTGCGCTGAGCATAGACCGCGGTCCAGCGCACCAGTTGCGGATTGGCATCGATCGCGGCGACGACCGACTGGAACGTCGGCGGGCGTCCCGTGATATCGAGCCGGCCGGAGACCTCGCCGAATTTCGCGGCGGGATCTCCCATCAGCACCGCCAGCTCGCGCCGGGCGCTGGCCAGCGTCGCCTTGAAGCGCTCGCGGTCGGCCTTCACCAGGGCGGAGGCGACTTCGGCGCGGCCGGTCTCGGCCGGCGAGGAGGCGCCGGCCTCGACGCGGCGGCGCAGCAGCGGCGTCAGGCGGTCGATCGCGGCGATCTGTTCGTCCAGGATCTGGATGCGCCGCTGTGCGCCGAGCACGCTGAGGAAAGCGATCGCGGTCTCCGAAAGCACCTCCAGCCTGACGGCCTTGCGCTGAATCGCGGCGACCTCGATGCCGGCTGCGCCCGCGGCAATCCGCGCCTCCCGTTTGCCGAACAGCTCGAAAGCCTGGCTGATCTGGAGCGTGGTCTCGGCCGATCGCGTGCCGCGATATCTGCCGGAGCCGAATGAATCATCTTGTTCATAGGTCAGCTCCGGATTGAGCAGCGCGCCCGCCTGGATGCGCTGGCCCGTGGCGATGCCGACGTCGCGCTCCGCCGCCGTCAGGCGCGGACTCGCGGCCAACGCGCGCGACAGCGCACTCCGCATCGTCAAAGTCTGGGCGTGAGACGGAGCAAGCGCCAATCCGACAAGCAGACACGTCGCCGCGCACGCGAGGCGCGCGGCCATTCCCCTGCAAAACATGAAACCGACCTGTGAAGGATGAACCTAATGGGCGCGGGGCGCCCGACCAATCCGTTCAGGCAATAGGTTTGGGAGGCGGGGAGTCGGTATCGGGGATAATGCCGGCGAGCCGGGGTGCAAGTTGCCGGCGCGATGCAGACACCAGCGCGACCAATGCGGCGGAGAGTGCCGGCTGCGCCATCGTCACCGAGAAGCAGCCATGGCAATGATGGTCGCCGATCGCCTTGTGGTCGCCGTGGCCTGTGGAGCCATCGAGGATCGAAGCGATTTCCGGGCCGCCGGACGGGCTGGTCACATCGATGTCATGAGTGCCGTGGAGCGCGCCCGACAGTAGGTACATGACCGCAACAAACACAGCCATGAGCCCGCGCCAATTGCGCGTGCGCCTCAGTCTGAAGGGCCGGCGGTTCAAGACCACGAATTCACTCATCCTGTCAGTCAGGCTGGCCTAGCACGGCGACGGGAACAGTGTCGACCGGCAACAATGTTACGTGTGGGGAACTTGATGTCGCGGGGGCCGGCCCCACCGTGATTGTCCGGCGCGTGCAACCGCTCTATCTTGTGAGCATGGCTGATGCATGCTGCTCACCGCCGCCGCCCAATCTCGATCGCCATCGCGACAACAAAGCGTATCGTCGCGTGCTATGGGCGGTGCTCGCCGTCAATGCCGTCATGTTCCTCGCTGAGATCGGCGCGGGCCTTGCTGCCGGATCGGCGTCGCTCCAGGCTGACGCGCTCGATTTTCTCGGAGACGCCGCGAACTACGCCATCAGCCTTCTGGTGGTCGGCATGGCGCTGCGCTATCGCGCTGCCGCGGCCCTGGCGAAGGGGCTGACGATGGGCGTCTTTGGCCTTTGGGTGGTCGGCACGATCGTCTGGCACGCAGCCGATGGCACGCTGCCGAACGCCTTCACCATGGGTGCGGTCGGCGTGGCGGCCCTTACCGCAAACGCTGCTTCGTTCGGATTGTTGTGGGCCTATCGCAAGGGCGACGCCAATATGCGCTCCGCCTGGATTTGCACCCGTAATGACGTGCTCGGAAACATCGCCGTGCTGTTGGCCGCCCTCGGCGTGTTCGGCACCGGCACGGGCTGGCCCGATATCATCGTGGCCGCAATCATGGCCGGCCTCGCGCTTCAGGGAGCGGTTGTCGTGGTACGGCACTCCCGAATGGAGCTGAAGCTCACTCCGGCCTAGAACAAAACCTTGGTTGGCGGCCAGATGGCGACCAGCCGCGAACTCAGCAGTGATCTTCTATCGTTTTGGAGATTTCGTTCGGCGCGGCGAAAATCACGTCCGCCCGGTCACCCATCATGCCGGCCGACACGATAGCGGGCGCGCCGCTCTGCGGTCCGTCTTCGCTGGAATCCGTTTTCAGACGCAGATTGCGTTCCCAGAAGGGGCGCGTCTTGCCGTCGGCCGTTGTCACCCGATAGGTGTCCCGACAGTGGGTCATGCCGGTGACGCGCTGCGCGGGATTCAGATTCTTCAGATTGGGGGCGCGGCCGCCACCCATCATCCCTCCCATCATGCCGCCCCCATTCATGCGGCTTTCGGCCGTTCGCTCTGGCGCGGCCCCCGGCCTGGTGGCCTCCTTAAGGAATGCCAACAGATCCGCGCGAACGCGTGAGTCATCGATCCCCTCGAACGGCATCTCGTTGTGCGGCACCATGCGCGCAGGATCGGTCAACCAGGCATCCAGCGAGCGGTCGTCCCAGATGATTCCCGAAGCTTTCAGCGCGTCGGAGTAGCGGTCGAAACTCGGCAAGCTGGCGGCCTTCCTCCCCCAGAGATTTGCAAGACTTGGCCCCGTCATGTTGCGGTCGGGCTCGAGCGAGTGACATGCCGCACAGACGCGAAAATCACGTTCGCCTCGAGCCACGCTGTCCTGCTGCGCGCCGGCCGGCGAGGAGACGAGGACGGCCGCGAATGCCACGAAGAGAAGGCGATCCATGCTCAATCTCCCCGATTTGAGAAGAAGAGATACTTGACCAGCGCTGCCGCCCCCAGCGCGAGCACGACAACGACTAGAACCGCGATCAGCCCCATGCCGGCCATCATTCCCGACATCATGTCCTGCATCATGGCTCACCTCATTCGGCTGGCTCTTGGATTCGCAACTTTGCGACGATCGCTTTCGGTTTTCTCGGAGGCTGTGGTTTGCCCGCAGACGGCAAATGCAAGCCCTTGACCAGGCCAAAGATCGCCGGGATCACGATCAGGGTCAGCAGCGTCGAGGAGATCATGCCGCCGATCATGGGCACGGCGATGCGCTGCATGATCTCCGAGCCGGTGCCGGTGCTCCACATGATCGGAAGCAGGCCGGCCATGATCGCGACCACCGTCATCATCTTCGGGCGGACGCGCTCGACGGCGCCCTCCATGATGGCCTCGCGAAGGTCTATCCGGCTCAATGTCCAACCCTCGGCGGCGCGGCGCTCCTTGATCTCCGCAAGCGCTTGATTGAGGTAGATCAGCATCACTACGCCGGTCTCGGCGGCGACGCCGGCGAGCGCGATGAAGCCCACGGCGACGGCGACGGAGAGGTTGAACCCGAGCCACCACATCAGCCAGAGCCCGCCGACCAGCGCGAATGGCAGCGACAGCATCACGATCATCGTGTCCGTGACCGACCGGAAATTGAGGTACAGCAGCAGGAAGATGATGAGGAGCGTCGCTGGCACGACGATTTTCAGACGGGCCATGGCCCGCTCGAGATATTCGTACTGGCCGCTCCAAACCACGTAGTAGCCCGGCGGAAACTGGATGCTGGCCTGGACGGCGCGCTGCGCCTCCGCGACGTAGCCGCCGAGATCGCGGTCGCGGATGTCGACGTAGATGTAAGTGGCGAGCTGTGCGTTCTCCGTCCGGATCGATGTCGGGCCGCGCGCGAGTTGGACGGTCGCGACTTCCGCGAGCGGGACGGCGCCGCCGGCCGGCATGGGAACGAGGATGTCGCTTGCGATCTTCTTCGGATTGTCCCGGAGGTCGCGGGGATAGCGCATGTTGACCGCGAAGCGCTGCCGGCCCTCGACGGTGGTCGTGACCGCCTGACCGCCGAGCGCGGTCGCGATGGTGTCCTGGACGTCTTGGACCATGATTCCGTAGCGGGCCAGCGCCGACCGGTCGGGGGTGATTTCCAGATAGTAGCCGCCGATACTGCGCTCCGCGTAGGCGGACGAGGTCCCGGGCACCACCCGCAGCACCTGCTCGATCTGCTTCGCGAGCTTGTCGATTTCGACGAGGTCAGTCCCGATCACCTTGACGCCGACGGGGGTCCGGATGCCGGTCGAGAGCATGTCGATGCGCGCCTTGATCGGCATGGTCCAGGCGTTCGATACGCCGGGAAACTGTAGCGCCTTGTCCATTTCGGCGATCAGCCCGTCGATGGTGAGGCCTTTCCGCCACTGTCCCTTCGGCTTGAGGTTGACCACGGTCTCGAACATCTCGGTCGGCGCCGGATCGGTCGACGTGGAGGCGCGGCCGGCCTTGCCGTAGACGGACTCCACTTCCGGAAACGACTTGATGATGCGATCCTGCGTCTGCATCAGCTCGGCGGCCTTGGTCACGGAAATGCCGGGCAGCGTCGTCGGCATGTAGAGCAGGGTGCCTTCGTTGAGGTTCGGCATGAACTCGGTGCCGAGCTGGCGCGCGGGCCAAATCGTCACCGCGAGCACGGCGAGTGCGAGCAGGATAACCAACGTCTTTGCGCGCAGCACGCCCTTGATGACCGGTCGGTAGATCCAGATCAGGAAGCGGTTGATCGGATTCCTGTGCTCCGGAACGATCCGCCCGCGGACGAAGATCACCATCAAGGCCGGCACCAGGGTCACCGAGAGCAGCGCGGCCGCGGCCATCGCGAAAGTCTTGGTGAAGGCGAGCGGGCTGAACAGCCTCCCCTCCTGCGATTCCAGCGTGAAGATCGGCATGAAGGAGACGGTGATGATGAGCAGGCTGAAGAACAGCGCCGGCCCGACCTCGGAGGCGGAATCGATCAGGATCGCGATCCGCGACCTGCCGGGCTCGGCGCGCTCCAGGTGCTTGTGGGCGTTCTCGATCATGACGATGGCGGCGTCGACCATGGCGCCGATGGCGATGGCGATGCCACCAAGGCTCATGATATTGGAGCCGATTCCGAGCAGCTTCATCGCCCCGAACGCCATCAGCACGCCGACCGGCAGCATCAGGATGGCGACGAGCGCGCTGCGGACGTGCAGCAGGAACACGATGCAGACCAGCGCGACGACGGCGCTTTCTTCGACCAGCGTGTGCTTGAGCGTGTCGATGGCGGCATAGATCAGGTTCGACCGGTCGTAGACCGGCACGATCTCGACTGATTTGGGGAGGCTGGTCGCGATCTCCTTGAAGCGCTTCTTGACGTTCTCGATGACGTCGAGCGCGTTCATGCCGAAGCGCTGGAGGACGATGCCACTGGCGACTTCCCCCTCGCCGTTGAGCTCGGTGATGCCGCGCCGCTCGTCCGGTCCCAGTTCGACCCTAGAGACGTCCCGTAGCAGCACCGGCGTGCCCTTGTCGGTCTTGAGGACGATGTTGCCGAGATCGTCGATACTCTTCAGGTAGCCCTTTCCGCGGATGACGTACTCGAACTCCGACAGCTCGACAGTACGCCCGCCGACGTCGGCGTTGCTGGCACGGATCGCGTCCCGGATCTTCTGCATGGTGATGCCGAGATCGCGCATCCGCTGCGCGTCGAGGACGACGTTGTACTGCTTCACGAAGCCGCCGACGCTCGCGACCTCCGCGACGCCCTCCGCCTTGGCAAGGGCGAATTTGAGATTCCAGTCCTGGATGGTGCGTGTGTCCGCGAGGTTCAGTTCCTTGGACATCACCGCGTACTGGTAGACCCAGCCGACGCCGGTCGCGTCCGGGCCGATGGTCGGCGTCACGCCCGCCGGCAGCCGTGAGGTGGCGGCGTTGAGAAATTCGAGGACACGCGAGCGGGCCCAGTAGATGTCGGTGCCGTCCTCGAAGATCACGTAGACGAAGGAGACCCCGAAAAAGGAGAAACCGCGCACCACTTTGGATTTCGGCACCGTGAGCATGGCGGTGGCCAGCGGATAAGTGACCTGGTCCTCGATCACCTGTGGCGCCTGCCCTGAATACTCCGTGTAGACGATGACCTGCGTGTCGGAGAGATCAGGAATGGCGTCCAGCGGCAGATGGACGAGTGCGTAGATTCCGGCGGCAGCCGCGAAGCCGGTGCCGAACAGCACCAGCAGCAGGTTGCGCGCCGACCAGGCGATGACGCGGGCGATCATGGGCGCGCTCCCGTCGTGCCTGCCGCTTGGGCGGGTTGCGTACCCTCGGGCGCGGCAAACCCCTTCAGCGCGGCCTTCAGGTTGCTCTCGGCGTCGATCAGGAAATTGGCCGAGGTGACGACGGCCTCGCCCTCCGACACGCCTCGGGTCACCTCGACGAAGCCGCCGCCGCGACGGCCGAGCTTCACTTCACGCGGCTCGAAGTGGCCCTCACCCTTGTCGACAAGGACGGCCTGGCGGCTTCCGCTGTCGAGTACGGCGCTCTCCGCCACCGCCAGCACCGGCCCAGGCGTGCCGGCTTCGATCTCGGCATCGACATACATCTCGGGCCGCAGCACTTCGTCGGGATTGGGCACCTCGATCCGGATCCGCGCGGTGCGCGTCGCAGCGTTGAGATGGGGATAGATCAGCGCCACCGTGCCGGCGAAGCTCTGGCCGGCGAGAGCGCGCGGCCTGATGGTCACTTTCGTGCCGACGGCGACTTGCGGCAGATCGCGCTCCGCCATATCGATGAGCACCCAAACCAGGCGGTGGTCCGCGATCCTGAAGAGCACGTCGCCTGGGCCCGCCCGCATCCCGGGCACAGCGTTGCGTTCAAGAATCTCGCCGTCCTGGGGCGCGAGCCAGGGAATCGAGAGCGAGATTTCCCGGGTGCGTTCGAGTTCCTTGATGGCGGGCTCCGGCGTGGCGAGATTCTCCAGCCTCCGGCGCGCGCCCTTCAGTTCCTTCCCGGTCGCGCCGGCGTTGATGGCGGAGAGATATTCGGCGGCGGCGCTCGACAGCGCGGGGCTGTATACGTTCAGCAGCGGTTGCCCCTTGTGGACGTGATCGCCAGTCGTGACGTTCGCGACGCTCTCGACGAATCCCTCGAAGCGCAGCGCGACCACCGAAACGCGTCTCTCGTCTTCCTGGACGGTCCCTGGCGCGCGGATCAGGGTGGTGACGGGCCTCCTCACGACCGGCTCGGACCTGGCTCCCGTGCGCTGAATCTTGCCGGGCGACAGCTTCACCGACCCATCGTCGCTGTCCTCGCCTTCGTAGACGGGGATGTAATCCATCCCCATCGAGTCCTTCTTCGGCACCGGCGAGGTGTCCGGCAGGCCCATCGGGTTGCGGTAATACTTGATCTTGCGATCGCCCTTGGCGTCGGTCGCTATGACGTCGGGCGCTTCGTCAGCCTCCTCGAAGCTGATGTCCTCGCTCGCCCGCACGGCGCGATAGTCGCGGCCGTCGGCGGTCTTCTTCGGGGTGAGGGAGTAGAACGGCCGGCCGTCCGGATCCCGGAAATAGATCGGTGTGCCCGCGTCAGCCGCATGCGCGGCGAAAGTCAGCGAGCTTGAATCCGACTGAGGCTGCATGGCGCGGCCGCCAATCAGCGCGACACCTGCCGCCGCGAAAATCGCAGCGGCAGTGCCTGTAATGGCGAGGCGGGTCATTTCTCGGCCGTGACGACGAGCTTGTTTTCGACCGTGCCGGTCTCGCCCTGTACCTTGGCGCCGAGCGAGAGTTGCCAGCGTCCGGCCATGCTGAAATTGGCCTTGAAGCGATAGGTCCCGGGTTCGGTGCCCGGCATCGGCGTGACCTTGGTGACCATCTCCTGCATGCCGTCAGGCGCCATGTCGAGCCGGCTGGCGAAGATCACCGCATCGGGTATCGCCTTGCCACTGGTCTTGTCGACCAGCCGCACGGTCACGATGCGATCGGCCCCGGTCTTGATGGTCGGCTGAACCAGATGGAATTCGTAGTTCTTGATTTCGGCGTGCGCGCTCCCCGTGAACGCAGCGCCGATCAGCGCGGCCATGGCGGCGCGCGCGAGCTTGGTGGTCGTCATAATTTATAGTTCCTCGATGGGTCTGATGGAGCCGCCGGAGCCGCACGCGGCAAACCGGATGCAGCCGAGCGGCAGGCAATGGCGCACACGCCGATGTCGGCGCGCACGATCATCAGGCGCGTCAGCGCCGATCAGGCCCGGGTTCGAGGAGGATGGTCGGGAGGTTTTGCCGCGAGGCCGTCGCGCAGGCGGTCATTGCCCGGCGCGAGCGCGCTCTTCTGCGACTGCCGCTCGATCACCGTGCTCGCTCCGGAAGGAGCGGAGAGCGACAGGCTCAGCATGCACAACGCGACGAGCGGACAGGAATCGCAGGTCTTGCTCTTGGTCTGATCCGGGCAGCAGGGCATGTCTTCGGACATGCCTTGCGTGTCGTCCGACATCGCCGCCATGCTGCTTCCTGCACCCGATACCGCCATGGCAGATGCCGGCGTCGCCAGCGGTGCGAGCAGGAGCCCGACCGCCACGAGCAGCATCACGACAACCTTGGCGAACCTATTCAGGTGCATGTCTCGTTGTCGCATGGCACGGCGGAACCTGTAAACCGGCCCGACATCACGATTTGGCCAGAGGCGGACGCGGCGGCATCTTGCGCGTGGGGCAATATAGTTCGCGTTAAGCAAATTCTGAATTTTTGGAAGAGCGTGCGATCAGCCACTGCGCTCGGGGCGTTGCGACAACAACGCTTCAGCTGCCGCATCTTGAAGGAGCCAATCTTCTTTGGCTTCGATCGTGACCGCGACGCGGCGGCTCGCCTCCATTGCCCGCTCCAGCCACTTGATGGCCTCGTCGATCCATTCGTCATGGTGCGCTGGATCGGCGATGGCCTTTTCCCGAAATGCGTCTGCCTGCTTCAGGCAAGCGGTTCTGCGGTCCACGCGGCTCTCCCGAGTTTTCCGCCCCGACCGCATCTTTGATGCATCGCGTAATGGCGTCGTTAACATAGGACATGTGACGCGCCGCAAAAACGGAAGGCATCGCGAATGTTTGTTTCCGCCGACGATGCCGGCCTTCGGCATCGCGGGCGCGGCAACTGCGGTCATTACGAACGCGGGAGGGCTCGACCTTCATACATGAACGTCATCGGCTTTGGTCCCCGCATATAGCCGACATTGAGATCTTGGACGGCGAAGCCGTTGGTGCGGATCAGGTCTGCGATGGCGCGGTTGAGATGGCAGCCGCCCGCGATGACCTTCCAGGGCGGGGTCAAACGATCCTGCCACCATTGCACGCTGGGCTCGGGCGCGCGGCCATGCTCGACGAACAGAAGCTGTCCGCCCGGCTTCAGGATACGTCGAGCCTCCGAGAGCGCGCGATTGACGTTGGGGATGCTGCACATCGTCCACGTCGTCACGACGGTGTCCACGCTCGAACTCTCCAGCGGAATGGCTTCCGCGGAGCCTTCGATCAGATCGAGCCGGCTCGCATGCTGCCGACCGGCGTTGCGCGCGACCTCCAGCAGCTTGGGTGATGGATCAATGCCGATGATTTGCGTCACGCTCGGCCCGTAGAATCCGAGATTGAGTCCCGGACCAATGCCGAGCTCAAGGACGCGCCCCGTTGCGGCGGATGCGACCCGGGTACGATAAGGCACGAGCTGGGCCTGGCGCATGGCGAGCTGCGTCAGCCAAGGCAAGATCCTGTCCTGATAGAAGCTCATGCGACTCCTCGGACATCGTATCTGTCTCGCGGGGCCGTGCCGGCCCCGCGTCCTGTCGCGGTGGCCTTACGCCCGTTCTTCCCAGATCATCGCCAGATGCACGATGGTCTGCACCGCCTTCTCCATGTCCTGCCGGCTCACCCATTCCAGCCGCGAATGAAACGCGTGCTCGCCGGCGAAGATGTTGGGGCAGGGCAGTCCCATGAAGGACAGGCGCGAGCCGTCGGTGCCGCCACGGATCGCGGTGCGCATCGGGCGCAGGCCGGCGCGGCGGATCGCCTCGATGGCGTATTCGAGCACGTGCGGGTGACGGTCGATCACCTGCTTCATGTTGCGGTACTGCTCGCGTACCTCGAACGTGTAGGTCGAGCGCGGATAGTCCTTCATCACGTCCTTGACGATGGTCTCGAGCAGGACCTCCTTCTCCTTCAGCCCTTCCTCGGTGAAGTCGCGGACGATGAAGGAGAGCGTCGCCTGTTCCAGCGCGCCCTCGATGCCGACCGGGTGCAGAAAGCCCTGCTTGCCCGAGGTCGTCTCCGGCGAGCATCCTTCCTTGGGCAAGCGCTCGACGATGGCGGCGGCGATCTTGATCGCGTGCTCCATCTTGCCCTTGGCATAGCCGGGATGGGCGCTGACGCCGTTGATGGTGATGGTGGCCCCGTCGGCCGAGAAAGTCTCGTCCTCGACGCAGCCGGCGCTCTCGCCGTCCATGGTGTAAGCGAAATCGGCGCCGAGCTTCTTCAAATCGACATTGTCGACGCCGCGGCCGATCTCTTCATCCGGCGTGAACAGGATCTTGATGGTGCCGTGCTTCACATCGGGATTGTTGATGAAGAAATGCGCGGCATCCATGATCTCGGCGACGCCGGCCTTGTTGTCGGCACCCAGCAGTGTGGTGCCGTCGGTCGTGATGATGTCGTTGCCGATCTGGCTCTTCAGCGCAGGGTGCTCGGCAAAGCGGATCACCTGGCTGGTGTCGCCAGGCAGCGCGATGTCGCCGCCGCGATAGTTCGTCACCACCTGCGGCTTGACGTCTTTGCCTGTGACGTCGGGCGAGGTGTCCATGTGCGAGCAGAAGCAGATCACCGGCACCTTCTTAGGTGTATTGGCCGGGATCGTTCCATAGACATAGCCGTAGTCGTCGAGATGCGCGTCCTCAACGCCCATGGCTTTCAGCTCGGCGGCGAGCACGCGGCCGAGATCCTTCTGCTTCTCGGTCGAAGGCGAGGCCGGAGAATCCGGATCGGACTGGGTATCGATGGTGACGTAGCGCAGGAAGCGCTCGGTCACGGTATGCGAAAAGGTGAGGGAGGACATTTCTGGTCAAACCGCCGGGTCAGATGAGCAAGGCGATATACCAGAAAAGCGGGCCGCGTTGCGGCCGGAACGAGGTCGAATCAGGCTTAACGAAACGTAATTGCTAGATCGCCTCTTTCAGTTCCTTGACCGGGCGGAATGCGACCTTCCTGCTGGCCTTGATGTGGATCGGCTCGCCGGTGGCGGGATTGCGGCCGGTTCGGGCGGCGCGCTTGCGGACCTGCAGGATGCCGAGACCGACGATCCGGACGCGGTCGCCCTTCTTCAGGTGCTTGGTGATTAGGTCGACCATGTCGGTCAGGACGGCTTCGGCGCGCTTTTTCGACAGGTCCTGGCTCTCCGCGATGTCAGCGGCGAGGTGCTTGAGTGTGATGGTGGCGGGAGCGGCTGCTTTCTTCGCCATGTCTGCCTCCTCGATTCTAGTCGGAGTCCTCTAGGAAGATAGTCTGGGAACTCCGCAAGTTCCGCGAGGCGTAGACGATTCGGGAATGGACTGACTACGCGCTTGCGCGGTCCGTTAAGCATCGTCTGCATGCGGTGCTTGGTAAGAAATGCCGGCGTTGCGGCTAACGACGCAACGTCCTTGACTTCACCAAGTCCGGCCTTTAAGTCCCCCCTCGTTCCGCAGACATTTGCGTGTCACGCGGGAGTAGCTCAGTTGGTTAGAGCGCCGGCCTGTCACGCCGGAGGTCGCGGGTTCGAGCCCCGTCTCTCGCGCCATTTTATGGCGGAATACACCCCTCGATCTCATAAAATCAATGGTTTGGCGGCTTGTCTTTACCTGTCGCTGGACATCAAAAAGGCCGCCCGAGGGCGGCCGGTTGGCGTCGAATCGGACCTTTCGTCTCAGCGAATCTCCGACGTGCCCGCGCTGGTTACCACCACCGCCTTGCCGGCCTTGATCACGTGGGTGGACTGGGCGGTCTGGCTGTAATCGGCATGGGTGCGGGCCGCGATCCCGAAGCCGGCCACTGCAATGCCGGCCACCAGCGCCACCACCACGATCTTGAGGTGGGTCGCACGATCAGCAGAGTGAATTGAGTGGTTCATCTGAGCCTCCCGACGGGCTTTGCCGCCGTCTATGGGCTCTTCTTCTAGGCACTCTCTGTTTCCGGATGGTTTCGCGGGTTCCGCAAAATGGTTTCATCAATACGCCCGCTTGGTTTCGCCGGGCTGGTGGGCCTGAAGCGGCGTCAGGCGGCCGCCCGGCCGATGTCATCCCGGATCGAGCGGGCCGCCCAGATGAACAGCAGGGCGCCGAGCGTGGTCGTCACCGCGGCCGAGAGCAGGGAGTAGCGCACGGCATCCGCGCCATAGCTGCCCTTGAGGGCATCGTTGACCACGCCCACGGCGAGCGGGCCGACACCCTGGCCGAAGCAGGTCGCGGTGAGAGCAATGAGCGCGGAAGCGAGCGCCCGCATGCTCGGCTTGGCCACGGTCTGAGCGATCGCGAAGATCGGCCCGAGATGGAAGCCGACCAGGAACGAGGTCAGCGCCAGCATGGCAATCATCATCGTAAAATCCTGCGTCAGCATGCAGAGCGCGAACACCGGGCCGGCGACGCCGGAGGTGACCGCGGGCGCCCACAGCTTCCAGCGGTCGTCACGACGGCTGATTTGCGCCACCACGAAGCCGCCGAGCAGGGTGCCGGCCATGCCGGCGAGCCCCTTGAAGGTGCCGGCATAGGTGCCGATCTCGGCGCTCGACAGATGGTGCACGCGAGCCAGGAACGGCGGGATCCAGGCCGCGGTCGCGTAGTTCGTGTAGGTGGTGAGACAGAAGCCGATCAGCACGATCACGAAGCTCCGCTGCGAGGCGAGGAAGCGCAGCGTCGGCCCGAGCGGCTCGGGCACGAAACTCTCCTGCATAGCGCCGCGCTTGGGCTCGGAGATCGTCAGCCACAGCAACAATGCGAGCAGGATGCCGGGGAGGCCCGCGACGTAGAAGGCCATTCGCCAGCCATAGTGCTGGTTGACGTAGCCGCCGACGAAATAGCCGAGGAAGACGCCGAGATAGGTGCCGATGGCGTAGATGCCGAGCGCGCGCGGGCGCTCGTTCTTGGCAAAGAGATCGGCGACGATCGATTGCGAGGCCGGCGAGCCCGCGGATTCGCCGATGCCGACGCCGATGCGCGCCAGCGCCAGCGAGGTTAGGCCGGTCGCCGCGCCGCACAGCGCCGTCATTGCGCTCCAGAACGCGAAGGCGAGGGCGACGATGTTGCGCCGGTTGAGCCGGTCGGCGACGCGCGCGATGGGGATGCCGAGCAGGGAGTAGAACAGCGCGAAGCCAAAGCCTGCGAGCAGGCCCATCATGGTGTCGCTGAGTGCAAACTCCTTCTTGATGGGCTCGATCAGGACGTTGAAGATCGTGCGATCGAGGAAATTCAGCGCATAGATCATGGTGAGCAGGCCCAACACGTAATAGCGCCGCGTCGAGGGCTTTGCCGCGGCGGCCGTTTGCACCGACATTTGTGACGCTACATCGACCATCGCTTCCCCCAATTTGTCTTTGTTGTCGTTGTCGGTCCAGCAGCTCTAGCCCTCGCGGATATAATTTCCCGCTTCGAATTCGACCGGCGGCGCGCTTGCATCGAACGAGACGCCGATCGGATCACGGCCTGCGGCGAGCGCGTCGAGCTGATCGCTCAGCATGCGCCGGATCATCAGGATGCCGCGGTCGCTCTGGCCGAAATGCTCCTCGGAGTGCACGGTCACCTCGCCCTGGCCGACCTGGGCTTCATAGTCGCCCGGGAATTGCTGATGCTCTTCCTCGGTCATGTCCCACCAGAACTTGCCGTTGAATTTCGAGCGCATGCGGCCGATGTCGCCTGGATTCTTGACGCGGCCGGCGACGTAGATGCGGAAGGACGTATCGTCGATCGGAAGCACCCAGCCAATCGACTCGACGCGGGCGAATTGCGCAACGCGCGGGTTCGGCACCACGCGCAGCGTCGGCAATGCGGCCTCGCTGACGCGATAAAACACCTTGCCGTCGTCCTGCTTGCGCTCGGAGCGCACGAGCACGCCGCGCGGCGATTTCTCGAACTTCACATCAGGGATCGAGGCCATCATGTTGGTGAATTGCGGCCCCGAGAACGAGCCGTGCAGCACCGGCACGTGGTAGGGATCGACCACGTTCTCGAAGTGCTGGAGCCAGTTGCAGGGGATGATGGCGGGACCGCCGCCGCCGATCGAGGAATCGTCGGCCTCGACCAGTTCGCCGTCGTCCATGTTTTCCAGACATTCGTAGGTCGGCAGCACCGGACGTTTTTTGGCCGGGCCCATATAGGCGAAGATCAGGCCGTAGCGTTCCTCGACCGGATACCAGGGCTGACGCACCTTGTCCTTGAACTGGCCGCCGTCAGGCTCGCAGGGCTGCTCCAGGCAGTGGCCTTCGGTGTCGAACTTCCAGCCGTGATAGCAGCAGCGGATGCCGTCCTCCTCGACCTTGCCATAGTAGAGCGTGGTACCGCGGTGGCAGCAGCGGGCGTGCAACAGGCCGGCGCGCCCATGCTTGTCACGGAAGAGCACGAGATCCTCTCCGAGCGCGCGCACCTTTTTCGGCGTGTCGGTCGCGTCGCTGATGAGCCCGACCGGGTGCCAGTAGCGACGGAGCAATTCGCCCATCGGCGTGCCGCGCACGACCGAGGTGAGCTCAGTGCGCGTATGCGCCGGCTTCATCGCATAGGCCGTGCCGAGATCGCGATCCCGCTGGGTGATGGTCATGCTGCTCCTCCCGCTGTGGGCCGTGCTGGCCGGGCCTTTTTAATGCTTTGTCCCGAGTGAAAGATAATTCGATGACAATGTCAACGATCTTCCAAATGCCTCTTAGACGCATTCGGATGAGATTGGGGGAGGCCGCCGTGACCCGGGCTTGGCACGCCCCGGCTTTCTTGGCAGAGGTGGAATCATGAGCGAGACGGAGAGCAGGGGCGGGTCGACGTCGTCCGAAACGGACGAGAGCGCGCCGGCGGCGCCGGTCACCGCGATGCTGTCGTCGCGGCTGATGGTGCTCGCCAACCTGCTCAAGCGCGGCGCCATCCTGCGCTACAAGCGTCTCACAGGACTGAACTCGGTCGAGTTCGGTCTCGTTGCCTCGCTCGGGCGGCGGCCGCCCATGAGCGTGGCGCGGCTCGCCGAGGCCGTCGGCCAGGACAAGGGACAAATCAGCCGTGCGCTGGCAAACCTGCTGTCGCGCAAGCTGATCGTGAAAACGGCAAACCCGAAGGACAGCCGCGAGGTGTTGATCTCGCTGACTGCGACGGGCCTCGCCGCGCATGACGCGATCGTCGATGGCGCGCAGGAACGCAATCGACGCCTGCTGCAACATTTGAGCGAAGCCGAGTTCCAAGTACTGCTGCGGCAGGTCGATCAGCTCACGGCGATCGCGGCCGAGATGCTCGAGAGCGAGAAGAATTCGCGCTGATGTCTCGGCAATCTCTGGAAATGTTGGAGTGCTTCTAAGAATTCTTCTAAGAAGTTTTCAATTAGGCAATTCGCGCGCCCTCACATAAGCGTCACCGCAGCGCATGTCGCCGCGGGGACTGGCGGCATGACGCATCAAAACATGCAGCTTGGGGTGGCGCGTTGAACAGTCTTGGAATGCTGCGGTCGGCCGTGTTGGCGACCGCATCCGCTTGGGTCTTGATGCCGCAGGCATCGCTCGCACAATCGTCGGCGCAGGGTGGCGCGCAGAACATTCCGTCGGTGACGGTCACGGCGCCGGAAGCGCGCCGCCGCGCAGCGGCGACCCCTCAGCGTCGTGCGCCGCGGTCGTCGGAGCAGACCGCCAACAGGAACAAGCCGCAGCCGCAGCGCAATGTCGGCTTCGTCGAGACGCCGCGCGGTCCGGTGAACGGCTACGTCGCCGGCCGCAGCTCGTCCGGCACCAAGACCAACACGCCGATCATGGAGACGCCGCAGGCGGTGTCCGTCATCGGCGCGGAGCAGATCCGCGACCAGAAGGCGAACAAGCTCGACGAGGTGCTGCGCTACACCGCCGGTGTGCGCGCCGGAACGTTCGGCACAGACACCCGCAACGACTGGTGGCTGATCCGCGGCTTCAAGTCCGAGGACATCGGACTGTTCCTCGACGGCATGCAACTGTTCTACACGTCCTATGCGAGCTGGAAGCTCCAGACGCCCAACATGGAGCGCGTCGAGGTGCTGCGCGGTCCGTCAGCCGTGCTGTATGGCGGATCGAGCCCGAGCGGCATCGTCAACGTCATCAGCAAGATGCCGCCGGCCGAGCCGATCCGTTACATCGAGACCGGGGTCAACAATTTCGGCAACGCCTATGTCGGCTTCGATGTCGGCGGTCCCGTCGCGACACAACCCCAGGACGGCAAGCTGTTCTACCGCGTGGTCGGCCAGGTCCAGAACGGACCGACGCAGGTCAACTTCACGCCCGACAACAACTACTTCATCGCGCCGTCGTTCACCTGGAGGCCGGATGCCGACACGACCTTCACGGTGCTGGCCTCGGCCTCGAAGCAGGATACCCGCGGCATCAACTTCCTGCCTTACCAGGGCACGGTGACCAGCGCGCCGTTCGGCAAGATCCCGACCAGCTTCTTCGTCGGCGATCCCAGCGTCGACAAGTTCACGCGCGAGCAGGAGATGCTCGGCTACCAGTTCGAGCGCCATCTCACTGACGATGTGACGTTCCGGCAGAATGCGCGCTTTGCGCATGTGGACGTGACCTATCGCGGTTACGTCGGCAACGGCTGGGCCGACATCAACACGGCCACTCTCAATCGGTACAATTGGTATGCGAAGAACACGGCCAATCAGGCCAATCTCGATAACCAACTGGAGTACCGCTTCGACACCGGTCCGGTGAAGCACACGATGCTGTTTGGGGTCGATTTGCGCGGCTACCAGATCGACGATTATCAAGCCTTCAACTTCACCACCGTGCCGCCGATCAATGTGTTCAACCCGACCTATGGTACGAACATTCCGATCACCGGCGCGCCCTTCCGCAATTTCCTGATCACGCAGAAGCAGGCCGGCACCTACATCCAGGACCAGATGAAGCTCGGCAACTTCACGCTGGTGTTGAGCGGCCGCAACGATTGGGTCGAGACCACGCAGGCCGCGCGTGACACGGGCGCCGTTGTCGACCAGCGCGACGACAGCAGATTCAGCGGACGCGCAGGGTTGATCTATAATTTCGACAACGGCATCGCGCCTTACGTCTCTTACGCGACCAGCTACAATCCAATCATCGGCATCAATACTGCAACGAACCGCCTGTTCCTGCCGGAGACCGGCCAGCAGGCCGAGATCGGCGTAAAGGTGGCGCCGAAGGGCTTTGATGGCTACTTCACCGCCTCGGTCTTCGACCTGAAACGTCAGAACGTGGCCACCACCGATCCGGTCATCACCACGCTGCAAAAGCAGACCGGCGAGGTGACCTCGCGCGGCATCGAGCTCGAAGCTGTGGCCAATGCCACGAAAGAGCTGAAGTTCATCGGCGCCTTCACAGCCTATCATCTCTTCACCAGCAAGGATCTCAATCCGGCATTGGTCGGCAAGACGCCGACCAACACGCCCGAGATGCTGGTGTCGGGCTGGGCGGACTACACATTCAAGGAAGGACCGCTGACTGGCTTCGGCTTCGGCGGCGGCGTGCGCTATGTCGGTTCGTCCTGGGCCGACCAAGCCAACACTCTCGAGGTTCCCGCGGTGGTGCTCGGCGATCTCGCGGTCCACTACGAATGGCAGAACTGGCGGACGGCGCTCAACGTGATCAACGTGACCGACAAGATCTATGTCGCGAGCTGCGCGTCGGCCACGTCCTGCTTCTACGGCGACCGCCGGCGCGTCACCGCCAGCGTCTCCTACAAGTGGTAGGCGCAGGCGAGGGGAGGCTGTCGTGAAGGCGCGCACGGTCAGGCTCTGGTCCGTGGTCCACACCTGGACCAGCCTGATCTCGACCGTGTTCCTGCTGCTGCTCTGCCTCACCGGCCTGCCGCTGGTGTTCCACCACGAGATCGATGAGCTCCTGGGCTATGCCCCCCAGCCCGAAGCTCATGCGGGCGCGGCGCGCGCGACGCCGCAAGCCGTCGCCGAGGCCGCGCTCGCCGCCGATCCCGGCCGGGTGATGCAATATATCTCCTGGGACAAGGACGAGCCCGGGATCGTGATGGCTTTCACCAACAGCGCCCCTGACGGGGTTCCCGACAATGCGACGGTGCGAGCGTTCGACGCCGTCTCGGCCAAGCTGCTCGGGCCTGTCGGGGTCGGGCCGATGCTGATCGTGCTCAAGCTGCACACCGACATGTTCGCCGGCCAGGCCGGAAAATTGTTCCTCGGTGCGATGGGGTTCTTGTTCGCCGTCGCCATCGTCTCGGGCGTGGTGCTGTATTGGCCGTTCACCCGCCGCCTGCGCTTTGCCACTATCCGCGATCATGCCTCCCGTCGCGTGCGCTGGCTCGACTGGCACAACCTGATCGGCGTGGTGACGGTGGCCTGGGCGCTGGTGGTCGGGCTGACCGGCGTCGTCAACACCTGGGCCGAACTGATGCTGAACCAGTGGAAGGCGACCGAGCTCGCCAGCATGGTCGCGCCCTATGCCGGCAAGCCGCCGCCGGTGCATCTCGCCTCGCTCGATGATGTCGTCGCGCGCGCGAGGGGGGCGGCTCCCGGCATGGAGATCGCCTTCATCGCGTTTCCGGGCACGCCGTTCACGTCCTCGCATCATTTCGCCGCCTTCATGCGGGGCGATACGGCCCTGACGGCGCGGCTGCTCAAGCCTGTCCTGCTGGACGGCGAAAGCGGGGAGGTCGCCGACAGCCGGGCGCTGCCGCTCTATCTGCAGGCGCTCTTGATCTCGCAGCCGCTGCATTTCGGCGACTACGGCGGCATGCCGCTCAAGGTGATCTGGGCCGCGCTCGACGTGCTCACGATCGTCGTGATCGGCAGCGGCCTCTATCTCTGGCTGGCGCGGCGGCGGAAGCGGTCCTCCGCCCGCGCCGACGCATTCGCCAGACGAGTTCCGGTCCCGTCGTGATGCATGGCTCGCCCGACCGCTCGCGGCTGTGGATACGCGTCTTTGCTGCACCTATCCTGCTGGCGGCCGCCACCATCACCGGCTTGCTGGCCGCGTTGCTTTGGGGCGAGGCCGGCCAATATGTCGCCTGGGTGACGGTGGGAGCGCCTGTCCTGGTTGTAGTCTGGACTTTGCTGCGTCCCAGCCTAGATAAAGTGCGCCTTCCCAACCGAGGACGTCACGGCCGAGCGCGCGTGGAATGATCGGGATCGCCCTTGCTGGGGCAGCTGTTCTGCTCCATACCAGCGCGGGGTGATTCCGGGATTTCCACCGTTCTGGGAGCGGCAAAGGGCCTGAAAAGAGCGTGTCTTGCGCCCATTGGTGCACTGCGCTAAGGCTCAGAATAATTCCAAATCGGACGAATCCGTGGCTGTCCCGAGGCTACGGGAAAAAGGGCTCGTCGATGAGCGGCATTCTAGAGAACTATCTTCCACTCGTTGTCTTTATAGGGGTCGCGGGCCTCATCGGCCTCGTGCTGCTGATCGCGCCCTTCATCGTGGCGTTCCAGCAGCCGGACCCGGAAAAACTGTCGGCATATGAGTGCGGTTTCAACGCCTTCGACGACGCCCGCATGAAGTTCGATGTCCGCTTCTACCTGGTCGCCATCCTCTTCATCATCTTCGACCTCGAGGTGGCGTTCCTGTTTCCGTGGGCGGTGGCGTTCGGCAAGCTTGGCGCGACCGGCTTCTGGTCCATGGTGGTGTTCCTCGCCGTGCTGACGGTCGGGTTCGCCTATGAATGGAAAAAAGGGGCACTGGAATGGGATTGAACCCTCCTACTCAGTCCTTGGCTCCGGTCGTTGCGCCGGCCCCCAAGGGCATCCTGGATCCGTCGACCGGCAAGCCGGTCGGGGCCAATGATCCGTTCTTCCTCGAGGTCAAGCACGAGCTGTCCGACAAGGGCTTCTTCGTCGCGGCCACCGATGATCTCATCACGTGGGCGCGCACCGGCTCGCTGATGTGGATGACCTTTGGTCTCGCCTGCTGCGCGGTCGAGATGATGCAGGTCTCGATGCCGCGTTACGACGTCGAGCGCTTCGGCTTCGCGCCGCGTGCCTCGCCGCGCCAGTCCGACGTCATGATCGTCGCGGGCACCCTGACCAACAAGATGGCCCCGGCGCTGCGCAAGGTCTACGACCAGATGCCCGAGCCGCGCTACGTCATCTCGATGGGCTCCTGCGCCAATGGCGGGGGCTACTATCACTATTCCTACTCGGTCGTGCGCGGCTGCGACCGCATCGTGCCGATCGACATCTATGTGCCGGGCTGCCCGCCTACGGCGGAAGCGCTGCTCTACGGCGTGCTGCTGCTGCAGAAGAAGATCCGCCGCACCGGCACCATCGAACGCTAAGGTTTTACGTCATGGACGACGCCAAGCTCGACGCCCTGGGGCAGACGATCGTTAGCGCGCTTCCGGGCGCCGCTACCGGTCACTCGGTGGCCTTCAACCAGCTCACGGTGGACGTCGAGGCGGCCAAGATCGTCGAGGTGGTCAAGTACCTGCGCGACGATCCGAACTGCCGCTTCGTCAACATCACCGACATCACGGCGGTGGACTATCCGGATCGCGAGAAGCGTTTCGACGTGATCTATCACTTCCTGTCCCCGACGCTGAACACGCGGATCCGGCTCAAGGCCCAAGCCGACGAGACCACGCAGGTGCCGTCGCTGATCGACGAATTCCCTGGCGCCGACTGGTTCGAGCGCGAGGCCTACGACCTCTACGGCGTGTTCTTCGTCGGCCATCCCGACATGCGCCGCATTCTCACCGATTACGGTTTCGAGGGCCATCCGCTGCGCAAGGATTTCCCGCTGACCGGTTTCGTCGAGGTCCGCTACGACGACCAGGAGAAGCGGGTGGTGTACGAGCCTGTCAGGCTCAACCAGGAATTCCGCAAGTTCGATTTCCTCTCGCCATGGGAAGGGGCGGACTATCCGTTGCCGGGGGATGAAAAAGCGGGGCCGAAGAGCTGATCATGAACGAGCAACCGCAGAATCTCCGTAACTTCACCATCAATTTCGGCCCGCAGCATCCGGCGGCGCACGGCGTGTTGCGGCTGGTGCTGGAGCTCGACGGCGAAGTCGTCGAACGCGTCGATCCGCATATCGGCCTGCTTCATCGCGGCACCGAGAAGCTGATCGAGCAGAAGACCTATCTGCAGGCGATTCCCTATTTCGATCGCCTGGACTACGTCGCGCCGATGAACCAGGAGCATGCCTTCTGTCTTGCTGCCGAAAGGCTGCTCGGCATTGAGGTGCCGCGCCGCGGCCAGCTCATCCGCGTGCTCTATTGCGAGATCGGCCGCATCCTGTCGCATCTGCTCAACGTCACCACGCAGGCGATGGACGTCGGCGCGCTGACCCCGCCGCTGTGGGGTTTCGAAGAGCGCGAGAAGCTGATGGTGTTCTACGAGCGCGCCTCGGGCAGCCGTATGCATGCAGCCTTCTTCCGCGTCGGCGGCGTGCATCAGGATCTGCCGCAGAAGCTGGTCGACGACATCGAGGCCTGGTGCGATCCGTTCCTGAAGGTGGTCGACGACCTCGACCGTCTGCTCACCGCCAACCGCATCTTCAAGCAGCGCAACGTCGACATCGGCGTCGTGTCGCTCAAGGAGGCCTGGGAGTGGGGTTTCTCGGGCGTGATGGTGCGCGGCTCGGGCGCGGCCTGGGACCTGCGCAAGTCGCAGCCCTATGAATGCTACGCCGAGATGGATTTCGACATTCCGATCGGCAAGAACGGCGACTGCTACGACCGCTACCTGATCCGCATGGAAGAGATGCGCCAGTCCGTGCGCATCATGAAGCAGTGCATCCAGAAGCTGAATGCGCCCGAGGGCAAGGGCCCGGTCGTCGTCGCCGACAACAAGGTCGCGCCGCCGCGCCGCGGCGAGATGAAGCGCTCGATGGAAGCGCTGATCCACCACTTCAAGCTCTACACCGAGGGCGTCCACGTTCCGCCCGGCGAAGTCTATGCCGCGGTCGAGGCGCCCAAGGGCGAGTTCGGCGTCTATCTGGTCTCCGACGGCACCAACAAGCCCTACAAGTGCAAGATCCGCGCGCCGGGCTTTGCCCATCTCCAGGCCATGGACCACGTCTGCCGCGGCCATCTGCTCGCCGACGTCTCGGCGATCCTCGGCTCGCTCGACATCGTGTTCGGAGAGGTCGATCGGTGATGGCGCAGGCGCCAATCCAGTTTGACCGTGCCTCGGGGGCCCTTGAAGGGGCCAACCTGTGGGAGCGGACGGCTGCCTTGGCGTTGGTGACGGGATCGAAGATCTCCTCGCACTTCTCGCATATGGGCTACATCGCCTGCGCCAATTTGCTGGCGAAGACGCTGCCCAAGCGCAACATCGCGATCAGGCTCAATCCCGACGCCGTGTTCGAGTTCCCCTACGGCGACGGCTATTGGAGCAAGCTGCTCAACCGCTCCTACAATTACGAAGACGAGCTCGAGCTGCTGTTTTCCGACTCCGTCGACGTCGACTACACGCTGCTCGATTGCGGCGCCAATTACGGCTACTGGTCGGTGCTGGTGTCGAGCAGGCCGTTCGGCTCGCACAAGGCGATCGCGATCGAGCCGTCGGGCCAGAACTATCCGAAGCTGGCCAACAACGCCCGCATCAACGAGGGCCGCTTCGAGACGATGAAATGCGCGATCGGTGCATCGCGCGGCACCGCGCGCTTGTCCGGCACCAAGCATGAAGCCTTCAGCATCGCCGGCGATCCCTCAGTGGGCGGCGAGGAGGTGCCTGTCATCGCGCTCGACAACCTGATCGACGACGGCAAGGTTGCCGCCAGCGGCAAGTATCTGATCAAGCTCGACGTCGAGGGCGTCGAGATCGAGGCGATCAAGGGCGGTGCCCGGCTGCTCCGGGCCGACAGCGTCATCATGTGCGAGGAGCACGGTAGCGACCGCTCCCATGCGGTGTCGCGCTACATCCTCGAGCAGACCCCGCTGAAGCTGATCGTGTTCGATCCGCGCAGCAACCGGATGGAGACCGTGACCGAGCTGTCGATCCTCGACCGCATCAAGGTCTCGACCCATGTCGGCTACAACGTTTTCGGCACCGCAAGCGCATTCTGGCAGGACAGGATCGATGCCCTGAATGCCAAGAACCTGAATGCCAAGAATCTGAATGCCAAGTCCGCGCGCCGCATGCAGTGAGAGATTGAAGAGATGTCCGTTCGCCGATTAGCACCGAAGGAAGTCCAGCCCGCGAGCTTTGCGTTCACGGAGGAGAACCTCGCATTCGCGCGGCAGCAGATCGCGAAATATCCGGCCGGACGGCAGGCCTCCGCGGTCATCGCCATCCTCTGGCGCGCGCAGGAGCAGAACGAGGGTTGGGTCTCGGAAGCCGCGATCCGCGTCATCGCCGACATGCTCGACATGCCCTATATCCGCGTGCTGGAAGTTGCGACCTTCTACACGATGTTCCAGCTCGCCCCCGTCGGCAAGAAGGCCCACGTCCAGGTCTGCGGCACCACGCCGTGCCGCCTGCGCGGCGCCGAGGATCTGATCCACGTCTGCGAGCACCGCATCCATCACGAGCCCTTCCATCTCTCCAAGGACGGCAATTTCAGCTGGGAAGAGGTGGAGTGCCTGGGCGCCTGCGTGAACGCGCCGATGGTGCTGATCGGCAAGGACACCTATGAGGACCTGACCAAGGAGAGCTTTGGCAAGGTGCTCGACGGTTTTGCATCGGGCAATCCGCCCAAGCCCGGCCCGCAGAACGGCCGCCAGTTCTCGGCGCCGATCACCGGGCCGACCACGCTGAAGGAGATCACCTGATGCGTGATCTCTCGTCGCCTTCAGTGCAGGGGAGCGGTGCCATGAAGAAGTGGGGCTTCATCGCGATGCACGCCGCGGTGGCGGCCGCGTTCATTTTCCTGCTGCAGCGTTTCAGCCTGAACGCGTCGCTGGAAACCAGTCTGCTCTGGGCGCTGACCTTCGCCGTCTGCGCCGCCGGACTTGCCTACAAGCAGTCCAATCGTTGATCGGAAAGCACTGACATGCTCGAGGACAAGGACCGCATCTTCAAGAACCTCTACGGCCTTCACGATTGGGGGCTCGAGGGTGCGCGGCGCCGCGGCGCCTGGGATGGCACCAAGGCCATCATCGACAAGGGCCGCGACTGGATCATCAACGAGATGAAGGCGTCGGGCCTGCGCGGCCGCGGCGGCGCCGGCTTCCCGACCGGCCTGAAATGGTCGTTCATGCCGAAGGAATCGACCGACGGCCGGCCGAGCTACCTCGTCGTCAATGCCGACGAATCCGAGCCCGGCACCTGCAAGGACCGCGAGATCATGCGGCACGATCCGCATCTCCTGGTCGAGGGCTGCCTGATCGCGAGCTTCGCGATGAACGCGCATGCCTGCTACATCTACGTCCGCGGTGAATTCATCCGCGAGCGCGAGCGCCTTCAGGCCGCGATCGACCAGGCCTATGAGGCCAAGCTGATCGGCAAGGACAACGTCAACGGCTGGCCGTTCGACCTTTACGTCGCCCACGGTGCCGGCGCCTATATCTGCGGCGAAGAGACCGCGCTGCTCGAAAGCCTCGAAGGCAAGAAGGGCCAGCCGCGGCTGAAGCCGCCGTTCCCGGCCAATGTCGGCCTGTTCGGCTGTCCGACCACCGTCAACAACGTCGAGTCCATCGCGGTCGCGCCGGACATTCTCCGGCGTGGCGCGGCCTGGTTCGCCGGCATCGGCCGTCCGAACAATGTCGGCACCAAACTCTTCTGCATCTCCGGCCATGTCGAGCGGCCCTGCAACGTCGAAGAGGCCATGGGTATCCCGTTCCGTGAGCTGATCGACAAGCATTGCGGCGGCATCCGCGGCGGCTGGGACAACCTCAAGGCCGTGATCCCCGGCGGCTCCTCCGTGCGCATGGTGCCGGCCGAGCAGATCATCGACACGCCGATGGATTTCGACAGCTTGAGCAAGCTGCGCTCGGGCCTCGGCACCGCGGCCGTCATCGTGATGGACAAGTCGACCGACCTGATCCGTGCGATCGCCCGCATCTCCTATTTCTACAAGCATGAGAGCTGCGGCCAGTGCACGCCGTGCCGCGAGGGCACGGGGTGGATGTGGCGCGTGCTGACCCGCATGGCCGAAGGCCGCGCCCACAAGCGCGAGATCGACATGCTGCTTGAAGTGACGAAACAGGTCGAAGGCCACACCATCTGCGCGCTCGGCGATGCCGCGGCCTGGCCGATCCAGGGCCTGATCGCGCATTTCCGTCACGAGATCGAAGCGCGCATCGACCACTATTCGCACAGGGCCGACATCGACGATATCGGCGTCCGCGATCCCGTGAACATGGTCGCGGCGGAGTAGGATAAATGACCAAGCTCATCATCGACGGCAAAGAGATCGATGTGCCCGCCGAGTACACGCTGCTCCAGGCGTGCGAGGCCGCGGGCGCCGAGATTCCGCGCTTCTGCTATCACGAGCGGCTGTCGATCGCCGGCAATTGCCGGATGTGTCTCGTCGAAGTGAAGGGCGGCCCGAAGCCTGTCGCAAGCTGCGCCTGGGGCGTGCGCGACTGCCGTCCGGGCCCCAAGGGCGAGCCGCCGGAGATCTCGACGCGTTCGCCGATGGTGAAGAAGGCACGCGAAGGCGTGATGGAGTTCCTTCTCATCAACCATCCGCTGGACTGCCCGATCTGCGACCAGGGCGGCGAGTGCGACCTGCAGGACCAGGCGATGGGCTACGGTGTCGACACCAGCCGCTTCGCCGAGAACAAGCGCGCGGTCGAGGACAAATATCTCGGCGCGCTGGTCAAGACCTCGATGAACCGCTGCATCCAGTGCACGCGCTGCGTCCGCTTCTCGGCGGAAGTCGCCGGCGCGCCCGAGATGGGCGCAACCGGCCGCGGCGAGGACATGGAGATCACGACCTATCTCGAGCACGCGCTGACGTCGGAATTGCAGGGCAACCTCGTCGACATCTGTCCGGTCGGCGCGCTGACCTCGAAGCCTTATGCGTTTGCGGCGCGCCCCTGGGAGCTCGGCAAGACCCAGTCGATCGACGTGATGGATGGCCTGGGATCGGCGATCCGCGTCGATACCCGCGGCCGCGAGGTGATGCGCGTACTGCCGCGCATCAATGAGGCCGTGAACGAGGAGTGGATCTCCGACAAGACCCGCCACGTCGTCGACGGCTTGCGCACCCAGCGCCTCGACCGGCCCTATATCCGCGAAGCCGGCAAGCTGCGTGCGGCGAGCTGGCCCGAGGCCTTCGCCGCGATCGCGGCCAAGGCGGCGCGCACTGACGGCAAGCGCATCGGTGCGATCGCCGGTGACCTCGCCGGTGTCGAGGAGATGTTCGCGCTGAAGGACCTGCTTGCCAAATATGGCTCGGGCAATCTGGCGGTGCAGGGCGGCGACGCCTTCGACCCCGCGCTCGGCCGCGGCTCCTACATCTTCAACCCGACGCTCGTAGGCGTGGAGCAGGCCGACGCGCTGCTTATCATTGGCGCCAATCCGCGCAAAGAGGCGGCCGTGTTCAACGCCCGCATCCGCAAGCGCTGGCGCGCCGGCGGCTTCAGGATCGGTGTGATCGGCGCCAAGGCCGACCTGACCTACGACTATGACCATCTCGGCGCGGGCACCGAGACGCTCGGCGAGCTCGCGGCGGGCAAGCACTCCTTCATGGACGTGCTGAAGAACGCCAAGCACCCGATCATCTTGGTCGGCGCGGGCGCGGCCTCGCGTCACGACGGCGCCGCCATCCTTGCCGCCAGTGCCAAGCTCGCGCTCGATGTCGGTGCGGTGAAGGACGATTGGAACGGTTTTGGCGTGCTGCACGAGACCGCCTCGCGCGTCGGCGCGCTCGACATCGGCTTCTCCGCCAGCGCGGGTGGGCTGAACGCGGCCCAGATGACGACGTTCGGCACGCTGGACCTGTTGTTCCTGTTAGGGGCCGATGAGATCGAGGCGCCGGATGGCACCTTCGTCGTCTATATCGGCACCCATGGTGACCGCGGCGCGCACCGCGCCGACGTGATCCTGCCGGCAGCGGCCTACACCGAGAAGTCCGCGATCTACGTCAACACCGAGGGCCGCGTGCAGATGACCGGCCGCGCCGCGTTCCCGCCGGGTGAAGCCCGCGAGGACTGGGCGATCATCCGCGCGCTGTCGGAGGCGCTCGGTAAGAAGCTCGGCTATGACTCGCTTGCCGCCCTGCGCCAGGCGATCTTCAAGGCCGTGCCGCATCTGATCCGCCTCGACCAGATCGAGGCCGGCTCCGCCGACCAGATCAAGAAGCTGGCGGGGAAGGGCGGCTCGCCGGAGAAGGCGCCGTTCAAGCCTCTGGTCGAGGACTTCTACCTGACCAACCCAATCGCGCGTGCGTCCGCCGTGATGGCGGAATGCTCGCGCCTCGCCTCCGGGCACATGCTGACCGCAGCGGAGTGAGCGTGATCTGATGGAATTCTTCGAAAGCGCATTCTGGACCGGGTTCCTCTGGCCGCTGATCATCATGGTCGCGGAGAGCGTCCTGGTGCTCGTCGTCCTCTTGGTCGCGATCGCCTACATCCTGCTCGCCGACCGCAAGATCTGGGCGGCGGTGCAGATCCGCCGCGGCCCGAACGTGGTCGGCCCCTGGGGCCTGCTGCAGTCCTTCGCGGACTTGCTCAAGTTCGTGCTGAAGGAGCCGATCATCCCGGCCGGCGCCAACAAGGGCGTGTTCCTGCTGGCGCCGCTGGTGTCCTGCGTGCTCGCGCTCGCCGCCTGGGCGGTGATCCCGACCAATCTGGGCTGGGTGATCTCCGACATCAATGTCGGCATCCTCTTCATCTTCGCGATCTCGTCGCTGTCGATCTACGGCATCATCATGGCCGGTTGGTCGTCGAACTCGAAATACCCGTTCCTGGCCGCGTTGCGCTCGGCGGCGCAGATGGTGTCCTACGAAGTCTCGATCGGCTTCGTCATCATCACGGTGCTGCTCTGCGCCGGCACGCTGAACCTCACGGCCGTGGTCGAGGCCCAGCATGCGCGCGGTCTTGCCAGCCTGATCGGGCTGCCGCAGCTCACCATCCTGAACTGGTACGTTTGGCCGCTGTTCCCGATGTTCGTAGTGTTCTACGTCTCGGCGCTGGCGGAAACCAACCGTCCGCCGTTCGATCTCGTGGAGGCCGAATCCGAGCTCGTCGCCGGCTTCATGGTCGAATACGGCTCGACGCCGTACCTCTTGTTCATGCTCGGCGAGTATGTCGCGATCGTCACGATGTGCGCGTTGGCGACGATCCTGTTCCTGGGAGGCTGGCTGCCGCCGGTCGACCTGCCGCCCTTCAACTGGGTGCCGGGGATCATCTGGTTCTCGCTGAAGCTGTTCTTCATGTTCTTCCTGTTCGCGATGGCCAAGGCGATCGTGCCGCGCTACCGCTACGATCAACTGATGCGCCTCGGCTGGAAGGTGTTCCTGCCGATCTCGCTGGCGATGGTGATCGTGGTGGCCGGCGTGCTGCATTTCGCCGGCATCGCGCCGAAGTGAGGTCCGCCATGGGTATCAACGTCAACGCCACTGCACGCTCGCTTCTGCTGTCGGAATTCGTCTCGGCGTTCTTCCTCGCCATGCGCTATTTCTTCCAGCCGAAGCCGACCATCAACTATCCGTTCGAGAAGAACCCGATCTCGCCGCGCTTCCGCGGCGAGCATGCGCTCCGCCGCTATCCGAACGGCGAAGAGCGCTGCATCGCCTGCAAGCTGTGCGAAGCCATCTGCCCGGCGCAAGCCATCACTATCGAGGCCGGCCCGCGCCGCAACGACGGCACCCGCCGCACCGTGCGCTACGACATCGACATGGTGAAGTGCATCTATTGCGGTCTCTGCCAGGAGGCCTGTCCGGTCGACGCCATCGTCGAAGGTCCGAACTTCGAGTTCGCGACCGAGACCCGCGAGGAACTCTATTATGACAAGGCCAAGCTGCTCGCCAACGGCGACCGCTGGGAACGCGAGATCGCGAAAGCGATCGAGCTCGACGCGCCGTACCGGTGAGGTGAGGGCATGATCCTTCCCGCGCTGTTCTTCTATCTGTTCGCCGGCGTCTGCGTCGCCTCGGCGGTGATGGTGATTGTCTCGCGCAATCCCGTGCACTCCGTGCTGTACCTGATCCTGGCCTTCGTCAACGCCTCCGGCCTGTTCGTGCTGATGGGCGCCGAATTCCTGGCGATGATCCTGATCGTCGTCTATGTCGGCGCGGTCGCGGTCCTGTTCCTGTTCGTGATCATGATGCTCGACGTCGATTTCCTCGAGCTGCGCGAGGGCTTCATCGAGTACCTGCCGGTTGGGCTGGTGATCGGCGGCATCTTCATGTTCGAGCTGCTGCTCACCGTCGGCTTCTGGGTCATCAACCCCGGCGTCTCCAAGACCATCACGGCGGCGATCCCGACCAATGTCAGCAACACCGAAGCACTCGGCCTCGTGCTCTATACGAAGTACATCCACTACTTCCAGCTCGCGGGCATGGTGCTGTTGGTCGCCATGATCGGCGCCATCGTGCTGACGCTGCGCCACAAGGCGAGCGTGAAGCGGCAGGACATCAACGTACAGAACGCGCGCACGCCGGAAATGGCGATGGCGATGCGCAAGGTGGCGTCAGGGCAGGGGCTCTCGGATGCCGATGCGGCGGAGTGGGTGAAATGACGATCGGGCTCGGACACTATCTGGCGGTCGGCGCGATCCTGTTCACGCTCGGGATCCTCGGCATCTTCCTGAACCGCAAGAACATCATCGTCATCCTGATGTCGATCGAGCTGATCCTGCTCTCGGTCAACATCAACCTCGTGGCGTTCTCGACCTTCCTCGGCGACATCGTCGGCCAGGTCTTCGCGCTCTTGGTGCTGACGGTCGCCGCCGCCGAAGCCGCGATCGGTCTCGCCATCCTGGTGGTCTATTTCCGCAACCGCGGCTCGATCGCGGTTGAGGACGTCAATCTGATGAAGGGCTGAGCTCAGTCATGGTTCAGGCAATTGTCTTTCTGCCTCTGCTGGGCGCTATTCTCGCCGGCCTGATCTCGCTGGTCGGCGCGCATGCCCGCAATCCCTCAGGCGACACGGTCGAGCATCACGACGAGGCGCACGGTAATGGTGCGAATAACGGTCATGTCTCCGCTGCCTCCATCAAGGAGGAGGGGAGCGTCATTCATGAGACCCATGACGAGCCGGGCGACCACGAGCCGCCAGCGGCTGGTTCTCGCGCGGCCGAGCTGATCACGACGGGACTGCTGTTCGTGTCGGCGGCGCTGTCCTGGTTCACGCTGGTCGACGTCGGCTTCATGCATCACGACGCGCGGATCCAGCTGCTGCCCTGGATCTTCTCCGGCGACCTCCAGGTCTGGTGGACGCTGCGCGTGGACACGCTCACGGCCGTGATGCTGGTGGTGGTGACGACGGTTTCCTCGCTCGTGCATCTCTATTCCATCGGCTACATGGATCAGGACCCGAACCGGCCGCGCTTCTTCGGCTATCTCTCGCTGTTCACCTTCGCGATGCTGATGCTGGTCACCGCGGACAACCTCGTGCAGCTGTTCTTCGGGTGGGAAGGCGTCGGTCTCGCCAGCTACCTCCTGATCGGCTTCTGGTACCAGAGGCCTTCGGCGAATGCGGCGGCGATCAAGGCCTTCGTGGTTAACCGCGTCGGCGATTTTGGCTTCGCGCTCGGCATCTTCGCGATCTTCATGCTGGCCGGCTCGACCGATTTCGAGACCATCTTCCATGCCGCACCTGGCCTCACCGGCAAGACCATCAACTTCCTCGGCTGGCATGCCGACGCGCTGACCCTGACCTGTCTCCTCCTGTTCATGGGCGCGATGGGCAAGTCGGCGCAGTTCCTGCTGCACACCTGGTTGCCGGACGCGATGGAAGGCCCGACCCCGGTCTCCGCGCTGATCCACGCCGCGACCATGGTCACCGCCGGCGTGTTCATGGTGGCGCGGCTGTCGCCGCTGTTCGAACTCGCCCCGAACGCGCAGGCCGTCGTGATGTTCTTTGGCGCGACCACGGCGTTCTTCGCGGCGACCATCGGCCTCGTCCAGAACGACATCAAGCGCATCGTCGCCTATTCGACCTGTTCGCAGCTCGGCTACATGTTCGTGGCGATGGGGGCAGGGGCCTATTCGGTCGGCATGTTCCACCTGTTCACGCACGCCTTCTTCAAGGCGCTGCTGTTCTTGGGCTCCGGCTCGGTGATCTACGCGATGCACCACGAGCAGGACATCCGCAACATGGGCGGCCTTTGGCGCAAGATCCCTTACACCTACGCGGTGATGGTGGTCGGCACGCTGGCCCTGACCGGCTTCCCGCTCACCGCCGGCTACTTCTCCAAGGACGCGATCATCGAGTCCGCCTACGCCGCGCACAATCCGTTCGCGGTCTATGGCTTCCTGATGACGGTCGTCGCCGCCGGCCTGACCTCGTTCTACTCCTGGCGTCTGATCTTCAAGACCTTCCACGGCGAGCCGCATGACGAGCATCACTACGAGGCCGCACACGAGGCCCCGATCTGGATGCTGATCCCGATCGGCGTGCTCGCGGTCGGCTCGTTCGTCGCGGGCCTTCCGTTCAAGGAGTTGTTTGCCGGTCACGGCATCGAGGAGTTCTTCCGCGAATCCGTGAAGATGAACCCGCACATCATCGAGGAGATGCACCACATCCCCGAGACCATCGCCTTCCTGCCGACGGTGATGATGGTGCTGGGATTCCTGGTGTCGTACCTGTTCTACATCCGCCGGCCGTATCTGCCGGTCGAGCTGGCGAAGACGCAGCCGATGCTGTACCAGTTCCTGCTCAACAAATGGTACTTCGACGAACTCTACGACGTCATCTTCGTCCGTCCGGCGAAGTGGATCGGCTATCAGCTCTGGAAGAAGGGCGACGGCTTCATCATCGACGGGCTCGGTCCCGACGGCGTCTCGGCGCGCGTGCTGGACGTCACCCGTAACGTCGTGAAGATCCAGACCGGCTATCTCTATCACTACGCATTCGCCATGCTGATCGGCGTCGCCGGCCTGATCACCTGGTTCATGTTCGGCTTTGGAGGCCAGTAAATGACAACCTGGCCCATCCTTTCCGTCACCACCTTCCTGCCGCTGGTCGGGACGCTGATCGTCTATCTCAGCCGCGGCGACGACGAGGCCGCGCAGCGCAACTCGCGCTGGATCGCGCTGTGGACCACGCTGATCACCTTCGCGGTGTCACTGATCCTGGTAGCGCGCTTCGATTCCTCGACCGCCGACTTCCAGTTCGTCGAGAAGGCGAACTGGCTCGCCACCGGCATCACCTACCACATGGGCGTGGACGGCATTTCGCTGCCCTTCGTGATCCTGACCACCGCCTTGATGCCGTTCTGCATCATTGCGAGTTGGAAGGTTACGAGCCGGGTGCGCGAATACATGATGGCGTTCCTGATCCTGGAAACGCTGATGGTCGGTACCTTCTCGGCGCTCGACCTCGTGCTGTTCTATCTGTTCTTCGAGGGCGGCCTGATCCCGATGTTCCTGATCATCGGCGTGTGGGGCGGTCCGCGCCGGGTCTATGCCTCGTTCAAGTTCTTCCTCTACACGCTGCTCGGCTCGGTCCTGATGCTGCTCGCCATCATGGCGCTGTACTGGAACGGCAACACCACCGACATTCCGACCCTGATGCACACGGCCGTGCCGCGGTCCTTGCAGACCTGGGCGTGGCTGGCCTTCTTCGCCTCCTTCGCGGTGAAGATGCCGATGTGGCCGGTGCACACCTGGCTCCCGGACGCACACGTCGAAGCGCCGACCGCCGGCTCGGTGATCCTGGCGGCGATCCTCCTGAAGATGGGCGGCTACGGCTTCCTGCGCTTCTCGCTGCCGATGTTCCCGCTGGCCTCGCATGACTTCGCGCCGCTGATCTTCACGCTGTCCACCATCGCCATCATCTACACCTCGCTGGTGGCGATGATGCAGGAGGACATGAAGAAGCTGATCGCGTACTCCTCGGTCGCGCATATGGGCTTCGTCACCATGGGCATCTTCGCCGGCACCATGCAAGGTGTCGCCGGCGGCGTGTTCCAGATGATCTCGCACGGCATCGTCTCCGGCGCGCTGTTCCTCTGCGTCGGCATCGTCTACGACCGCATGCACACCCGCGAGATCGCGGCCTATGGCGGCATCGTCAACCGGATGCCGCTCTACGCCATGACCTTCATGGTCTTCACCATGGCCAATGTCGGCCTGCCGGGTACCTCAGGCTTCGTCGGCGAGTTCATGACGCTGCTCGGTACCTTCAAGACCTCGATCCCGACCGCGTTCTTCGCCACATCAGGCGTCATCCTGTCGGCGTGCTATGCGCTCTGGCTATACCGCAAGGTCGTGTTCGGATCCTTGGTAAAGCCGTCGCTGATGACCATCAAGGATCTCACCTTCCGGGAGTGCCTGACGCTGTTCCCGCTGATCGCGCTGACGATCCTGTTCGGCGTCTATCCGCAGCCGGTGCTCGACATGTCGGCCGCCTCGGTCCAGCAACTCGTCAACAATTACAACACCGCTGTGACGGCCGTGAAGGCCGCCGCACTGCTCCAGTGAGCGGGCAGGTCAGGACATCGCCATGAGCTTTGAGACTGCAGGATATCAACTGGCGCCGGTGCTGCCCGAGCTCTTGCTCGCGGTCGGCGCGATGGCGCTTCTGATGCTGGGAGCCTATCGCGGGCAGGAGACGACCAAGACCGTCACCTCGCTGGCGGTGGTGCTGCTGATCGTGGTCGGCGCGCTCGTCTACATGCAGCCCGCGGGCAAGCAGGTCACTTTCGGTGGCAGCTTCATCGTCGACGATTTCGCCCGCTTCATGAAGATCCTGGCCCTGATCGGCTCGGCGGTGACACTGGTGCTGTCGACCGAGTTCCTGTCCGACCCGTCGCGGCGGATCTTCGAATATTCGATCCTGGTGCTGCTCTCGACGCTCGGCATGATGGTGCTGATCTCGGCCGGCGATCTGATCTCGCTCTATCTCGGCCTCGAATTGATGTCGCTGGCGCTCTACGTCGTGGCGGCCTCGAACCGGGACAATGCCAAGTCGAACGAGGCGGGCCTGAAGTACTTCGTGCTGGGCGCGCTGTCCTCGGGCATGCTGCTGTACGGCGCCTCGCTGATCTACGGCTTCACCGGCACCGTCAGCTTCACCGGCATCGCTACCGCCGCGACATCAGCGAACGTCGGACTGATCTTCGGCCTCGTCTTCCTGCTTGCCGGCCTCTGCTTCAAGATCTCGGTGGTGCCGTTCCACATGTGGACGCCCGACGTCTATGAGGGCGCGCCGACGCCGGTCACGGCCTTCTTCGCCTCTGCGCCGAAGGTTGCCGCGCTCGCCGTCTTCACCCGCGCGACGCTGACCGCGTTCCCCGGGATCGTGCCGCAGTGGCAGCAGATCCTGGTGTTCGTGTCGATCGCCTCGATGGCGCTCGGCGCCTTCGCGGCAATCGGCCAGAGCAACATCAAGCGCCTGATGGCCTATTCCTCGATCGGCCATATGGGTTTTGCCCTGGTCGGGCTTGCCTCCGGCACCGTGGAGGGTGCGCAGGGCGTACTGATGTACATCGTGATCTATGTGACGATGACGCTCGGCGCGTTCTCGGTCATCCTCGCCATGAAACGCAACGGCCAGGCGGTCGAGCAGATCAGCGATTTCGCCGGTCTGTCGCGGACCAACCCGATGCTCGCCTTCTTCTTCGCGATGCTGCTGTTCTCGCTCGCGGGCGTTCCGCCGCTCGCCGGCTTCTTCGCCAAGTGGTACGTCTTCGTCGCCGCGATCAAGGCCAACCTGTTCACGCTCGCCGTCATCGGCGTGCTGACCAGCGTGGTGGGCGCCTACTACTATCTCGCCGTCGTCAAGACGATGTATTTCGACGAACCGGCCGGCCAGGTCGATCCGGTGCGCGTCGAGGTGCGGACGGTTCTGGCGGTCGCGGGCCTGTTCAACATCCTGTTTGCGCTGTTCGCGGGCCCGGTGGTGAGCGTGGCCTCCGCAGCGGCAAAGTCGCTGTTCTAGGATGGGGTTCGCGCTCGGTCCTCGCGCACAGGCCGCGGGCTTCAAGCTCGCGGCTTTCGAACGGACCGGCTCGACCAATACCGACGCGATCGAGCACGCCCGCGCCGGCGAACGCGGCCCGATGTGGTTCGTGACGTCCGAGCAGACTGCCGGCCGCGGCCGGCGCCAGCGCGCCTGGATCGCGCCACGGGGCAATCTCGCAGCCAGCATCCTCGAAGTCATGGACGTAGCCCCGGCGGTCGCCGCAACGCTCGGCTTCGCCGCCGGGCTGGCGGAGGAGGCCGCGCTGGAGAAGGTCAGCCTGGAGGCGGCACTCCGCCTCGGCGAGGGCCGTCCCCGCTATGCCCTGAAATGGCCGAACGACGTGCTTGCCGGCGGCAAGAAGCTCGTCGGCATTGCGCTCGAGGCCGAGGCCATTGGCGATCGTCTTGCCGTCGTCGTCGGCATCGGAACCAATGTCGTGGCCGCGCCCGAGGGCACGCCGACGCCGGCGGTCTCGCTGGCCGAGTTCGGCGTCCAGATCAGCGCGGAGGAGCTGTTTGCGGCGCTGTCCGACGCCTGGGTCGAGTTCCGCGGCATCTGGGACAATGGCCGCGGCTTTGCCGAGATCCGAAAGCTCTGGCTGGAGCGCGCCGCCGGCCTCGGCGAGAAGGTCGCAATCCACACGGGAACGATGACGCTGGAAGGCATTTTTGACACCATCGACGACACAGGCTGTCTGATCGTCCGCACCGCGGAAGGGCGGCGGGTGCCGGTTGCGGCGGGCGAGGTGTTCTTCGGCCCGGCCGCCTCCGTGGGAGCTGCGTGATGGCGAGGCCCGACGAACTGGTGTTTGCGCCGCTCGGCGGCGTCGGCGAGATCGGCATGAACCTGTCGATTTACGGCCTCGGCAACCGCCACCAGCGCGCCTGGCTCGCGGTCGATCTCGGCGTCTCCTTCGGTGACGAGGAGCACCTGCCGGGCATCGACCTGATCATGCCGGACATCTCCTTCCTGGAGAAGGAGCGCAAGAACCTGATGGGCCTGGTGCTCACCCATGCCCATGAGGACCATTTCGGCGCCATCATCGATCTCTGGCCGAAGCTGCAATGCCCGATCTACGCGACCAAGTTCAGCGCGGCGCTGTTCGAGGCCAAATGCGCCGCCGAGCGTGGTGCGCCCAACATTCCGGTGACGGTGGTCCCGTCCGGGGGCCGCGTCGATGTCGGCCCGTTCAACGTCGAGTTCATCCCGGTCGCGCACTCGATTCCGGAAGCGCATGCGCTGGCGATCCACACCGAAGCCGGCACGGTGCTGCACACCGGCGACTGGAAGATCGACCCGACCCCGACGCTGGGGGCCCCGACCAACGAGAAGCGCCTGCGCGAGCTCGGCGAGGAGGGCGTGCTCGCTTTGATCGGCGATTCCACCAACGCGGTGCGCGACGGCCGGTCGCCGTCGGAAGCCGAGGTCGCCCGGACCATCATTGATCTCGTGAAGGCGGCCAAGGGCCGCGTAGCGGTCACGACCTTCGCCTCCAACGTCGCCCGCATCAAGGCCGTGGCCGAGGCTGCGAAAGCCGCCGACCGCGAGGTCGTCGTGGTGGGCCGCGCGATGGAGCGCGTGGTGCAGGTCGCGCGCGAGACCGGTTATCTCGATGGCGTGCAGAATTTCCGCTCGCCCGAGGTCTACGGCCATCTGCCGCAGGACAAGGTGCTGGCGCTGTGCACAGGCAGCCAGGGCGAGCCGCGCGCGGCGCTGGCGCGCATCGCCAATGACGACCATCCCGAGATCACGCTCAATCGCGGCGACAGCGTCATCTTCTCCTCGCGCACCATTCCAGGCAACGAGAAGGCCGTCGGCTCGATCATCAACAATCTGGTGCTCCAGGGCGTCGAGATCATCACCGACCGCGACCATCTGGTCCACGTCTCCGGCCACCCGCGCCGCGACGAGCTGCGCGATCTGATCTCCTGGGTGAAGCCGCAGCTCCTGATCCCCATTCATGGCGAGGCCCTGCACCTGCACGAGCACGCAAAACTCGCGCGCGCCGCCGGCGTGCCGCGTGTGCTGGTTTGCCGCAACGGCGATCTGGTCAAGCTCGGTCCCGGCGATCCCGGCATTGTCGGCGAGGTGCCGTCGGGCCGTCTCTACAAGGACGGCATGATCCTGGAGGACGCAAAATCCCGCGCGGTGGTCGAGCGCCGCCGCATGGCGTTCTCCGGCTGCGCCTTCGTCGCCGTCGCCATGACGGAGCAGGGCGAGCTCGCCGACGATCCCGAGGTCGATCTCGTCGGCATCCCCGACAAGAACAGGGCGGGCGAAGCCTTCGACGACATCGTCTTCGACGCCGTGGTCTCCACCATCGAAGGCTTGCCGCGGCCCCGCCGCCGCGATCCGGATGCTTTGGCCGAGTCGGTGCGACGCGCTGTCCGGGCCGTGATCAACGAACATTGGGGCAAAAAGCCCCCCTGTCTGGTACATGTGCTGACAGTATAATTTGGGCATGATCTCTTCGGAAAATCGCTTCCGGATCATGCCTTAAGGGAGAAGAGACATGCTGGGCCGGCTCAATCATGTCGCGATTGCGACCAAGGACGCCGTCAAGGCCGCAAAGATCTATGGCGCCGCGTTCGGGGCGCAGATTTCGGAAGCCGTACCGCTGCCCGAGCATGGCGTCACCACCGTGTTCGCAACGCTGCCCAACACCAAAATCGAGTTCATCGAGCCGCTCGGCGAGGCCTCGCCGATCGCAAAGTTCCTCGAGCGCAATGCCGACGGCGGCATCCACCACATCTGCTACGAGGTCGTCGACATCATCGCCTCACGCGACACGCTGGTGAAGGAGGGCGCGCGCGTGCTCGGCGACGGCGTGCCCAAGATCGGCGCCCACGGCAAGCCGGTGCTGTTCCTGCACCCCAAGGATTTTTCCGGCGCCCTGGTCGAGATCGAGCAGGCATAAGGCCGCCCCATGGCCATCCAGATCTCAACGGCGATCGCGATCTACTTCGTCATCTGGTGGATCGCGCTGTTCCTGACGCTGCCGTTCGGCGTGCGCAGCCAGCACGAGGACGGCATCGGTGCGCCCGGCACCGACCCCGGCGCGCCGGTCCTGACGCGGATGGGGCGCAAGCTGATCTGGACCACGATCATCTCGGCGGTCATCTACGGCCTCGGCATGGCCGCCTATCACGCCGGCTATCTCTCGATCGAGCGCCTGTCGAAGATGATGGGAATGCCGTTCTAGTTTCACCTCTCCCGAAGGGAGAGGTCGGATCGCATCAAAGATGCGATCCGGGTGAGGGGTTACAGTCTCACTCTCTGCCGCGGCCCCTCACCCGGATTGCACTGGATGATGCTTCGCATCGCCAGGCGCAATCCGACCTCTCCCCACCGGGGAGAGGTGAAGGTCCGTCGCGGATAGAGGTTGCTTAGTCTCATTGCTCACTTAGGATCTTAAGCTCGTTTTTGTTTTGGGGGGAAGAATGACTTTTCAGCGCATCGTCATCGCGCTTCTGGTGCTGATCGTCGCCGGCCTTGGCGCGATCGGCTATGTCGAATGGAGGATGGCGGTGCAGGTGCGCACCCTGAAGGCGTTCGTCGAGGGCTACGTCTTCAACGAAGCCGTGATGGCCTGTGAGCAGGCCAAGAGCTCGACGCCGTTCAAATGGAACGGCAGCAAGAGCACCTCGGTAATCGGCCTGAACTCGGTCAAGCTGGACAAATACACCGTCAGCGCCAGCTACACGCTGGTGGGGCGGACAGCGTCTATTGTGATTACGATCCGATCAAAAGAAAGGCCGGGATCGGCTCGAGCTTCCTGGAGCGGGAGTAACGATCCGGCCATGTCAAGCATGGGATGGGATCGTCATGGCGCAGGAGCAGGGGGACTACCGGATTCTGCATGAGGCGGCCTTGCGGGATTATCTCGCAGGCCTGCCGGACCTCAAGGCACTCCTGGGCGGTGAGCAGGCCTCGTGGTCGATCACCGAAGTCGGCGACGGCAATCTCAACCTCGTCTTCATCGTCAAAGGTGGACGCGGCGGCATCGCGGTGAAGCAGGCGCTGCCTTACGTGCGCCTCGTCGGCGAGAGCTGGCCGCTGCCGTTGTCGCGGGCCTATTACGAATATCTGGCGCTGTCGAAGCAGGCCCAGCTCGCACCCGGCCTGGTGCCAGCGCTGTTGCATCACAACGAGGCCTTGGCGCTGACGGTGATGGAGCTGCTCGAGCCCCACATCATCATGCGCAAGGGGCTGGTTGCGGCAACGCAATATCCGCGCTTTGTCGACGACATCAGCACCTTCATGGCGCGGACGCTGTTCTTCACCTCCGACCTCGCGCTCTCCGCGGCCGAGAAGAAGCAGGGCATCGCCGCCTTCGCCGGCAATCACGCGCTGTGCAAGATCACCGAGGACCTGATCTTCACCGATCCCTACCGCATCGCCGAACAGAACCGCTGGACCGCGCCTTACCTAGATGGCTTGGCCGCAAGCCTCCGCGACGACATGGACCTGCATGTCGCGATCTCCCGTCTCAAGCTGCAGTTCATGGCAAGCCCCGAGGCGCTGATCCACGGCGATCTCCACACCGGCTCGATCATGGTCACGGAGAGCCAGACGCGGGTGATCGACCCGGAATTCGCGTTTTACGGCCCGATGGGCTTCGACGTCGGCGCCGTGCTGGCCAACCTGCTGATGGCTTATTTCGCCGCCGCCGGTCACGAGCGCTCGCCAGGGGAGCGGGCCGCATTCGAGGGCTGGCTGCTGGAGACTATCGAGCAGGTCTGGAGCGAGTTCGCCCGCAAATTCCTCGACCTCTGGCGCGCCGGCGCCGTGGGCGATGCATATCCCGTCTCACTTTTTGCCGGCGAGAGGGGCGCCGCACGTCTCGAGGCCGAGCGGCAGGCCTACATGCAGCGCCTGTTCACTGATACGATCGGCTTCGCCGCCGCAAAAACCATCCGCCGCATCTTCGGTCTTGCCCACAATATCGACTTCGAGCTGATCGAGGACCCACGGAGGCGAGCGGTTAGCGAGGCGCGTGCCGTCCGTCTGGCAAGGGCGATGATGGTGGAGGCGGCGGCGTTTCGAACGATCGCTGAGGTCACGGGTGCTGCACGAAAATTGCGGGATTGGATGCCGGAATTGTCAAACTGAGGACCTCGTGAGAGCACTCCGTCATTGCGAGCCAACGGGTCCGCGCGAAGCGCGGCCCGATGACAGGCTCCGCGAAGCAATCCAGAGTCCCTCTCCGGAAAGACTCTGGATTGCTTCGTCGCAAGGGCTCCTCGCAATGACGGTGGAGAGAGCTGCGCTCGCAGTGACGGGGAGGGATTGTCGCTGAACGTCAATAAAGCCGCACCGGGAGCAGGACGCCGTGCGCGATCCCTGGGGCTCAGATAACGATCCTGAGCTTGGTCGCATCGATCGCGAAAAATGTTCACTGGTTCTGGTCGCTCGATGACGCACCGCGTCAATCGGCGGCTTGCATCGCCCGGGGGATACAACCTGAGCCCCGAGCTCTCCGTCGAAGGGCTGCTATTCGGAACCGGCATCGGTTGCCACCAAAACGAAGCTTGCTTTCGACAGGCGACGAATGATCAAATCCCTGATCGGAATTCCTGCGTTGTTGGGGGACACATGATGTTCAGGATGATTGCGGTCGTCGCTGGTTTGGGGCTGGCGCTGGTCACCACGGCAGAGGCTCAGACCCCGCGCAAGGGCGGAACCATCCGCATGACCGCGCCCTATGGCTCGAGTTTCTCCAGCCTCGACATTCACACGACACAGCGTGCCCAGGACGAGATCTACGCCAAGGCCCTGCATCGGTCGCTCTACATCTGGAATTCCGCGGACGGCAAGCCGGTTCTTGAGCTTGCCAAGGAAGACGTGGTCTCGGGCGGAGGCCTGGTTCACACCTTCAAGCTGCGAGACGATGCCTATTTCCACAACGGCCGCAAGATGACGGCTGACGACGTCATCTGGTCCTACAACCGCATCATGGACGGCACCAAAGCCTATCCCGGCGCGCGTTTCGTCCGGGTGATCGAGGGCGCGGCCGCAGTGGAGAAGGGCCAGGCCAAAGAGATCTCCGGCCTGAAGAAGATCGACGACTTCACCGTTGAGATGAAGCTGACCGAGAAGGTCGATCCGGGTTTCTATTTCTTCAACGCGCTGACCTCGATCTATCCCGCAGACGAAGGTGCAAAGGAAAGCTTCATCCAGAAGCCGATCGGCCTCGGGCCGTTCAAGTTCGTCGAGCATGTGCCGGGATCGCGCATCGTCCTGGAGCGGTGGGACCGGTTCTACAAGCCCGGCAAGCCCTATGCCGACAAGCTTATCGTGTCGGTCATGGGAGAGGCCGCGGCCCGCGATGTCGCCTTCCGCAACAAGGAGATCGACACCTCGGTGCTCGGGCCTGCACAATACGTCGCCTATCAGGCCGACCCTGACCTCAAGGGCACCATCGTCGAAGTTGCCGAGGTCTTCACGCGTCACATGGGGATGAATCCGGCATTCAAGCCGTTTGCCGACAAGCGCGTCCGGCAGGCGATCAACCACGCGATCGATACCGACCTGATCATCAAAAAGCTGGTCAAAGGCAAGGCCTATCGCGCCACCAGCTGGCTGCCTCTGACCTCGCCAATCTACGACAAGACAATGAAGCCCTACGCCTTCGATCCCGCGAAAGCAAAGCAGTTGCTTGCGGAGGCCGGCTATCCCACGGGCTTTGAATTCGAATGGACGACCAGTCAGAATGAAAGCTGGGGTCTGCCGATCGTCGAGGCCATCATCCCGATGCTGGACCGCGTGGGCATCAAGGTGAAGGTCAAGCAGGTCGAGACCGCGGTGCTGGCGGAGGTCATCAAGAAAGGCGACTTCCAGGCCTATGTCTATTCCATGGCGACAGGGCCGGATCCTCAGGCGGCGCTGAAATGCTTCTACTCGTCGACGCCGCAATCAGCCTGCAATTACACCTCCTTCAAGAACGCAGATTTCGACAAGCTGATCGACGAAGCCGGGCAGACCGACGACGCTGCGAAACGCGATCAACTGCTCCAGAAGGCCAATGCCCTGCTCTATGAAGAGGCACCGGTCTGGTTCTTCAACTACAACAAGGCGGTCATGGCGGTGCAGCCGTGGCTGAAGGGGATTCAGTTGAATGCGACGGAACTGACCCATCAGAACGTCGAGGACCTCTGGGTGGACGAGTCGTCGCCCGCCAAGTGACACGCGCTCTCACCCTCCCTTCATCGCGGGAAGCGCTGGAGGGAGGGAGGAACAGTTGCAATGCTCGCCTTTCTGACCCGTCGAATCCTGCAAACCGTTCCGACCGTGCTGGCCGTGGTGCTGGTGGTCTTCGTGCTGTTCAGCGTGGTCCCCGGCAGCATCGTCTCGAGCATGAGCGATGACGGCCGAGGGGCAGCGGACCCGCAGGTCGTGGAGCGCATGAAGAAGCAGCTCGGGCTCGACGATCCTGTTTACATGCGCTTTGGCTCCTACATCGCCAAGCTTGCGACAGGTGATCTGGGGACGTCGTTCCGGACTCGTGAGCCGGTCACGATCATGATCGCCAAACGGATGTGGCCGACGCTGCAATTGATATTCGCAGCCTTGACGTTTGCGATTGCGATTGGCGTTCCACTCGGCTTCGTCGCAGCATTGCGACCGGGTGGCATCGTCGACACGGTCTCCATGGTTGTCGCCGTGTCGGGCCTGTCAATGGCCAAATTCTGGCTCGGCCTGCTGCTGATGTACCTGTTCGCCTTGAAGCTCGGCTGGCTGCCGAGCTTCGGCTATGGCGACGGCGGCCTCAAATATTTGATCCTGCCGGCGGTGACACTCGGCGTCTCGCCGATGGCGCTGCTGGCCCGGACGACGCGCGCTGCAGTGCTGGAGATCATGACCGCCGATTTTGTCCGCACGGCGCGCTCCAAGGGCATGAGCGAGATGCGTGTCGTGAAGTGGCACGTGATGCGCAACGCGCTCGTCCTGATCCTCACGACAATGGGCCTGCAATTCGGTGCGTTGATGGGACAGGCGGTCGTCGTCGAGAAATTGTTCTCGTGGCCGGGCATCGGCTCGCTGCTCGTCGACAGTGTCCTCCAGCGCGACATTCCCGCCGTTCAGGGCTCCATTCTCGTGGTGGTGCTGGCCTTTCTCGCGATCAATTTGCTGATCGACGTGCTCTACGGCGTGATCGATCCCAGGATCAGATACGCATGAAGCTCCGCGCCAATCTCATCATCGGTGGCGTATTGTTCGCGCTTGCGATCCTGGTCGGCCTGCTCGCGCCGTGGCTGGCGCACACCGATCCCGTCATGGATGCCAACCTCATGAACGCAGAGGAGGCGCCGAGCTGGACCTGGTGGTTCGGCACCGACGGGCAGGGCCGCGACATCTATTCCCGCGTCGTCTACGGCGCGCGCGTCTCGCTGACGGTCGGTATCGTCTCCCAGCTCATCAACAGCATCATCGGCGTGGCACTGGGCCTGAGCGCCGGGTACTTGGGCGGCTGGTGGGACGATGTCGTCAACGCCCTGACCAACCTCATGCTGGCGATCCCCTCCCTGATCTTCGCGCTGGCCATTATGGCGGTGCTTGGGCCCGGCCTGACCAGCCTGCTCATCGCGCTCGGCTTGACCAACTGGTCCTTCACCTGCCGGATCGCACGGGCCTCGGCGCTGTCGCTGAGGAGTCAGGGCTATGTGCAGGCCGCAACCGTGCTCGGCTATGGCGATTTGCGCATCATGATCACGCAGCTGCTGCCCAACATGCTCGGACCGATCGTCGTCATCGGCACGCTCGGCATGGGCAGCGCGGTCCTGTCCGAAGCCGCATTATCGTTCCTCGGCCTCGGCGTCCGCCCGCCGTTTCCGAGCTGGGGCAGCATGTTGTCGGAAGCCCGCGACCAGATCACGACGGCGCCGTGGCTCTCGGTTTTTCCCGGCCTTGCCATCTTCCTGACGGTGCTCGGCCTCAACCTGCTCGGCGACGGCCTGCGCGACATTCTCGATCCACAATCGCGGAGCCGGCGCACATGACGGGCCCGCCGCTGATCGAAGTCGAGGATCTGCGCATCGATCTCAACGACGGATCCCGCAAGGTGCCTGCCGTCGAGAATGTCTCGTTCCGCATCGATCGTGGCGAGACGTTCGGCTTGGTCGGCGAATCCGGCTGCGGCAAGAGCATCACGGCGCTCGCCTTGATCGGCCTGCTGCGGCCGCCGTTGTCGATCGGAGGCGGCGTCATCCGCTTTAAGGGGCAGGAGATCCAGCGGCTTTCCGCCGCCGGGCAGCGGGAGCTGCGCGGCAACCGCATCGCGATGATCTTCCAGGAGCCGATGACGGCCCTGAACCCGGTCTCGCCGGTGGGACGGCAGATCGCCGAGATGTTCGTGCTGCACAAGGGCAAGAGCTGGCGGGAAGCCAACCAATTGGCGGTCGAGGCGCTGGCGAGTGTCCGCGTCCCCGCGCCCGAGCGGCGCGTGAAGGATTACCCGCATCAGCTCTCGGGCGGCATGCGTCAGCGCGTGATGATCGCCATCGCGCTGGCATGCGGTCCGGATCTCCTGATCGCAGACGAGCCGACCACCGCGCTCGACGTGACCGTGCAGGCGGAAATCATCGAGCTGATGCGCAATCTATGCGCCGAGAGAGGGACGGCGATCCTGATGATCAGCCACGATCTCGGCCTGGTCGCCAATGTCTGCCGCCGCGTGGCCGTCATGTATGCCGGCCGCATCGTCGAGGAGCGCGGCTCGGCCGATATCTTCCGGACGCCCTCGCATCCCTATACGCAAGGCTTGGTCGCCTCGCTGCCGCGGCTTGGCAGCCGCGCCGCGCTTGGCCGTAGCAGGCTGAAGGAGATCGCGGGCGTCGTTCCGGCCATTACGAGCTTCCCAGACGGCTGCCGGTTCAATCCGCGTTGCGCGCAGGCGACCGATATTTGCCGGACAGTCGCGCCCGAGACGGATTTGCTGGAGGCAGGCGGACTTGTCAGGTGCCACCATCATGCATGAACCGCAGGGGAGAGCGGATGACGATGTCATCCTCAGCATCGAGGATCTCGCGGTTCGTTTTCCGCTCGGGGGTGGCTTGCTGGGCCGCGAGAAGCGGCTGCTCCGTGCCGTCGACGGCGTCGATCTCAGCCTGAGGCGCGGCGAATGCCTCGGCCTCGTCGGCGAGTCCGGCTCGGGCAAGTCGACGGTCGCATTGTCGATCCTTGGTCTCCTGACGCCGACGCGCGGCCGCATCGTGGTGGACGGACAGGTCGTGACGAACCGGCAATCCGGCGATCGGAAGGCCTTGGCCCGCATCGTGCAGATGGTGTTTCAGGATCCCTACGCCTCGCTCAATCCGCGCCAGACCGTTCGCCGTACGCTGGAAGATCCGCTGCGTGTGCACGGCGTGACCGCGAAAAGCGAGATCGAGGACCGCGTTGCGACGATGCTGCAGCATGTGGGCCTGCGGCCCGAACAGTCGGGCCGCTACCCGCATGAATTCTCGGGTGGCCAGCGCCAACGCATCGGCATTGCGCGTGCGCTGATCCTCAATCCCAGGATCGTCATCTGCGACGAACCGGTCTCGGCGCTCGACGTCTCGATCCGTGCCCAGATCATCAATCTGCTGCTGGAATTGAAGGACACGCTCGGTCTCTCGTTCATCATGATCAGCCACGACCTCGGCGTCGTCGAGCATATGAGTGACAGGGTCGCCGTGATGTATCTCGGCCGCATCGTCGAGAATGGCCACTGGCGCGAGATTTTCGAACGGCCGGCGCACCCCTATACGCAAGCCCTGATCGCCGCCATCCCCGATCCCTTACGCCACGCACCGTTAGCGACGACAGGGGGCGACCTGCCCAATCCGCTCAATCCGCCAAACGGATGCGCGTTCAGCCCGCGCTGTCGTTACGCCGAAGCGGTGTGCCGCCGCGAGCCCGGGCCGGTGCTTGAAACGCGTGCCGACGGACATGCGGTCCGGTGCTGGCGAAGTGAGGAGATTGCGGCGCAGGCGGGATTGGCAACGACAGAGGGCCGCCTCAACGTCCGCTGATGCCGACCAGGCGGGGGCGGCGGTTTGCGTGCGGGTTCTCGGCGAGGAAGGCGCGCAGCCATTCGCGGAAGCTGACGACTTCAGGGCAATCCGCAGTGCCCTCAGGCGCAACCAGCCAATCACCCAAACCGGTCCCCTCAGTGACCCGGTCGCAGCGATAGCCCGGATGGTGGCCAAGACCGCGCGCGATCAGCAGGTCGACCTTGCCCTCGACCAGTTCGTGCAGGCCGGCGGGCTGCAGCACCCGCAAGCCGATATCTGGATGCGCGCTGCGAAACTCCGCCAGTTCGAGGCGACGCAGGTCGACGCTGCCATGGACTCCCAATTGCAGCAGCGCCGCACCTGCCGGCTTCAATTGCGAGGTCGCCTCCGCAATATGACGAAAGCCTTCGGATATCGCGGGCAAATAAGCCTGACCGGCCGCGGTCAGGATGAGCTGCTTATGCAGCCGCTCGAACAGGCGTACGCCGAGGCGCGCCTCCAGCGCCTTCACCTGCTGCCCCACGGCGGCGGGCGTTACGTGCAGCTCGTGCGCGGCCAATTTGAAGCTGAGATGCCGAGCCGCGGCTTCGAATGCGCGGAGCGCATTCAGCGGAGGAAGGATGTAAGTCATCGCTGCCCAGTTTGTCACTGAATGGCCGCGCGCTTGCAATAGATTTTCTTGCGCTGAATCGCAGCAACATTGCTTTGCGCCGGCACGATGCCGCCGGTTAGGGTCGACCGATCGCAAACCGGAGCGAACAGGAGACAATCTGACATGGCTCAAATCGTCAGTCATAATCCACCATCGGTCCATGCTCCCGCCGGCGGCTACAGCATGGGACTTGAATTCAGTCAGCATCGCCGCCTGCTGTTCATCAGCGGCCAGGTCCCCGAAAAATCCGACGGCAGCGTGCCCGAAGGTTTCGAAGCGCAATGCGAGCAAGCCTGGCGCAATGTGATCGAGGTGCTCGCCGCCGCCGGCCTCGGCGTCACGCATCTGGTCAAGGTCACGACGTTCCTGACCGACATCAGTCAGGTCGTGCCCAATCGTGCCATTCGTCGCAAGATGCTCGAAGGACACGAACCCGCGCTGACGGTCATGATCGCTGAAACTGTCGACAGCAAATGGCTGCTGGAGATCGAGGCGATCGCCGCGGAGTGAAGCGGATCCGAGGGGCAATTGCTCACGACGCTGGAATTGGGACGTCTCGCCGCGGAGCGTCAATTCATGTCGTCGGAGGACCAGACGTTACCTCGCGAGCAGGCTGCAAAAAGCGCCACAAAAAGCCATCAGGCCGGAAGGTAGCGGCGTTCTCAGACTTCGGCGTGCACGTGGTCGAGCTCTCTGCCACCACGTCGTCATTGCGAGCGCAGCGAAGCAATCCAGAAATGTATCCGCGGAAAGACTCTGGATTGCTTCGCTGCGCTCGCAATGACGGGGGGCAGCGAGCGTCGCTCTATGTCCGTCATCCTGAGGTGCCGGAGCGTAGCGGAGGCCTCGAAGGGCGACGGCCCGGCTGCACATCTCGGCCGTTCATCCTTCGAGGCTCCGCATGCGATGCGTTCGCATCGCTTGCCCCGCACCTCAGGATGACGGGATATTTGTTTGCGCTGAACGTCAGAGCGTTCAGGCAGCGCTGCCTCGGGCCGAGACATCGCCATGGTGACATCCTGCCCCTGTTTTGCCCGACGTGTCAAATGGATTTCGTGAAATCCGCAATTGTGCGGCGTCACCGGCAAGCCATTGATTCCGCTAGCCCCGGCTACTGTGCATGGGTTGTTTTCGCACTTTTTGATGCGAGCGGCCTTACTCCGCCGCTTTTTCCCTCAATCGCTGGGCGTAGACGTTGATGACCAGCGCCGCCAAGAGGATCAGGCCGCGGATCAGGATCTTCAAAAAACTGTCGATGTTGACGTGGTCGAGGCCGTTGTTGAGGACGCCGAGCACGAACAGGCCGACGATGGTGTTGCCGATGCCGCCGCGGCCGCCGAACAGGCTGGTGCCGCCGACCACGACGGCGGCGATGGAGTCGAGCAGGTAGGTGTCGAACTCGTTCTGCTGCGCGCTGCCGAAATGGGCGACGCCGAGCATGCCGCCGATGCCGGAGCAAACCGCCGAGATCACCATCACCGCGCCGAGGATGAGCTTGACGTTGAGGCCGGAATATTCGGCCGCCTCGCGATTGCCGCCGACCATGTAGATGTAGCGGCCGAAGCGCGTGTAGGTCAGCACCAGATGCCCGCCGAGCAGCATGATGGCTGCGACGATGACGATCCAGGGAATGCCGCCGATCGAGCCCGAGCCGAGCGTCGTGATCAGGCTCGGCACCTTGTAGGCGATCTGGCCGCGCACCAGCAGGGCCGAGATGCCGGCCGCGATCTGCATCATCGCCAGCGTCATGATGAAGGAGGGGATGCCGATCACGGTCAGCCCCAGCGCATTGACGAGGCCGAGCAGCGCACAGAGCAGGATCGACAGGATGATCGCGACCGCGCCCGGTAGCGGCACATTGGCGATGTTGACGTAGGATTCCTGGAGCGTGAAATAGGCGACGGCGATGCCGGTGACGTTGGCGATGCTGGCGATCGACAGGTCGATCTCGGCGCAGAGGATCACGAAGGTGAGGCCGACCGCGATGATGCCAGTCACTGACACCTGGGTCAGGATGTTGCCGAGATTGTCGAGCGTTGCGAAGGAGGGGCTGGCGAAGGCGAAGAAGCCGGACAGGAAGATCAGGGTGAGGAACGGCGCGATGTTGCGCATCTGCGAGCGCAGGAAGGGCGCAACGCCCCGCGCTCGCGCAGCCGCCGCCGGAACCGTTTCACTGCTCGTCATGGTGCTGCTCCGTCACGCCGCTTCCAGCAGGCGGTCCTTGCTGACCGGCTCGTTCCTGAATTCCCGCACCAATGCGCCGCGCTTGAGCACGAGGATGCGGTCGGCCAGCGACAGCACCGTTTCCGGCTCGGTCGACAGCACGATGATGGCAAGCCCCCTGGCGCGGAGGTCGCGGACGATGTTGATGACGTCGTTCTTGGCGCCGACATCCATGCCACGGGTCGGCTCGCACAGCACCAGAAGCTTGGGCGGATAGGTCAGCCATTTCGCCAGCGCGACCTTCTGCTGGTTGCCGCCGGAAAGCATGCCGAGGTCGAGGCCGACCACGGGCGGCCGGATCTGCAACTGATCGACCTGGCGCTTGGCGATATCGCGCTCCTGTGCCGGCTTGAGCAGCAGGGACGAGATGCGATCCAGAATGCTGATCGAGATGTTCTTGTAGATCGGCTCCTGGTGAAACAGCATGTCGCGCCGGCTCTCCGGCACCAGCGCCACGCCCGCCCGCCGCGCCGCCGCCGTGCTGGCAAAGGTCTTTGGCGTGCCCTCGACGGCGAGCGTGCCGCTGTCCGGCTTCAGCTTGCCGAACAGGATGCGCGACAGCTCCTGCTGGCCGCAGCCCATGAAGCCGTAGATGCCGAGCACCTCGCCGGCGCGGGCCTCGAACGAGACATCCTGAAGGCTGCGGGCAAGCGATAGCTGATCGACTTTCAGCACCACCACGCTGTCGCTCGGCTGCGGCAGCATCAAATCATCGGTGTAGCTGTGCTCGAGCACCTCGCCGCCGCGGCCGATCATGGCCTCGATCAGCGCGCCTTTGCTGGTGGTGGCGCTCGCCGTCTCCGCGACCTTCCGCCCGTTGCGGAACACGGTCACCGTATCGGACACGCGCAAAATGTCCTCGATGAAATGCGAGATGAAGACGATTGCAGTGCCTTCCTCGCGCAGGCGCCGGAGCGTTGCGAACAGCCGCTCGACCTCGGGCGGGGAGAGCGCGGAGGTCGGCTCGTCCAGGATGACGATGCGCGCGCCGGAGAACAGCACGCGAGCGATCTCGATCAGTTGCTGAAGTCCGATCGGGAGGTCGCCGAGCCTGCTCATCGGGTCGACGTCGATGCCGAAGCGGGCGAGCTGCTCGCCGGCTTCGCGCGCCATCCGCCGCCACTGCACGAGGCCGAGCCGATTGACCGGCTGGTTGCCCAGGAAGACGTTCTCCGCGACGGTCAGGTCGGGCGCGACAGAGAGCTCCTGGTGCACCATGGCGATGCCGGCCGCATGCGCATCGCGCGCCGAGCGAAAATGCGTCTCCACCCCGTCGATCAGGAAGCGGCCGGAGAATTCGGCATGCACGCCGGCGATGATCTTCATCAGCGTGCTTTTTCCCGCGCCGTTCTCGCCGACGAGACCGTGGATCTCGCCGGGAAGAAGCGCGAAGTCGACACCACGAAGCGCTTCGACGCCGCCGAAGCTCTTCGTGATGCCTTTCAGTTCGAGGATGGGCGAACGAACCTCTGGCATGGAGGACTAAATCAGGAAATGGTCTTCCATCCACTGCATGCCGGGGGCATTGGCCTTGGTCACGACCGGGCCGTCAGTGACGACGTTTTTCGGGATTCCCTGTCCGCTCTTCTCGCCGCCGACCACGGCCGACACGCCTGCAATGATGGCGCCGCCATGGATGCGGCAGGATGGATTGCGCACGGTCGCGAACATGCGGCCCTCGCTCACCGCCTGGATCGCCGGCGGCATGGCATCGACACCGCCAATCAGGATGTTGGTGCGGTTGCGGGCCTTCATGATGTTGTAGGCGGCGAGCGCCATGTCGTCATTGTGGAAGAACGCCGCGTCGATCTGCGGATATTTGGTGAGATAGGTCTCCCAGAGGCGGGCGGTCTTGGAGACGTCCCAGTCGGCCGGCTGGGTGTCGAGCACCTCGATGCCAGGGAATTGCTTGACCACCGAGTTGAAGCCCTTGGCGCGTCCTTGTGCGCCGGTATGGCCGAGCGCGCCTTGCGTCATGATGATCTTGCCCTTGCCGCCCATGGCGTTGCACAGCGCCTGCGTCACCGAGGCGCCCATGAACTCGTTGTCGGGGGCGAGGAAGGAGTGGACATTGATCTGGTCGAGCGGCGCGATCAGCGTGTCCATGTCGATCACGGGCGTGCCGGCGTCGATCATCTTCTGCACGGGCTGGGTGAGGGTGCCGATGCCGAAAGCCTGGATCGCGACGAAATCCCATTTTTGCGACGCCATGTTGTCGATCGCGGCGCGCTGCTTCACCGCGTCGAGCTGACCATCGAACCAGGTCACCTCGACATTGAACAGCTTGCCCCAGAATTCCGCGGCCTGCTTGCCCTGCGCGCACCAGGTGGCCTGGAGGCCTGCGTTGGAGAAGGCCGCTTTCAGCGGCTTCTCGGATCGTCCGACTTCGGCTGCAAGTGCTGGGTTTATGCCCATGCTGCCGAGGATGGCAGTCGCGGCGCCGGCGGTCGCTGCCGCCTGAAGAAGATCGCGCCTCGTCGTCGAGAAATCTTTCGTCCCGGACATCGCTCGCTCCCGTAAAATTTTATCGTCGGCGCGTCATTGCTTGCGCGACCGATGTCCGAAAGTGTCTCACAAGAGCTGACGTCACTCAATCTGCAATCAATCGCGCGATCGCAGCAAGCCACCGTTGGTGCAGCGCAAAGCGTCAGGCCGGCACGCCGGCGAATGCGTCGATCGCCACGAGCAATGCATCCCAGGCCTGTCCAATGTCCGGCGACCATTCATCGCCGAGCAGATCGCGGAGCGCATCCCTGATGATCGCAAAGAATGCGATGAAGAGGTCGCGTGACGTGCCGTAAGCCTCGTGCGAGGCGGCCTCGCAGGCGATCAGCCGGAAATGCCCGCGACGCTCGTCGGCGAAGTCGAGGACCGCCTCGATCGCCAGCGCGAGCATCGACCCCATCACGAGCTCGCTGCCTTGCGAGCGAAACATCATCCGGGTTTCCGGATGCTCTTCGAACAGGCGCTGATAGACCCTCGGCGTCAGATCGGCGCAGCGCGAGGCCGCCAGCTCAAAACTGCGCTCGATCGGATTGGGAGAAGCCTTCATCGGCGCTTCAGCCATGCAGGCAAAAAAAGAGCGGGGCCCTGGCCCCGCTCAAAAATTGTGTCGACCCTATTATCCCCGATTCTAAGATTTGCTCTTGATTGACGGGGCGACGCTGCGTTTTGCGCGCCAGGGGCTCCTCCCGAGACTTGGACCACCAGGCCACGACCTCGCGGTCAGCGCCTGAGCAAGAGGATGCTAGATCAACTTTTCTCACTTGTCATCATTTTCGGCAACGATTGTTCAAAATAAGAGCAGCTGACGAAATGATCGGGTTGGCGACCTTATAAGTATATGACAAATATAAGAAATCTGTGGACCGTGGGGCCTTTGACTTGTCTCAAATGCCGGCCCTCCCCACCGGGGTAGGGTGCTCCGACCACAGTTTTCGAGAAATTTGCGCCGGGGCAAGAAGGCCGCGGAACTGACCTCGACTTAGGGCAGGCCGCGGTGTTTAGTTAGCAAGCGAACGAATGGTTCGGCGGATGCGCGCGCGGCTGCAAAAATTCCTACCCCTGGTCCTGCTCGCCCTGGTGATGCAGGTGCTGGCGCCGATTGCCGCCTGTCTGGCGGCCGGTCAGGCCGTGGCCGATCCGTTGTCCGCCGGCGTCATCTGCCACAGCGGGGGTGAGCAGGGGGGCCTGAACGATCAAACCGGCGACCCCACCGCGCACGCCGGTGCGTGCGCGCTGTGTTGCCTGGCGCAGGCGGGCGCATCGCTCGATTCGCCGCCGCAGCCGGCGTTCGCGATTCCCTCCCGCCACGTCGAAAGCGTAGTGTGGCACGCGGCGGATGTATCTGCCGTTTTCACCCACAAGGGCTCAAGCGCCCAGGCGCGCGCGCCTCCTCGAATTTCCTGACGACCTCCACCGTCGCCGCGGCTCGTCCGCTGGCGATTGATGCTGTCGAACAGCCGGGAAGAAAGCCGGCGTCAGGAATGCCCCATGTTACGTTGTCATGCCCGCCGCGGCGTGAGCATCGTTGCCATTCAGGCCGCGCTGCTGGCGTCGTCGAGCGGAGTTTTCGCTCAGAGCAGTAACGTCGTGCTGCCGCCGGTCACCGTCGATGCGCCCGCGGTAGTGAAGCCCAAGCCGCGCAAGCCGGCGGCGCGTACGGTCGCCGTCCGGAACCGGTCGGCAAAGCCCGTCACCGAGCGGGCCGCCCCCGCCGTCGCGGCCGAGCAAGGTGCAGGCAGTGCCCGCGTGTCACTCGAGCCGCCGGCCGCCGTGGCCCGTTATCAATTGCCGCAGCGCTCCTTCAGCGTCACGGCGAAAGAGGTCGACGAGACTATCAACCTCAAGGACCCCGAGGACGCCGTCAAATATATGCCGAGCTTGTTCGTGCGGAAGCGCAACGACGGGGACAACAATGCCGTGCTCGCGACGCGAAGCTGGGGCCTCAATTCGAGCTCGCGGACGTTAATCTACTACGACGATCTCCTGATCTCGGCGCTGATCGGCAACAACAACACGAATGCCTCGCCGAAGTGGAACCTGATCTCGCCGGAAGCGATCGGTCGGGTCGACTATCTCAACGGGCCGTTCGCGGCCGCCTATCCCGGCAACTCGATCGGCGGCGTGCTGCTGATCTCGTCAAAGATGCCGGACAAGCCGTTTGCAGTCGCCAAGGAAACTGTGTCCGTGATGCCCTGGAATCAATACGGCACCAAGGACACCTACGTGACCAGCCAGACCAGCGCCGCTGCGGGCAATCGCGACGGCAAGCTGTCCTGGCTCGTCAGCGCCAACTATCTCGATAGCTACCAGCAGCCCCTGACCTACACGACGAGCGGCAGCATCCCGGCCGGTACGACCGGTGCGTTTTCGGCGCTCAACAAGCAGGGCGTTGCGGCCAACGTGGTGGGCACGGGCATCCTCGCGCATTCGCAGCAGACGTCCGGTAACATCCGCCTTTCCTATGACGTGACGGCGCAGGTGCAGGCGACCTACTCGTTTGGGATCTGGAATAACCACCAGGTCTCCGATCCCCAGACCTACTTGAAATCAGCAGCGACGGGTGCGCCCACATTCGCGGGCCTGTCCGGATTTGCCACGGGCAAATATGTCTGGGACCAGACCCATGTCAGCAACGCCGTTGCGATCAAGAGCGACACCAAGGGCACCTACGATTTCGACCTTTCGGCGTCGAGCTACAACTATCTCCAGGACATCCAGCTCAATCCGTTCACCATCACGCCCACAGGCGTCGGCTATTCCCAGAACGGGAAGATCACGAGGATGGACGGCACCAACTGGCAGAATGCCGATGCCAAGGGGATCTGGCGGCCGTATGGTTACGACGGACCGCACGAGGTCAGTTTCGGCATGCATGGTGATCGTTATCGCCTGGAAAGTCCCGTTTATGCGTCATCCGTTTGGAATACGACGGGAGACACCGGGACGGGCACGCTCTACTCGCAGGGGCAGGGTGAGACCCGGACCGGTGCGATTTGGCTTCAGGATGCCTGGAGGATCCTTCCCAATCTGAAGCTCACGCTCGGTGGTCGGTTCGAAACCTGGCGAGCCCAGGATGGTTTCAATATCAGCACCGCGACGAACGCTGCCGGCGCGATTACATCGATCGCTGCGGTTCAACAATCGCAACTCGCCTCGACGAATTTTTCACCGAAGGCGTCGCTGTCCTTTGATCCGAACAAGGACTGGAATATCACGGCAAACTTCGGGCAGGCCTATCGCTATCCGACCGTCACGGAGCTCTATCAGAACCTGACAGTCGGCGGCGTAGCGACGATCGCCAACCCCAACCTGTTCCCCGAGCAGGATCTGACAGGTGAGCTGAACATCGAGCGCAGATGGAGCGACGGCCGCATCCGCTTGACCCTGTTCCGGGAGCACACCGATCATGCGATCATCTCCCAGACCAACCTCGTCACCAATCCGATCACGAAGGTGCAAACGCCGACGACCGTGATCAGCAACGTCGATGCGATCAGGTTGCAGGGTATCGAGTTGTCCGCCGACAAGGACAACGTTCTCGTCAGTGGTCTGCAGCTCTTCGGCAGCGTTACTTATGTCGACTCGCGAATCCTGGCCGACGCGGGGTGGGCCGGAATTGATCCTCTGACGAATCTGCCCACGACTGTGGTCGGCAAGCGCGTGCCTTACGTGCCCGACTGGCGCGCTAAGTTCGGCGTGACCTACCGGCCGAACGATAGCTGGGCCTACACGGTTGCTGCACGCTACAGCGGCAAGCAGTACTCGACGCTGGACAACACGGATCGCGTCTCCCACGTCTATGGCGCGTTCGATAACTTCTTCGTTGTGGACTTGAAGGTGCACTATAACGCGACGAAGAACTTCGCATTCGACTTCGGCATCGATAATCTCTTCAACGAGCAGTACTTCCTGTTCCATCCGTTCCCGGGGCGAACCTTCGTTGTCGCCGGCAAGTACACGTTCTGAGGGGTGGAGTGATGTTTACGACAAGAAAGGCAAAGGACATGACCAAGCTCTCACGCATCCTCGCGCTCGCAGCGCTTTCCGCCGCAATGTTCGCCGCCCCCGTGCGCGCCGACGACGTCAAAGCCGGCGATCTCGTCATCTCGCAGGCCTGGAGCCGGGCGACGCCGGGCGGCGCCAAGGTCGCGGGCGGCTATCTCACCATCGAGAACAAGGGGTCGGCGGCGGACAGGCTGGTCAGCGTTTCCGCCGACATCGCGGGGAAGGCCGAGATTCACGAGATGGCGATGGACAATGGCGTGATGAAGATGCGCCCGCTCGACAAGGGGCTCATCATTGATCCCGGCAAGACCGTGAAGCTTGCGCCCGGCGGCAATCATTTGATGCTCCAGGAGCTTAAGGGCCCGTTCAAGCAGGGCGACAAGGTGCCGCTGACACTTCAGTTCGAGAAGGCCGGCAAAGTCGCCGTCTCTCTCGACGTCCAGGCTGTTGGCGCGCCGGCGCCCGGCGGCGCCGGGCACTCCGGCCATATGGACATGAAGAAAATGCCGGATCACTCGGGAATGAAGATGTGATGAGGCTGGATCTGGCCTCCGGGAGACTGAATATGTTGAAGCGATCCTGCCCGATCCTGATTGCTGCGTTCGCCATCTCGCCGGCGGCGGCGCACGTGTCGCTCGAGACCAAGCATGCCACGGTCGGCGCGTCGTACAAGGCTGTGTTCACCGTGCCGCACGGCTGTGCGGGCTCGCCCACGGTGAAGATCCGCGTGCAGATCCCTGAAGGGGTGATCGCGGTCAAGCCGATGCCGAAGGCGGGCTGGAACGTCGATGTCGTCGAGGGCAAATATGCCGGGGAATACGACTATCACGGCAACAAGCTCTCTTCCGGCGTCAAGGAGGTGATGTGGTCCGGCGGCAAGCTGCCGGACAAGAACTATGACGAGTTCGTCATGCACACGGTCCTGACCGGCTCGCTCAAGCCGAACACGACCCTGTACTTCCCCGTCGTCCAGGAATGCGAAACGGGCGTGAGCCGCTGGATCGAAATCCCGGCAGAGGGGGCAGGGCATTCGCATGAGGGCAAGTCGCCGGCACCGGGCGTGAAGCTGCTGCCAAAGCCGTAATGCGCCTGCTCGCCACGCTCGCGACGCTGCTCATCGTTGTCGGCTTCGCGACCGGCGCGTCCGCGCATGCGGCGCTGGTCGCGGTCGAGCCGGCCAGCGGCAGCATGCTTGCGAGCGCGCCGAAGGCCGTGGTGCTGCGCTTCAACGAGGCGGTGACACCGGGCGCGGTCCAGCTGATTGATGGCACGGGCAGGGCGCGGGACGATGTGCGCGTCGACGCGTCGGGAGAGGCCATCTCGGTTGCGGTGCCGCCGGACCTGCCGCAGGGCACGGCGGTCGTCAGCTATCGCGTGATTTCGCAGGACGGCCATCCCATCGCGGGATCGGTGGTATTCTCGATCGGCGTGCCGACGGGGACGAAGCCGCCGGTCAATCCGGACAGCGGGTTGAGCGCGCTGATCTGGCTGACTCGGGTTGGTCTCTATCTCGGGCTGTTTGTCGGCGTCGGCGGTGTGTTGTTCGCGCGCTGGATCGCGTGGTCGATGACTGGCACGACCGTGCCGCGCGTGGCACTCGCGGTCGGCCTTCCGAGCGCGGTGGTGTCCCTTGGTGCGCTGGGCCTCGATCTCCTCGGCCTGCCGCCGGCGGCTCTTGCGACCATGGCCCCCTGGAAGGTGGCGTTCGCGACGACCGCGGGTCCCGCATCGCTGGTCGCCATCGCCGCGATGCTGCTTGCGTTGGTGGCGCTGCGCAGCGCATGGTACGCGCGCGCTCTTGCGTTCATCGCGTTCATCGGCGTCGGCCTGTCGCTGGCCATGACCGGGCACGCCGCCACGGCTCCGCCCGAAATGTTGATGCGGCCGGCGATTTTCCTCCACGGCCTCGGCGTTGCCTTCTGGATCGGGGCGCTGGCGCCGCTCGTTGCACTGGTGTCGAAGCCGACGGCCACGACCTTGCCTGTCGTAAACCGCTTCTCCCACATCGCCGTGCCGGTCGTCGCCACGCTGGCATTGACCGGCCTTGTGCTCGCCATCGTCCAGCTCGAAAGGTTGTCGGCGCTGGTCGAGACCCGTTATGGCCTCGTCCTTTCCATCAAGCTCGCGCTGGTCCTCGTGCTACTCGCACTCGCCGCGCTCAACCGCTTTCACCTGACCCCGGCGCTGGCAAGGGATCACGAGGCCGCGTCCGCCCTCAAGCGGTCGATCCTGTTCGAATGCGCGATCGCACTCATCATCTTCGCGGTCGTCGCCGGCTGGCGCTTCACGCCGCCGCCACGGACCATCGTTCCGGAGACGCCCTTGGCGATCCACATTCACAGCGACAAGGCAATGTTCCAGGTGCTGGTGTCTCCTGGGAAGGCCGGCGTCGACGATTTCGTGCTTCAGCTCATGACCGGAGAGGGGACGCCGCTCGCGGCCAAGGAGGTGACATTGACGCTGAGCCTGCCTGAGCGCGGCATCGAGCCGATGGAACGGGGTGCCTCGCTGGGGCCGGACGGCTACTGGCATGTGCGCAAGGTCGAGTTGCCCTTCGCCGGCCGCTGGCACGTGCGGATCGACGCGCTGGTGACCGACTTCGAGAGGATCGCGCTGGAGGATGAACTGGAGGTGGCATAGCCCTAGGCTCGCCGGCTTTGCAGGGCATGCTGCTGCTCAAGTCAAACCTGAAGTCGACGGAAAAATGACAGGAATTCCGCCGCGTTAGCGGCTTTTCCTCATTCTCGGTCTTGTGTTTTCGCTCCCAATCCGGTTTCACTGCAACCCGTCACTGATTCCTAGAGTATTGCCATGCGGTTGTCGCGATTCTTTCTGCCCATCCTGAAGGAAAATCCGAAAGAGGCGGAGATCGTCTCGCATCGGCTGATGCTGCGCGCCGGCATGATCCGGCAGGAGGCCGCCGGCATCTATGCCTGGCTGCCGCTCGGCTTCCGCGTGCTCAAGAAGATCGAGCAGATCGTGCGCGAGGAGCAGGACCGCTCCGGCGCGATCGAGGTATTGATGCCGACGCTCCAGCTCGCCGATCTCTGGCGCGAGAGCGGCCGCTACGATGCCTATGGCCCGGAGATGCTGCGCATCGCCGACCGCCACAAGCGTGAGTTGCTGTACGGACCGACCAACGAGGAAATGATCACCGAGATCTTCCGCGCCTATGTGAAGTCCTACAAGAACCTGCCGCTCAATCTCTATCATATTCAATGGAAATTCCGCGACGAGCAGCGTCCGCGGTTCGGCGTGATGCGCGGCCGCGAGTTCCTGATGAAGGACGCCTATTCGTTCGACCTCAACGAGGCGGCGGCGCGGGTCGCGTACAACAAGATGTTCGTCGCCTATTTGCGCACCTTCGCGCGGATGGGGCTGAAGGCGATCCCGATGCGCGCCGAGACCGGCCCGATCGGCGGCGATCTCAGCCACGAGTTCATCGTGCTGGCGGAGACCGGCGAATCCGGCGTCTTCATCAATCGCGACGTGCTGGACCTGCCGGTGCCGGGCGAGGACGTCAATTATGAGGGCGATCTGACACCGATCATCAAGCAGTGGACCTCGCTGTACGCTGCGACCGAGGACGTTCACGATTCCGCGCGGTTCGAGCAGGAGGTGCCTGCAGACAAGCGGGTGAACACCCGCGGCATCGAGGTCGGCCAGATCTTCTATTTCGGTACGAAGTACTCCGAGCCGATGAATGCGCTGGTGGCCGGCCCCGACGGTGTCGACGTGCCGATCCATGGCGGCTCCTACGGTGTCGGCGTCTCGCGCCTGCTTGGCGCCATCATCGAGGCCTGTCACGACGACGCCGGCATCAAATGGCCGGAAGCCGTCGCCCCGTTCCGCGCCGTGGTGCTGAACCTCAAGCAGGGCGATGCCGCGGTCGATGCGGCCTGCGAGAAGCTCTATGCGGAGCTGACCGCCAAGGGCGTCGATGTGCTCTATGACGATACCGACCAGCGCGCCGGCGCCAAATTCGCCGCTGCCGACCTGATCGGCATCCCCTGGCAGATCATGATCGGGCCGAAGGGGCTCGCCGACGGCAAGGTCGAGATCAAGCGGCGAGCCGACGGCGCACGCGAGACCATGTCGCCTGCGGACGCAGTCGCCCGGCTGGTCGGCTGAATATTGTTCATCGCGCGATATCGCGGCCGCCAATCCGGCCACAATTGACCCCGAATCATGGGATTATCGAGCGATGGATGAGACCATGACCGAAACCGTGCAGACCGCGCCTTTTGCGCCATTCGAGTGGATGCTGTCGGGGCGCTATTTGCGGGCGCGCCGCAAGGAGGGATTCATCTCGGTCATCGCCGGGTTCTCCTTTCTCGGCATCATGTTGGGCGTGGCGACGCTGATCATCGTCATGGCTGTCATGAACGGCTTCCGCAAGGAGCTGCTCGACAAGATCTTGGGGCTCAACGGACATATCCTGGTCCAGCCGCTGGAATCGCCGCTGACCGACTGGAAGGACGTCGCCGACCGCCTCAGCCAGGTCGAGGGCATCCGGCTCGCTGCTCCCGTGGTGGATGGCCAGGCGCTGGCGTCATCTCCATGGAACGCTTCGGGCGTCCTGGTGCGCGGCATCCGCTCCGACGACCTCAACAACCTCACCTCGATCGCCAAGAACATCAAGCAGGGCTCGCTCGAAGGCTTTGACGAGGGGCAGGGCGTCGCGATCGGCCGCCGCCTCGCCGACCAGCTGTCGCTGCATGCCGGCGACAGCGTGACGCTGGTGGCGCCGAAGGGCGCGGTCACCCCGATGGGCACGACGCCGCGCATCAAGCCGTACAAGATCGTCGCCGTGTTCGAGATCGGCATGTCCGAATACGATCTCGGCTTCGTGTTCATGCCGCTGGCGGAGGCACAGGCCTATTTCAACCGCAGCAACGACGTCACCTCGATCGAGGTGTTCACCACCAATCCCGACAAGATCGACGCCTTCCGCAAGGCAGTGACGGAGGCCGCGGGCCGCCCGGTGTTCCTGGTCGACTGGCGGCAGCGCAATTCGACCTTCTTCAACGCGCTCCAGGTCGAGCGCAACGTGATGTTCCTGATCCTGACCATGATCGTGCTGGTCGCCGCGCTGAACATCGTCTCCGGCCTGATCATGCTGGTGAAGGACAAGGGCAGCGACATCGCGATCCTGCGCACCATGGGCGCCTCGCAGGGCTCGATCATGCGCATCTTCCTGATCACGGGCGCCTCGATCGGCGTGGTCGGCACGCTGGTCGGCTTCTTTGTCGGTCTCGTGATCTGCCTCAACATCGAATCCATCAGGCAATTCCTGTCCTGGCTCACCAGCACCGAGCTGTTCTCGCCGGAACTCTATTTCCTGTCGAAGCTGCCCGCCGAGATCGACATCGGCGAGACCACGGCGGTCGTCGTCATGGCGCTGACGCTATCGTTCCTGGCGACGCTGTACCCGTCGTGGCGCGCCGCGCGCCTCGATCCCGTCGAAGCGCTCCGGTACGAGTGAGGGGCTGATGGAGCAGCAGCAGGGGGCGGAAGATGTACCGGTCATTTATCTCCACGAGATAAAGCGGCGGTACTTGCAGGGCGAGGTGCCGCTGACGATCCTCGACGGCGCCAAGCTGGCGTTGTGGCGCGGGCAGTCGGTCGCGCTGGTGGCGCCGTCGGGCTCGGGCAAGTCGACGCTGCTGCACATCGCGGGGCTGCTCGAGGCGCCCGATTCCGGTGAGGTCTATGTCTCGGGCGCGCCGACCTCGCAGCTGCCTGATATCGAGCGCACCCAGCTGCGCCGCACCGATATCGGCTTCGTCTACCAGTCGCACCGGCTGCTGCCGGAGTTCTCGGCGCTGGAGAACGTCATGCTGCCACAGATGATCCGCGGCCTGAAGAAGTCCGAGAGCGTCAAACGCGCCAAAGATATCCTGGGCTATCTCGGCCTCGGCGACCGCATCACCCATCGCCCGGCCGAGCTGTCCGGCGGCGAGCAGCAGCGCGTCGCGATCGCGCGCGCGGTTGCCAACGCGCCGCGCGTGCTGTTTGCGGACGAGCCGACCGGCAATCTCGATCCGCATACCGCGGACCACGTCTTTCAGGCCCTGATGCAGCTGGTCAAGGCGACCCAGGTGTCGATGCTGATCGCCACCCACAACATGGAGCTCGCCAGCCGCATGGACCGGCGAGTCTCGCTGTCGAACGGCCAGGTCGTCGAGCTCGATTAGCTGAAGCGTGTTGGTTGGACCGGGCTCCGGGCTCGCTTCACCTCTCCCCGGCGGGGAGAGGTCGATTTGCGCCAGCAAATCGGGTGAGGGGGCGCTGCCCAACGCGAGACCGTAAACCCTCACCCGGCGCTACGCGCCGACCTCTCCCAAGGGAGAGGTGAGTTCCTGATGCCGCGCCGGCGGGCCGCCAAACTAAAACTGCGAAAACAACCCCATGCACAGTAGCCGGCCGCTGCCGGCGACGATCGGGGTGATGCATTCCAGCCGTTTGATATGTCCAGCAAATCCGCTGCGACGGCGCATCGCCGCGGCGCGCTCGCCGTTACGGCCGGATCACGGTCAATTTGAACGGCCCGCCATTGGCCGCGGCATGTGCCACGGCCTCGTTGGCGTGGTCGAGATCGAACGCCGTCACCTCGTACTCGTCGAGCCTGAGCAGCCCGGCACGCACCAACGCGATCAGGCGACTGGCGGCGTCCGGCGGGTACATCCAGACGCCGTGGATGGTGATGCAGTTGCGCATGATCCAGGGGTAGGGCAGCTCGAGCCCCGCGCCGCCCGCCATGCCGACGCCGCCCATCAGCACGACACGGCCGTAAGCGCGCACCGTCATGATCGCCGCGCGCACCACGCTGGTGCTCACCGAAGGCGGCATGATGTCGAACACGCAGTCGATCGGGCCTGATGCGGCGCGCTTCATGCTCTCGCGGTCGTCGTCCTCAACGCCGGTGAGCTTGACCGGCTTGACCCGCTCGCCGAAGCGGCGGACGAGGTCGGCCAGGATCTTCTCGTTGCGGCCGGGAGCGATCACGCAGGCCGCGCCCATTGCCAGCGCGACCGAGACGGCGGCGCTGCCAAAATTGCCGGTGGCCCCGCTCACCAGCACGGTCTCGCCTGGTCGCAGGTTCGCAGCGAGGAAACCGCCATAGGGCACCAGCAGCGTGCCAAGGGCGCACCATTGCGTCGCTTCCTCCGGCGTGATCGCGCCGAGGCGTGTAACGTTCTCGGTCGGCAGGCGCATCTGCTCGGCAAACGAGCCGTGGCGAAAATGCTTTTGCAGGAGCATGCCGCCGGGGCCGGCGGCGGTGAGCCCTTGCAGGGCGATGTCGGGCGCAACGGCGTCGTCGCGCGAACGCACCGTCGGGTCGCAGAACACCCAGTCGCCGATGGCTAGTTTGGTTGCGTCCGGGCCGATCGCGCGCACCCGCCCGATGCCGCCGGGTCCGGGGATGATCGGCAGGTCGAGCGCATAATTGCGCGTCCCGTCGAAGACTTCGTTCATGTAGGACAGCACGCGCGTGGCGACGACGTCGACGATGACCTCGCCGGTGCCGAGCACCGGTTCGGGGGCATTCTCGATCACCAGCGGCGAACCGAAAGATTTGAGCACGGCAGCTTTCATGATGTTCACCTCAAAGTCGGTGAAGCGCATATGCGCCGCCTTGGAGGGGACATGAAGGCCTGGTATTATCCTAGTATTCTAGGGACCCTCCATCGCGGGAGCGACAGCAATGGCCGACCCACGCCGCGTCGAATTCGGCGATTTCCTCAGGTCCCGCCGCGAAAAGCTGTCGCCGAAATCCGTGGGCCTTCCGGCGGGCCGCCGGCGGCGCACCGCGGGGCTGCGGCGTGAGGAAGTCGCGCAGCTCGCTGGTATCGGCGTCGACTGGTACATCCGCCTCGAACAGGGCCGCACCGTCAGCCCCTCGGTCACCACCGTCGACGCACTCGCCCGCGCGCTGCGGCTCAGCAAGACCGAGCACGCCCATTTGAAGGCGCTGGCGCGCGACGGCGCGAGGGCGGCCTTCGTGCCCGAGATCGTGCCGCCGCCCATCCGGCGGATGATCGAGAGCTTGACGCAGCCGGCCTACATCACCGGCCGACGCTGGGACGTGCTGGCCTGGAACGCGGCGGCCGAGGAGGTCTTTGGCTTCGGACAGCTGCCGGAGCAGGATCGCAATACGCTGCTGCTGGTGCTGACGAACAAGCAGACGCGAAAATTCTACGGCGCGGGCTGGACCGAGGTCGCCAAGAGCATGGTCGCGATGTTTCGCGCCACTCACGACGTCTGGGCCGGCGATCCCGCCTTCACCGAGCTGCTCACGCGACTGCGTCAGGGCAGTCCGGAATTCGTCAAATGGTGGGAGGCGCACGAGATCCGCAGTACCGCCTCGGGCCTGAAGACCATGAACCATCCGACCAAGGGCGTGCTCCGGTTCGAGCACACGAGCTTTCAGGCCAACGACGATCCCGCGCTGAAGCTCGTGATTTATACGCCGGTGTAAGACAGAGAGACATCAAGGCCGACGCGTCTGCTGTCGAGAGGCCGGAGACGTTGCTGGTCAATTTGGACTGAACCGCCGTAACGGGGAGTCGACATCTCGAAGGGCGCAGAGAAGCGGATCAAGGACTTGACCGTAACCACTCCGAGAAGGCCCGGATGGTTCGCGCGCGCGGATGGCCTGGCTTACTGACCACATGGAAGCCGTAGCCAGGCAAGCTCAACTTGAACGCCTTCACGAGCGTACCAGCCGCGAGGTCGTGTGCCACGAGCACATCACTGAAAACCCCGACTCCTTGCCCGGCGATCACCGCCTCGATGGCGTGCAGTTCCTCCCGGAAACTCAGGTGCTGCATGTCCTTGAACTGGGGCACTTCGCGCCACCTGCGCTGAGCTGCAGCGAGCCATCTCTGCCATGTCGGCGGCTCACGATCGGCCGGCGACCAATAGGAGTGAATCAGAACGTGGTTTGCGAGGTCGACTGGTCTCTTCAGGCGCTCCGTTGCAAGCAAACGCGGACTGCAAACCGGCCAGAATGTATCGCTGAAGAGATCATCGACGATTCCGTCTGTCGGCCGTGCCCGGCTAGTCGCATAGCGAATGGCGACATCGCCATCTCCGGCCTGCAGATCGAGCACTGAGTCAGTGCCGATGACTTCCAGTGGCACATCGGGATGCAGCTTCCGCCACAGGGGCAGGCGGGGCACGAGCCAGCGGCTGGCAAAAGCATTGGTTGTCGTCACCCGGAGAGGCTGTTGGTCGCCTTCCTGCTTGACGGCCGCAATGGCCGCGGCGAACACCTCAAGGCCGCCACGAATGGCGGGGAAGAGCCGCGCTCCGGCATCGGTCAGCGAAAGAGGCCGTGGTCTGCGGCGGAACAGAGCGCGACCACAATACTGCTCGAGCAACCCGATCTGGTGGCTGATCGCCGTTGGCGTGACGCCGAGTTCTGCCGCCGCCTTCTTGAAGCTCAGATGGCGGGCGGCAGCTTCGAAAGCGCGCAGCTCGATCAGGGGCGGCAGCTTGTACATGCCGCCAGTCTAGGTGAAATCAATTCATCGTCACCTGAAATCTTCGGATTTGCTCCAAGATAGCCCACGATCGAGGATATGGCGGGTCAAGCTGAGGAGACCATGTCATGTCGTCCATCGCATCTGTCGCCAGCGCTGCCGCCGATCTCAACGCCTCGTTCGGAGGACAACTGCTCAAGCCAGGGGACGAGGGCTATGAGGAGGCGCGAAAGATCCACAACGGGCTGGTCGACAAACGGCCGGCATTGATTGCCAGGTGCCGCAGTGTGTCCGATGTCGTGGATGCCGTCGTTCTTGCGACCAAGCTCGGCCTCGAGGTCGCGGTTCGCGGCGGCGGCCATAATGTGGCAGGTCGCGCGACCATCGACGGCGGTATCATGATCGACCTCTCGCCCATGAAGGGCGTCCGGGTCGACCCTGTCGGCAAGACGGTGTGGGCGCAGGGCGGGGTCACTTGGGGCGAGCTTAATCGCGAAACACAACTTCACGGGCTTGCGGTCACCGGCGGCGTAGTCTCGACCACCGGGATCGCCGGGCTGACGCTCGGCGGAGGACTGGGCTGGCTGATGGGCAAGTACGGCCTGGCACTGGACAATTTGCGGGCCGTCGAACTCGTCACCGCCGACGGCAAGGTTTTGCGGGTCAGCAAGCAAGAGGAGCCTGATCTGTTCTGGGCGATCCGCGGTGGCGGCGGAAACTTCGGGATCGCGACCAGTCTGGAATATGATCTCCACACGGTCGGGCCGATCATAACCGGCGGACCGATCATCCACCCCATCGAGCGCTCACGCGACGTGCTCGAATTCTTCCGGGCCAGCACGCGCTCGCTCACGGACGAGCACATGCTGTTCGCAACCCTGACCCATGCGCCCGACGGATCCGGCACTGAGGTCGCTGCCCTGGTCACCAGCCATTGCGGTTCGGCGGCGGAGGCCGAAGGAGCGATGCGGCCGCTGAAACAGTTCGGGGCTCCGATCTTGGACGCAGTCGGGCCGATGCCCTATTGCGAGCTCAACCGCATGCTCGACGCCAACTTTCCGAAAGGCGCCTTCAACTATTGGAAATCGAACTTCCTGAGGGAGCTGAGTGATGGTGCGATTGCGACCATGATCGAATGTTTCGCGCGCTGCCCGACTCCCATGGGGCAGTTGCTTCTTGAGCACATCCACGGTGCGGCGGCCCGTATCGATGCCGGGGACACGGCATTTCCGCATCGGCAGGAGGGCTACAATTTCTTGATCCTCGCGCAGTGGACGCAGCCCAGCGATACGAGCCGTTGCATCTCCTGGGCACGCGAAACCCATGAGAGGATGCGGCCCTTCTTTGCCTCCGGCCGCTATGTCAACTATCTCGACGATGACGAGACAGGCGATCCCGTCGCTGCTGCCTATGGACCGAACTACCGGCGCCTGCAGCGGATCAAGGCGAAATACGACCCGACGAACTTCTTCCGCATGAACCAGAACATCCGGCCGCTCGCCTGATTGCCGGCCGAGGATTTCGTCGCTCTCATCCTGTTCAGGATGTCTGTCGAAGGCTCTACGCTCCGGCCCGGTTCGACGGTTGGCCGGGCGTGCTGATCCCCGGGGAGGATTCGAGAATGGCTGTCTTGTGCCGACCGGCTCGCATGGACGACTTGGCGAGAGCCGACGAGATCGTGGTCGCCAGCATCAATGAACTCACTGAGAGGCGGGGCTTTGGCAAGATGGCATCCTCCCGCCCGCAGAATTTTCAGGCCTTCTCGCTCACGGACGATCCCGAAGGTTTATGGGTCGCCGATGACGACGGAGAACTCGTCGGCTTCGCGTGGAGTTGGGTTTGTGGCGAGCTTTGGTTTCTGGCGCAGCTGTTCGTGACCCCAGATCGCCAGAGCGACGGCATTGGTAATCAACTCATCAGCAAGATGTTTGCTCACGCAGAGAAGCGCGGCGCATCCGTCAAAGCGCTGATCACCTTCACGTTCAACAACGTGTCTCAAGGCCTCTACATCCGCCACGGACTGTTCCCGCGCTGTCCGATTTACATGGTCAGCGTGTCTCGAGACCGACTGGCGTCGCGGTTGGCTGAGCCACGGCTTCGTCTTGAATCTCTCACGGCCAAGACGGCCGGGTTGGATGAGCTGGCGCTCATTGATGTCGGTGCTCTCGGTGTTTCCAGGGAGAAGCATCATCGATATCTCCTGGGCGACAGCCAGACGAGCGGGTTCACCATCCACGCCGGCAGTGAGTGCGTCGGGTATGTCTATATTTCGGATGGACACATTGGCCCGCTTGCAGTCCGCCGGCCAGATCTCATGGGCTCGGCACTTGCTGCTGCGTTGTCGTTCGCGGCGCAGAGCGATGTTGCGACCATTTCGGCCTTCGTGCCGGGCGCGAGCGAGTCAGCGCTCAAGGCGGCGACCGACCACGGGATGCGTCTGACGTTCCCGATGCTGCTGATGTCGAACCGGCAGTTCGGAGATTGGGGCTGCTACCTCCCGCGCAATCCGGGTTTCATGTAGGTCAATCCAGGCGCGTTGAACGCGGCGTCGTGGGTAGCGGCCTCGCCGGATGGATACAGGGGCTCATCGATCCTGCGCAGCTTGGTGCCGACTGTTCAGTGCGATCACGCCGTGATCGCCACCCGAAGCGGAGCTTTGATCGTCACGCTGGCCGGTGAAGGTCACCGAACTCAGAGTCTGATCACGTAATACGGTCGATGATCTGAAGGAGCCGATCACAGGACGCCTCGATCCTCTTTAGCGGAGACGTCGCGACGCCCAGCAACAGTCCCGGGCGCGCCGAAGCCCTCGACGCATACCAGAGCGATAGCGGCGTAGGCGCCAGTCCAAGCGGTGCTGCTTCCCTGGCGATGGCAAGATCGGCTGCTCCCTTCGGCAACCGCAGGACAGCAGCCAATCCGGCAATCGCAACATTTGCAGTGCGCGGGCGAAGGTATTTCAGCAATGCATCGCCTTGCGCTGCGTAGACCCGCTTCGTGCGCCGAAGATGCCGGAGATAATGGCCGTTCCGCATGAACTCGGCGGTCGCGAGCTGCACCGCGGGCCCGGGCGCCGGCGCGAGGCAGGCCGCAGTTTCGGCAAATCGCGACGCCAGAGCGGCCGGTGCAACCACAAAGCCGAGCCGCAAGGCGGGGGTCATGGTCTTGCTGAAAGAGCCGATGTGAATGACGCGGCCGGCGCGATCGAGAGAGGCGAGCGCTGGTGTGGCCCGGCCCTTGAGCTGAAGCTCGCTCAAATAATCATCTTCGATCACCCACGCCTTGTTTTGGGTCGCCCAGTCGAGCAGGCGTGAGCGTCTTGCCAGCGACAGCGTGAATCCGAGCGGCGCCTGCTGCCCTGGCGTCACCACAACCAGTGCCGCATCGGGCGCATGTTTCAGGCCGTAATCGACATCGATGCCGTCAGCGTCAACCGGGATCGGCGCGATCGACAATCTCGCAAGCTCGAGGCCGCGCCGCGTAAAGGGAAAGCCGGGATTCTCCACCCAGACTTTCTTCTGCTCGAGACCGAGGACACGGAGCGCCAGACCAAGCCCGCCGCTGAAGCCGCTGGTGATGATGATCTGGGACGGCGCGCATTCGATCCCGCGCGCCAGCGCAAGGTAGGCCGCGATCTCGCGCCGCAACTCCAACTCGCCGCGCGGGTCAGGGTAAATCGCCGGCGCACTCACCTCAACGCGAACCGCTTGCGCACGCATCCTCGCCAGCAGCGTGGCAGGAAGGGTCTCCTGCGCAGGCACGCCCATCTGGAAGATCGCCGGCCCTGCGGTGAGTTCCTGGTACATCTCCATGAATGAGCCGGGGGCCGGGGCTTTGTCCCGCCGAACGGGGAAGGACGGCCGGTCCACGACATGCGTGCCTGTGGCGCGGGCTGCAACGATCAGTTGGGCGGATAAGAGCTTTTCATACGCCGAACGCACGGTGCCGCGCGCGACGCCGAGCTGCGCGGCCAAATCCTGCCATGAGGGCAGGCGAGCGCCCGGGGCGAGCACACCGCTCTCGATGGCAGCTCTGATTCCCCTGTGGATCTGCTCCGCCAGTGGCGTCTTTGCGGATCGATCGAGCTTCAGCCGCAGCGGTTTGGTCATGCATATTGGTACACGAGTTTTGTACGTTTTTGGTACTTTTTTGTGGACCATGGCAGGGGCACCTAAGGGGGCGAAGGGAGCGTTTCACCCCCCTGATCATCAAGGAGAAAGCAGATGAGTGAACGTCTCAACTACAACCACATCGCGCCGGCAGGCGCGAAGGCACTGGGCGGCGTCTACGGCTACGTCATGCAGAGCGGACTGCCTGCGACACTGGTCACCCTCGTCTATCTCCGCGTGTCGCAGATCAATAACTGCGCCTATTGTTTGGACATGCACAGCCGCGACCTGCTCAAGAGCGGCGTGAAGATCGAAAAGCTCGCGCTGGTCCAGGCGTGGGCCGAGGCGGGCAATCTCTTCGACGAACGCGAGCGCGCGGCGCTCGCCTGGGCCGAGACGGTGACCCGCGTCGCCGAGACCAACGTTCCAGATGAGGCGTATCAAGCCGCCCGCGCGGTCTTCAGCGAGCGCGAGCTGGTCGATCTCACGATCGCGATCAGCCTGATGAATGCGTACAATCGCATGTCGATCAGCTTCCGAAAGACGCCACAGGCTGCGCTCGAGAATGCAGCCTGACCCGAAGGGCATCAGCCGAACAGAAACCAGGAGCCTGAAAATGACGAGGGTGATTTCCGGCGTCAAGATTCCCGACAGCAAGCTGGCGCGCGAAGCCACCGAGCTGGTGCGCAGTTACGAAGACGAGATGTTGTTCAACCATTCGGTTCGCGTCTATGTGTTCGGCGCGATCAAAGGGCTGCGTCAGAAGCTGAAGTTCGATTCCGAGCTGCTCTATGTCGCAGCGCTGTTTCACGATCTCGGCCTCGTTGATCACTACCACACCGAGACCAAGCGATTTGAGGTCGACGGCGCAGACGCCGCGCGCGACTTTCTGCGGGCGCGCGGCATTGCCGAACCGCAGGCCGATCTGGTGTGGGAAGCGATCGCGCTGCACACCACCCCCGGCATTCCGCAATATATGAGGCCGGAGATCGCTCTCACCAACGCAGGCGTTCTGGTGGACGTCGTCGGTGTTGGATATGACGAGTACACACCGGAGCAGCGCGACCAGGTGATCACTGCGTTCCCCCGCGGTGACTTCAAGAACGAGTTCCTGAAGGTGCAGACCTGCTCAGCCCTGAAGAAGCCGCAGACGACGTTCGGGACGGTCAATTTCGACTACATCGAAGATCACGATCCCAGCTTCCGCAAACCAAACGCGTGTACGCGCATCCGCAACACGCCCTGGCAAAGCTAAGGAGACGCAGGCCGCCGGATCGTTGGGATTATTCGGCGGCACGGCTCGATCGGCGAGGGGGCGTCGGTTTCCTTGATGGGAAATACGGGTTCACGATGCAGCTCGCCGAACGCCCGACGGCGAGATATCTGCACTGCTCAAGCGAGCCATAGCGGCAGTCGAAATAGCCGACGGGACCGTAGATCTGCATGCAGACCGGATAGCTCGGATCATAGGTCTGCGCGTGCACAGGCGCGCTCGCAAGGAGCATGCCGGCTGCGATCAGCGTAGGCCACGCGCGGCGCATCTCAGCGCGACAGGAAATAGCCTGATGAATAGCCTGGCGTCTGCGCGCGCGGACGATTTTGATAGGCGTAGGGATCATCGCTCTGGCCTGCGAAGAACGGATTGGCGATGCAGGTCAGCGCGCGCCCCGATGCGCTCGCCTGACACTGCGCGTAGCTATCGAACCTGCAATTGCTCAGCCCCGGCCATTCGTCGCCGGTGAGACAGAATGGATGATTCTTGCCGAAGGCGCGCGCCGGCGTGCTTGCGTTGAGCGCGAGCGCAAATGTGGCGAGAGCGAGCGAAAATGTGGCGATAATGGGGAGAGTAACTCGGGCTCGCATCTGGATTCTCCGATCACGCGAATGTGCGCGCGACGTTGTTACGCGCGCATGCAGTTTATGTCGTGTTGTCGACATTGGAACTACAGAAAACACTTGTTTCATAGGGTTTCCCACGCGCTCTGCTAAACGTTCATTAATGAAGCGCGGCCCTTTGGCTCTAACTGTTGCGTCGAAGTTACAGCAATTCCGTCGATCGCTGATATGACGACCCACGGCCCGGGGGCCTACTGAAGAAACTGGAACGGGAATCAAATGAAGAAGAATTTGTTGCTTGCCGCTGTCAGCTTGATCGCGCTCAGCGCGGCTGCGCCGGCGGTGGCTGCTGACCTCGCGGCGCGGCCCTACACCAAGGCTCCGCCGGCAGCGATCGCCGCAGTCTACGACTGGAGCGGCTTCTACATCGGCATCAACGGCGGCGGCGGTTCGGCTCGCACCACCTGGGATTTCGTTGGCGTCGGCCGCGAAGGTTCGCACGATGCGACCGGCGGCACGGTCGGTGGTCAGATCGGCTATCGCTGGCAGTCCGGCCAGTTCGTGTTCGGCGTGGAAGGCCAGGGCAACTGGGCCGACTTCTCCGGCGACAATGTCAGCGCGCTGTTCGCCACCCGCAACCGCACCAAGATCGATGCGTTCGGCCTGATCACCGGCCAGGTCGGCTATGCCTGGAACAACGTGCTGCTCTACGTCAAGGGCGGTGCGGCTGTGGTCAGCGACAAGTACGAGATCTCCGACCTCGGCGGCGGGCTGCTCGCGTCGACCAGCGACACCCGCTGGGGTGGTACCGTTGGTGCCGGCCTCGAGTACGGCTTCGCGCCGAACTGGTCGGTTGGCGTCGAGTACAACCACATCTTCCTGGCCGACAAGGACGTGACGTTCGCCGGCTTCGCTGGCACCGAGCGCATCCGTCAGGACGTCGACATGGGCCTCGTCCGCCTGAACTACAAGTTCGGCGGCATGCCTATCGCGCGCTACTGAGACTGACGCTCAATTCGAGCGGCGTCGAAAGCCCCGGCCTTGCGCCGGGGCTTTTTTATTGTTCGAATTCAACAAGTTAACCATGCCCTTGCGGAATGGTTCAGACGACTTGACTCCTGAGAACGAAATGAGAACAATGTTCTTCATACGTTCTAGTAAAGGAGCGAGACATGTTCAGGGTTTTCGTGGAAGAAGCGGCTGCACTGGCGTCGATCACGCTGTTCGTCGGGATGATCGCGATCTGGGCCCAGGTGATTCCGCAGCTCTGAGCAGGCGCGGTTGGGGAAAAGCGGGACGACGCGGCGGATTGGCCGCTCCGGCGTGGACTCTCGCGGCGCCACACCCCACCATCGGGAGGCGAGTCGGCCGGGCGAGTGCATAATGCCTTGAGGAGCTGGCGACCGCTCCACTTCATCTGCAAGAGGCCGTTACGCGACCATGCCGAGCGCCGGATTTGTCCACCTTCACGTTCACTCGGCCTATTCGCTGCTCAAGGGCTCGATCAAGATCGCCAAGCTTGCCGAGCTCGCCAAGAAGGACCACCAGCCGGCCTTGGCGCTGACCGACACCGACAACATGTTCGGCGCGCTGGAGTTCTCCGACAAGATGGCGGGTTCCGGCATCCAGCCGATCGTTGGCTGCGAACTGGCGATCGACTTCGGCGACCAGGATCCGAACGCGCGCAATGCGCTGGGGCCGTCGCGCGTGGTGCTGCTGGCGGCGCAGGAGCGCGGCTATCGCAGCCTGATGCGGCTGAACTCGCGAGCGTTCCTGGAGACGCCCGACACCAATGCCTCCCACATCAAGTTCGACTGGCTCGAAGGCGAGACCGAGGGCCTGATCGCGCTTACCGGCGGTCCGGACGGACCGATCTCGCTGGCGCTTGCCACCGGGCAGGCCGAAATTGCGGCGTTGCGCTGCGAGCGTCTCGCCAGCCTGTTTGGCGACCGCCTCTACATCGAATTGCAGCGCCACAACACCGATAAGGAACGGCGCATCGAGAGCGGCCTGATCGACATCGCCTATGCCAAAGGCCTGCCGCTGGTCGCGACCAACGAGCCATATTTCGCCGCGACCGACGATTACGAGGCGCACGACGCGCTGTTGTGCATCGCCGGCGGGCGGTTGATCGCCGAGACCGAGCGCGAGCAGCTCACGCCTGATCACCGCTTCAAGACCCGCGCCGAGATGGCGGTGCTGTTCGCCGACATTCCGGAGGCGCTGGCCTCGACGGTGGAGATCGCCGAGCGCTGCTCGTTCCGACCGATGACGCGCAAGCCGATCCTGCCGTTCTTCACCGTCGGCGCCGCATCGAGCTCGGATGCGGGCGCGGTCGAGGCCGCCGAATTGAAGCGCCAGGCGGAGGAGGGGCTCGCCAACCGCCTGCGCGTCCACGGCCTGTCGCAGGGCACGACTGAGGAGACATACGCCAAACGGCTCGCCTTCGAGCTCGACGTCATCATGCGCATGAAATACGCGGGCTACTTCCTGATCGTGTCGGACTTCATCAAATGGGCGAAGTCGCAGGGCATTCCGGTCGGGCCGGGCCGCGGCTCCGGCGCAGGCTCGCTGGTCGCCTGGGCGCTGACCATCACCGATCTCGATCCGATCAAATTCGGCCTGCTGTTCGAGCGCTTCCTCAATCCCGAACGCGTCTCGATGCCGGACTTCGACATCGACTTCTGCCAGGACCGCCGCGGCGAGGTGATCCAGTACGTGCAGCAGCGCTACGGCCGCGACCAGGTCGCGCAGATCATCACCTTCGGTACGCTGCAGGCGCGCGGCGTGCTGCGCGACGTCGGTCGCGTGCTGCAGATGCCCTACGGCCAGGTCGACAAGCTGACGAAGCTAGTGCCGCAGAATCCCGCTGCGCCGGTGACGCTGGCGGCTGCGATCGAGAGCGAGCCGAAGCTCCAGGCGTTCCGCGACGAAGACCCGGTGGTGGCGCGCGCCTTCGACATCGCCCAGCGCCTCGAAGGCCTGACCCGTCACGCCTCGACCCACGCGGCCGGCATCGTGATCGGCGATCGCCCCCTGAGCGAACTCGTGCCGCTCTACCGCGATCCCAAATCCGACATGCCGGTGACCCAATTCAACATGAAATGGGTCGAGCCGGCGGGCCTCGTCAAATTCGACTTCCTCGGCCTGAAGACGCTGACCGTGCTCGACGTTGCTTGCAAGCTGCTCAAGCCGCGCAACATCCACGTCGATCTCGCGACGCTGCCGATCGACGATGCCGAGAGCTACCAGATGCTGGCGCGCGGCGATGTGGTCGGCGTGTTCCAGGTTGAAAGCCAGGGCATGCGGCGCGCGCTGATCGACATGCGCCCCGACCGTTTCGAGGACATCATCGCGCTGGTGGCGCTCTATCGCCCGGGTCCGATGGCGAACATTCCGACCTATTGCGCGCGCAAGCACGGCGACGAGGAGCCGGAATATCTGCACCCCGTGCTGGAGCCGATCCTGAAAGAGACCTTCGGCGTCATCATCTACCAGGAACAGGTGATGCAGATCGCGCAGGTGATGTCGGGCTATTCGCTCGGCGACGCCGACCTGTTGCGCCGCGCCATGGGCAAGAAGATCCGCGCCGAGATGGACAAGCAGCGCGACATCTTCGTCGCGGGCGCGGTGAAGAACGGCGTACCGAAGGGGCAGGCCGAGACCATCTTCGAGCTGCTGGCGAAGTTCGCCGACTACGGCTTCAACAAGAGCCACGCGGCGGCCTACGCGCTGGTGTCCTATCACACCGCCTACATGAAGGCGCATTATCCGGTGGAGTTCATCGCGGCGTCGATGACGCTCGATCTCAACAACACCGACAAGCTTTCCGAATTCCGCTCCGAGGCGCAGCGCCTCGGCATCAAGGTCGAGCCGCCGAACATCAATCGCTCGGGCGCGACCTTCGATGTCGGCGAGAAGACGATCTACTACGCGCTCGCCGCGCTGAAGGGCGTCGGCATCCAGGCGATCGACCAGATCATCGAGGAGCGCACGAAGAACGGTCTCTTCACCTCGCTCGCCGACTTCGCCGCGCGGGTCAATCCGCGCGCGATCAACAAGCGCATCATCGAGAGCCTCGCCGCCGCCGGCGCCTTCGACACGCTGGAGCCGAACCGGGCGCGCGTCTTCGCCGGCGCGGACTCGATTCTGGCCGCCTGCCAGCGCGCGCACGAGGCCGCCACGATCGGCCAGAACGACATGTTCGGCGGCTCGGCGGATGCGCCCAGCATCATGCTGCCGCAGGTCGAGCCGTGGCTGCCGGCCGAGCGGCTGCGCCGCGAATACGACGCGATCGGCTTCTTCCTGTCGGGACATCCGCTGGACGATTACGCCACGGTGCTGAAGCGCCTGCGCGTGCAGAGCTGGGCCGAGTTCTCGCGCGCGGTGAAGACCGGCGCCACCGCCGGCAAGGTCGCGGCCACCGTGGTCTCGCGCATGGAGCGGCGCACCAAGACCGGCAACAAGATGGGCATCATGGGCCTGTCCGATCCGACCGGCCATTTCGAGGCGGTGCTGTTCTCCGAAGGCCTCGCGCAATATCGCGACGTGCTGGAGCCGGGCGCCGCCGTGCTGCTCCAGCTCGGCGCCGAGCTCCAGGGCGAGGACGTCCGCGCCCGCGTGCTGCATGCCGAGCCGCTGGATGACGCCGCCGCCAAGACGCAAAAGGGCTTGCGCATCTTCCTGCGCGACACCAAGCCGCTGGAATCGATCGCCAAGCGTCTCGCCGGACCCGAGATGGCGCCCGCGAACGGTGCCGCGCCAAAGATCGGCAGTCCCGGCATCGCGCCGCGCTCCAACGGCGACGGCGAGGTCTCGCTGGTGATGATGCTCGACCTCGAGACCGAGGTGGAGATGAAGCTGCCCGGCCGCTTCAAGGTCTCGCCGCAGATCGCCGGCGCGATCAAGGCGGTCGCAGGCGTGGTCGACGTGCAGCAGCTCTAAGACCCGGTCTGCGCGATCCACACAGTGGTCGTGGGATGTGGTTGCAACCTGTCGCTGATTCCAGCTAGCATGCCCCCCGGGGAATGGGCTGGGGTGTGCGATGCTGCGACGGGGCGCGTTGTTGTTGGCCGTCGGTGCGATGCTGGTGGGCTGTGTCAGCGATCAGGTCGGAACCGACTTTGCCTCTGTGTCGAAAAAGGTCGGGCCTCCGCGCGCCGGGCACTCGCGCGTCGTCCTGCTCCAGGACAAGAGGAATGGGCTCAGCATGGCGATCTGCGCCTGTGAGGTGAAGCTCGACGGTGCGCCGCTCGGCAAAGTCGTGGCTGGGAAATACGCCTATGCCGATCGGCCGGCGGGTCGCCACGAATTGCTGGTGACGGAGCTGATGTTTCCGGGCGACACCAAGCGCGAGATCGTGATGGAAGCCGGCCGGACGCACTTCTACCTCATCAAGAGCAGCCCCAGGCACGATGCCGCGACCGGCGGCGCGATCGTAGGCGGCTTGGCCGGGCTTGCCGTCGTTTCCGTGGCGACGGCAGGAGACGCCAATCCTGGGCCGGCCGAACTCGTTGCGCTGGACGAGGCGACCGCGCGGACGAAGCTCGCCGAGCTGCAAGCTGTGGAGTGAGGTGCGCTGCACGACGGGTGCTCGATCTGATCGCACAGGGTCGGGACTTGAAGGAGCCTTGCGCCGTTTCGAAGCTGACTTGAGGCTGACTTGAGGGTGATCTGGAGCTGACGCCAGCAGCGGCGTGGCCATGCCGCCGCCTCAATCCGAGCTTTTCGTTCAACCGCCGTTCAGCCGGCTGCGCGCCTCATGCGTGGTGGCACCTCAACAACAATAGCGGGCAAGCAAGCCATGCGTGGGACGCTCAAAGTCTTCATTTGCCTTCTCCTGCCGATCGTGGCCCTTGCCGCCGGCGCGCCGGGACCCGTGCGCGCCCAGCAGCAGGAAAAGCGCATCGCGCTCGTGGTCGGCAATGGCGCCTATGCCAAATCGCCGCTGGCGACCACCGCGAACGATGCCGGCCTGATCGCCCAAACATTGCAGGCGGCGGGCTTCGACGTCGTCGGCGCGCGCGATCTCGACGGCGATACGCTGCGCAAGAGTTTTCGCGACTTCATCCAGAAGGCGCAGGCCTCCGGCCCTGGCACCGTCGCGATGATCTATCTTGCCGGCTACGGCGTGCAGCTTGCCGGCGAGAATTATTTCATCCCGGTCGATTCCAACATCACCCGCGACACCGACATTCCGACCGAAGCCTTGCGCGTCAGCGACTATGTCCGCCAGCTCGCCGCCATTCCGCTCAAGGCCAACATCGTTGTGCTCGATGCGGCCCGCGCGCAGCCTTTCATCGAAGGCGGCCAGCCGATCGCGAGTGGCCTCGCGCTGGTCGAGCCCGAGGCGAACATGCTGATCGCCTTCAATGCGGCGCCGGGCACGGTGGCGCCGGAGGAGCCGGGCCCCTACGGCATCTACGCGCAGTCGCTCGCCGAGATGATCCGCACCGGCGGCCTGCCGCTGCCCGAGGTGTTCGATCGCGTCCGCCTGCGCGTCAACGAGGCCAGCAAGGGCGCGCAGGTGCCCTGGAACGAGCAGAAGATCACCGCCCCATTTTCGTTCTTCGAGCGTGGGCCGGACGCGCCACCGCCGGAGGCCGCGCCCGACCAGGTCGCTGCGATCCGCAGCAAGCCGATCCGCGATCTCGGCGTGCAGGATGCCTATGCCGCCGCGCTCGAGCGCGACACGTTGCCGGCCTATGAGGAATTTCTCGTGGCCTATCCGAACGATCCGCTCGCAAAGCGCGTGATGGCGATCGTCGCGGCGCGCCGCGAAGCCATCACCTGGCGGCGGACCTACCGCACCGACACGCCCGAAGCGTACTGGTCTTATCTGCGCCGCTATCCGCGCGGCCCGCATGCGGCGGATGCGCGCCGGCGCCTTGCGATCCTCACCGCGCCGGCCGAGCCACCGCCGAGCTTTGCGATGATCGATTACGACGTGCCGCCACCGCCGCCGGAGGAGGTGGTCTATGTCGATCGCCCCGTGCTGTATTTCAGCGACCCCGATTTTGGCTTCGCGCCGCCACCGCCGCCGCCGGTCTACTATCTGCCGCCGCCGCCGCCGGATTTCGTCGTGCTGCCGCCGCCGCTGCCCGTGGTCGGCCTGTTCGTGCTGCCCCAGCCGGTGTTCGTGCCGATCCCGGCGTTCGTCCAGCCGCCGGTCTATGTCGCGCCGCCGCCGAACAACATCATCTACCAGAACATCCACAACACCACGGTCATCAATACCGTGATCAACCGTCCGGCGGCCGCGCCGACGGGCGCGGCGCCCGCGCAGGGCAATCTGGCGCCAGCCGTTGCCGGACGCGCCAACCCGGCAGGTCCAGCGGTGCCACAGGCCGTTGTCCAGCGCGCTGCCCTGATCCAGCAGGGCAAGGCGCCGATGCCGCCGAGTGCGGCCATCCAGCCGACGGCTAGACCTACGGCTAGACCTGGAGCGCCTGCCGCGACGCCGGCGAATGTCGCTCCGACTGTTGCGCCAACCGCTGCGCCACCGACCAGGCTGCCGCAGGCCAACACGCTGCCGGTCCCCGGCGCTCACGGCGGCCCACCGGCGCCGCCCGCGGGGGCAGGGCCTCTGCCGGGCGGAAGGCCCGTGCCGCCGACGGCGGCTGCACCCGGTGCGCCGTCGCCGACCCATCCGGGGGCGCCGACGACTGCTGCCCCGGGCACAACACCGCCGGCTCATTCCGGTGCGCCAACGGCTGTCGCGCCAGGGACGGCTGCGCCCCCCGCGACCAGTCCGGCCGCTCGGCCCGGCCAAGTGCCGAAGCCACCGGTGGCACAGAGCCCAGCTGGGGCCGGGCCTGCGGATCACGCCAAATCCGCGACCCGCGAGCCGGCCAGCTTGCCGCCGCCAGCGGCGGGTGGGCACGGCACGCCTCCGATCACCGCCGGCAGACCGGTCACGCCGCCACCCTCGGCCGCGCGCGAGCCGATCAAGCCGCAGAATCATCCGTCGGCTGCGCCGGCGCAGGCTGTCCGGCCGTCCGCACCGCCACCGCGGCCGCAAGCCGTGGCACGACCGACGCCTCCGCCGCCGGCCGCCGTCGCGCGCCCGGCACCGCCGCCTCCGCCGCATGTCGCATCGCCTCCACCGGCACGGGTGGCTCCGCCCGTGGCGGCTGCGCGGCCGGCGCCGCCGCCGCCGGTGGCAAGGCCAGCGCCGCCGCCGATGGCACGGCCCGCGCCGCCGCCGCCGGTGGCTCGGCCGGCACCACCGCCGCCGCCCCGGATGGCCGTCGCGCCTCCGCCACCGCCGCGCCCGGCAGCGCCTCCGCCACACCCCGCGGCTCCGCCGCCGGCGGCAAAGAAGTGCCCGCCGAACCAGCCGAAGTGCTAAGGCACGGCCCGATCTCTCTAAAGGGGGGGGCTCTGGCGGACGAAAACCGCCCCCCGAAAGGCCCTTATTTCCTTGCTTCTGGCCGAAATGGCGCTATATAGCGCGCCATCTCACACGGAAACATGGCTCACAAGGCCGTCCGGTGGCAACCGGGGCGAGAACGCTCCGTTTTGCTCACACGTTTCCGGAGGAACCAACCGGAGAATTAGAACGATGGCGCTACCCGATTTCACCATGCGTCAGCTGCTCGAAGCTGGCGTGCACTTTGGTCACCAGTCTCACCGCTGGAATCCGAAAATGGCACCGTTCATTTTCGGCACCCGCAACAACATCCACATCGTCGACCTCGCCCAGACCGTGCCGATGCTGCACCAGGCCCTCCAGGCCGTCAGCGACACGGTTGCCAAGGGCGGCCGCATCCTGTTCGTCGGCACCAAGCGCCAGGCGCAGGACGGCGTTGCCGACGCGGCCAAGCGCTGCGCGCAGTATTTCGTCAATTCGCGCTGGCTCGGCGGCACGCTGACCAACTGGAAGACGATCTCGGCCTCGATCAAGCGTCTGCGTCACCTCGACGACGTGCTGTCGGGCGGCGAAGCCAATTCCTACACGAAGAAGGAGCGCCTGACGCTGCAGCGCGAGCGCGACAAGCTCGACCGTTCGCTCGGCGGCATCAAGGACATGGGCGGTCTGCCCGACCTGATCTTCGTGATCGACACCAACAAGGAAGACATCGCGATCCAGGAAGCCCAGCGGCTCAACATCCCGGTCGCGGCGATCGTCGACACCAATTCGGACCCCAAGGGCATCACCTATGTGGTGCCGGGCAATGACGACGCCGGCCGCGCGATTTCGCTGTACTGCGATCTCATTGCGCGTGCGGCAATCGACGGCATTTCGCGCGCGCAGGGCGATTCGGGCATCGATGTCGGCGCCTCGGCCCAGCCGCTCGCCGAAGAGCTGCCGGCGCCCTCGTCGAGCGGTTTCCAGGGCCTTGCAGGTCCCCGCGGCACCGCGGACGACCTCAAGAAGCTGCCGGGCGTGTCGGGTGCGATCGAGAAGAAGTTCAACGATCTCGGCATCTTCCACTACTGGCAGCTCGCCGAGCTCGACCACGACACCGCGCACACGATCGGCGAAGAAGTCGGTCTGCCGAGCCGCGCGGATGCCTGGGTGGCCAAGGCCAAGGCGCTGACCGCGGAAGCGGAATAGTCAAAAAGAGCGATGGGTTGGCCGGATAGGATCCGGCCACCATTTCAGTTGACGCGAATTCCTGAGATGGACCGCGGCGGGGCGCTTCGATGCCGCGCCGCGGCAAACCGGCAGGCACAAAGGATTTTCAACGATGGCAACGATCACAGCTGCGATGGTCAAGGACCTGCGCGAGTCGACCGGCGCGGGCATGATGGACTGCAAGGCCGCCCTGACCGAAAACGACGGCAACATGGAAGCCGCGCAGGACTGGCTGCGCAAGAAGGGCCTGTCGAAGGCCGCCAAGAAGTCGGGCCGCGTCGCGGCCGAGGGCCTGATTGGCGCGCTCACCAAGGGCACCAAGGGCGTCGTGGTCGAGGTCAACTCCGAGACCGATTTCGTGGCGCGCAACGGCCAGTTCCAGGGTCTGGTCAAGATGATCGCTCAGGTCGCGTTCGACGTCGGCGCCGACGTCGAGAAGATCAAGGCCGCCAAGGTCGGCGACGTCACGATCGAGACCGCGATCAATGACGCGATCGCCACCATCGGCGAGAACATGACGCTGCGCCGCGCCGCCCAGCTCGAAGTCAGCCAGGGCGTGGTGTCGAGCTATGTCCACGGGGCCGTCATCGACGGCGCCGGCAAGATGGGCGTGATCGTGGCGCTGGAATCGCCGGGCAAGGCCGACGAGCTCGCAACGCTCGGTCGCCAAATCGCGATGCATGTCGCCGCCACCAACCCGCTGGCGCTCGATCCGTCCGGCCTCGATCCGGCGGTCGTCAAGCGCGAGAAGGACGTGCTTGCCGACAAATACCGCCAGCAGGGCAAGCCCGAGAACGTGATCGAGAAGATCGTCGAGTCCGGCCTCAAGACCTACTACAAGGAAGTCTGCCTGCTCGAGCAGGCCTTCATCCACGACACCGGCAAGTCGGTGGCGCAGGCAGTGAAGGAGGCCGAGGGCAAGGTCGGCGGGCCTGTGAAGATCGCGGGCTTTGTGCGCTATGCTCTCGGTGAGGGAATCGAGAAGCAGGAAAGCGACTTCGCAGCCGAGGTCGCGGCGGCCAGCGGCAAGAAGTAAGCGCCGGAACACCTCCTTCCGGCGTGCCGCCGGAAGCGGCGCCCGGACAAGGAAAGTGCTCATGACTGATCCGGTCTATCGTCGCGTCGTGATCAAGCTGTCCGGCGAATATCTCGCGGGACAGCAGGGCTTTGGTATCGACCAGCCGACCGTCGACCGGGTTGCGGACGATCTGATTGCCGCCCGCAAGCTCGGCACCGAGGTCGCGGTCGTGATCGGTGGCGGCAACATCGTGCGCGGCGTCGAGGTCTCCTCCCGCGGCGTATCGCGCCCGACCGGCGACACCATGGGCATGCTCGCCACCATGATGAACTGCCTCGCGCTGGAAGCGGCGATCGAGCGCAAGGGCGCGCCGGCGCGCACGCTGTCGGCCTTCGTCATGCCGGAGATTTCCGAGCTGTTCACCCGCACCGCGGCGCACAAATACCTCGCCGAGGGCCGGATCGTGCTGCTCGGCGGCGGAACCGGCAATCCGTTCTTCACCACCGACACGACCGCGGTGCTGCGTGCCGCCGAGATCGGCGCCCAGGCGGTGCTGAAGGCGACCAATGTCGACGGCGTCTACTCGGCCGACCCGAAGAAGGATCCGACCGCCACGCGGTTCGACCGGCTGACGCATTCGCAGGCCATCGAGGGCGACTACAAGGTGATGGATGCCACCGCCTTCGCGCTTGCCCGCGAGACGTCGCTGCCTATCATTGTATTCTCGATCGCGCAGTCGGGTTCGATCGGTGCGATTCTGCGTGGTGCCGGCCACGGAACCATTGTCGCCGGCTGACGGCTCGTCGTCGCGCCCCAAGAGAAGGGCGCGGAGCGGTCGCCGGGATTTCGAAGGAGAAACGTGATGGCCACGGGTAGTTTCGACCTCAACGAAGTGAAGCGCCGCATGCAGGGCGCCGTCCAGTCCCTCAAGCACGAGCTTGGCGGCCTGCGGACGGGGCGCGCCTCCGCCTCGATGCTCGATCCGGTGCAGGTCGACGCTTATGGCACTCACATGCCACTCAATCAGCTCGCCACCGTCAGCGTGCCGGAGCCGCGCCTGATCTCGGTGCAGGTCTGGGACAAGTCGATGGTCAAGGCCGTGGAGAAGGCGATCGTCGATTCCAATCTCGGCCTGTCGCCCGCGACCGAGGGCCAAGTGCTGCGCCTGCGTATTCCCGAGCTCAACGAGGAGCGCCGCAAGGAGCTGGTGAAGGTCGCGCACAAATACGCGGAGGCCGCCAAGGTCGCCGCGCGCCATGTCCGTCGCGACGGTCTCGACGTGCTAAAAAAGCTCGAGAAGAATCACGAGATGTCGGAGGACGACCAGAAGCGTCACGCCGACGAGGTGCAGAAGGCGACCGACGGCACGATCACCGAGATCGACCAGCTGCTGGCCGCCAAGGAAAAAGAAATCCTCACCGTTTAAGGCATCGCCTTCATGTCCAACGCCGCCGCGCCTGCAACGGAAGGACCCGACCGGTCCGACGCGCCTGCGCATGTCGCCATCATCATGGATGGCAACGGGCGTTGGGCGGCTGCGCGCGGCTTGCCGCGTGCGGAAGGGCATCGCCGCGGCGTGGACGCGCTGCGCCGCGTGGTGCGCGCCTCGCACGAGCTCGGCATTCGCTATCTCACCATCTTCTCGTTCTCCTCGGAGAACTGGTCGCGCCCGGCGAGCGAGATCGGCGATCTTTTCGGCCTGCTGCGGCGCTTCATCCGCAACGATCTGGCGAGCCTGCATCGCGACGGCGTCAAGGTCCGCATCATCGGCGAGCGCGAAGGGCTCGAGAGCGACATCTGCGCGCTCCTCAACGAGGCGGAGGAGCTGACGCGCGACAACACGCGCCTCACGCTCGTCGTCGCCTTCAACTACGGCTCGCGGCAGGAGATCGCGAAGGCCGCGCAGAAGCTCGCGCGCGAGGTCGCAGAGGGCAGGCGGGATCCCGCCACGATCGACGCCGAGACGCTTGGCGCGCATCTCGATGCGCCCGATATTCCCGATCCCGATCTCATCATCCGCACCAGCGGCGAGCAGCGCCTGTCCAACTTCCTGATGTGGCAGGCCGCCTATAGCGAGCTCGTCTTCGTGCCGATCCACTGGCCCGATTTCGACAAGGCGGCGCTGGAAAGCGCGATCGCCGAATTTGCCAGGCGCGAGCGCCGTTTCGGCGGCCTGGTCGCGAAAACCGCCTCGTGAGCGAACCCGACGCCGCACCGGCGGGCTCTGCGCCTGCCCCGAGCAATCTCGTGCTGCGGATCCTCGCCGCGCTCGTGCTGGCGCCGCTCGCCATTGCGCTCGCCTACGCCGGCGGCTGGCTGTGGGCACTTCTTGTCACCCTGGTATCGATCGGATTGTTCGCGGAATGGCTGATGGTGGTGGGCGCGGGCTCGGTCGCGCTGACTGGGACGGGGACTATCGTCATCGCCATCATGGGATTTTGCGTTGCCTTCGGCGCGCTCAAGACGGCTGTCATCGCCGGCTTCATCGGCGGTGCGATCGTGACGCTGATCGCGCGGGGCAAGTTCGTCTGGGCGGCTACCGGATTCGCCTATGCATCGGCGGCGCTGCTGGCCTCGATCCTGGTGCGGCAGGATCTCTTAAACGGGTTCGCCGCCCTGATGTTCGTGCTGCTCGTGGTGTGGGCGACCGATGTCGGCGGCTATTTCGCCGGCCGCAGCATCGGTGGACCGAAGCTGTGGCCACGCGTGAGTCCCAAGAAGACCTGGGCGGGCGCTCTCGGCGGCTTTGTCGCAAGCCTCTTGGTTGCGGTAGGCTTCGCGGCTTGCGGGCTCGGAAAGATGGCGCCATTGCTGCTCGTCAGCGCCATCCTGTCGGTGGTATCGGCATTGGGCGATCTGTTCGAATCCGCGGTGAAGCGGCGCTTCGGCGTCAAGGATTCCAGTCACTTAATTCCCGGCCATGGCGGACTTATGGACCGCCTGGACGGCTTTGTTGCCGCCATCCTGGCGGCATGGATTATCGGCTTTCTCCGCCATGGTGTGCATAGCGCCGGAAGCGGTCTTATGGTTTGGTGAGGATATGAGCGCGGTCCCATTGCGTAACAACAGGCTTGCTGCGTCTGCCGTCCGCAGCGTCACGGTACTCGGTGCCACCGGCTCGATCGGCGACAGCACGATGGATTTGCTGCGCGCCTCGCCCGAACGCTATCGCGTCGAGGCGCTGACGGCGAACGGCAATGTCGAAGCGCTGGCCAAGCTCGCGAAGGAATTCTCCGCGCGCTACGTCGCGATCGCCGACACCTCCAAGCTCGCCGAGCTGAAGGCCGCGTTGGCCGGGACCAGCACCGAATGCGGCGCCGGCGAAAGCGCGGTGATCGAGGCGGGTGCGCGTCCTGCCGATTGGGTGATGGCGGCCGTGAGCGGCGCCGCCGGACTGAAGCCGGCCCTGGCCGCGGTTGATCGCGGCGCGCATGTCGCGCTCGCCAACAAGGAATGTCTGGTCTGCGCCGGCGATTTCTTCATGCAGCGCGCGGCAAAGGCCGGCGCCTGCATCCTGCCGGCCGATTCCGAACACAATGCGTTGTTCCAGGCGCTGAGCTCAGGCAATCGCGACGAGCTCGTCCGCGTCATCATCACCGCCTCGGGCGGCCCGTTCCGGACCTGGAAGCCTGCCGACATCGAGCAGGCCACGCTCGAGCAGGCCCTGAAGCATCCCAATTGGAGCATGGGCCAGAAGATCACGATCGATTCCGCCTCGATGATGAACAAGGGGCTCGAGGTGATCGAGGCGTCCTATCTGTTCGCGCTCGCGCCCGACGAGATCGACGTGCTCGTTCATCCGCAGTCGATCATCCACGGCATGGTCGAGTTTTCCGATTGCTCCGTCGTGGCCCAGCTCGGCGCGCCCGACATGCGGACGCCGATCGCGCATTGTCTCGGCTGGCCTGACCGTATCAAGGGTCCGGCGGCCAAGCTCGACTTGGCCAAGATCGGCCAGCTGACCTTCGAGGCGCCGGATTTCGAGCGGTTTCCGGGCTTGCGCCTGGCCTACGATTCGCTCCGGACCGGGAAGGGAGCGACCACCGTCTACAACGCTGCCAACGAGGTCGCGGTCGCCGCTTTCATCGCCGGCAAGATCCGGTTTGGTGCGATCGCGCGCCTCGTCGAGGCGACGCTGGACGACTGGATCCGCAGCGGGAGCCAGGCTCCGATGACCTCGGCCGATGATGCAATCTCCGTTGACCATGTTGCTCGAAATAGAGCTGCCGCCCTATTGCCTCAAATTGCCTTAAAGGCATCCTAGATGGTTCGGGGCCAGGGCCTTGCGGCGCTGGATGAGGGAATTCGATGATCGACTTTTTTGTCCATAGTTTCAATACGTTGAGCCATGGGCTCCTCGGTTACGCGATCCCCTTCCTGTTCGTCCTGACCATCGTCGTGTTTTTCCACGAGCTCGGCCATTTCCTGGTCGCGCGCTGGGCGGGCGTTCGCGTTTTGACCTTTTCACTCGGTTTCGGGCCTGAGCTGGTCGGTTTCAACGACCGTCACGGGACCCGCTGGAAAATCTCGGCGATTCCGCTTGGCGGCTACGTCAAGTTCTTCGGCGACGAGAGCGAGGCCTCGACCCCGTCGGCCCAGACGCTCGCGGCCATGACGGCCGAGGAGCGCGCCGGCAGCTTCCACCACAAGAAGGTCGGCCCGCGCGCAGCCATCGTCGCAGCCGGACCGATCGCCAATTTCATCCTGGGCGCGCTGATCTTCGCCGCCATGGCGCTGTACTACGGCAAGCCGAGTACGATCGCGCGCGTCGATGGCGTCGTCGCCGACGGCGCTGCGGCCGCGGCGGGCTTCAAGATCGGGGACGTTGTCGTCCAGATCGACGGCAAGCCGATCGAGAGCTTTGCCGACATGCAGCGAATCGTTGCGATGAGCGCGGGTTCAGCGCTTGCATTCCAGGTGAAGCGGGACGGTGCCATTGTGTCGCTGACCGCGACCCCCGCGCTGCTCGAGCGCAAGGATCCGTTCGGCAACCGCCATCGCGTCGGCGTGCTCGGTGTCGAGCACAAGTCGCAGGCTGGTGAGGCCTCGACCGCGCCGGTGGGCATTGGCGAAGCGCTCAAGATCGGCGTCGAGCAGGTCTGGTTCATCATCACCAGCACCTTCAAGTTCCTGGGCTCGTTGTTCGTCGGAAACGGCAATCCCAACGAGGTCAGCGGCGTCCTGGGAATCGCGAAGATGTCGGGGCAGGCGGCGAGCGCCGGATTCCAGTTCGTGATCAATTTGTGCGCGGTGCTGTCGGTGTCGATCGGCCTGTTGAACCTGTTCCCGATCCCGCTGCTCGATGGCGGTCACCTTATGTTCTATGCGGCGGAAGTGGTCCGCGGCCGGCCTCTGTCCGAACGGACTCAGGAGATGGGGTTCCGAATCGGGCTCGGTTTGGTGCTGATGTTGATGGTGTTTGCGACCTACAACGACATCCTTCGGATGGCGGCTTCCTGATAGGGGCTTTTTTGTGGCGTTGCTGTTGAGCAACGTCTTGGAATGAAATTGAAATTGCGGCGCGCTCGACCGTTTGCGGCGTCGGTGAAATTGGCTACAAGCGGCCTGAACTTGGGGAATCTTTCCAGATCGGCGTTGGGGTTGGGTCTGGTACGGAATGATAAGGGCGCGTTGCGCGATGAAGTTTGGACTGCGACTCCGGGGGGGCTTGCTCGCAACCCTGATCATGTTCGGCGCGCCGGTGGTTGCCCCGGTTGGGGCTGTTTTCGTGTCTTCGTCTGCGCTCGCTCAGACGGTCCAGTCGATTTCCGTCCAAGGAAATCGCCGTGTCGAGGTGGAGACGATCCGCTCCTATTTCAAGCCGGGCCCGGGCGGCCGCCTGGATCAAGGCGCCATCGACGACGGCCTGAAGGCGTTGATCGAGACCGGCCTGTTCCAGGACGTCAGAATCAATCGCGGCCCCGGCGGCCAGATCATCGTCTCCGTGGTGGAAAACCCGGTGATCGGGCGCATCGCCTTCGAGGGCAACAAGAAGATCAAGGACGAGCAGCTCACCGCTGAGGTCCAGTCCAAGGCACGGGGCACCTTCTCCCGCGCCATGGTGCAGTCCGACACCTTGCGAATCGCCGAGATCTATCGCCGGTCCGGCCGCTATGACGTGCGCGTCACGCCTGAAATCATCGAGCAGCCGAATAACCGCGTCGACCTGATCTTCACGATCGAGGAGGGCGCCAAGACCGGCGTCAAGTCGATCGAGTTCGTCGGCAACAATGCATTCTCGTCCTATCGTCTGCGCGACGTCATCAAGACACGCGAATCGAACCTGCTGAGCTTCCTCGCCAGCGGCGACATCTACGATCCCGATCGCGTCGAGGCCGACCGCGACCTGATCCGCCGCTTCTATCTCAAGCACGGCTTTGCCGACGTCCAGGTCGTGGCCGCGCTCACCGAATACGATCCGGAGAAGAAGGGCTTCAACGTCACCTTCAAGATCGAGGAAGGCGCGCAATACCGCGTCGGCGCGGTCGACTTCCGCTCCAGCATTCCGAATTTCGATCCCTCGTCGCTGCGCGGGTATTCGCGCGTCAGCGTCGGCTCGCTCTACAACGTCGAATCGGTCGAGAAGTCGGTCGAGGAGATGCAGATCGAGGCTTCGCGCCGCGGTTATGCCTTCGCCGTGGTTCGTCCCGGCGGCGATCGCAATTTCGAGGCCCATACCGTCTCCGTCGTGTTCAACGTCGACGAGGGCCCGCGCACCTATATCGAGCGCATCAATCTGCGCGGCAACACCCGCACGCGCGACTACGTGATCCGCCGCGAGTTCGACATCTCGGAAGGCGATGCCTACAACCGCGCGCTGGTCGACCGCGCCGAGCGGCGGCTGAAGAACCTCGACTACTTCAAGAGCGTTAAGATCACGACCGAACCCGGCTCGTCGAGCGACCGCGTGATCCTGATCGTCGACATGGAAGAGAAATCGACCGGCGACTTCTCGATCTCGGGCGGCTACTCCACGACCGACGGCGCGCTGGCCGAAGTCTCGATCTCCGAGCGCAATCTGCTCGGCCGCGGCCTGTTCGCCAAGGCGTCGGTGACCTATGGCCAGTATGCGCGCGGTTACTCGCTGTCGTTCGTCGAGCCTTATCTGCTCGACTACCGCGTCGCGCTGGGCCTCGACCTCTATCAGCGCCAGCAGTTGGCCAACAGCTACATCTCTTACGGCACCAAGACGCTCGGCTTCTCGCCGCGCCTCGGCTTCTCCTTGCGTGAAGATCTGGCGCTCCAGCTGCGCTACTCGGTCTACCAGCAGGAAATCACGCTGCCGAGCTACTTAGCGAACTGTAACAACAATCTGGGAACGTCGGCCTTCAACCCGAGCCCGGCCTTCGCCGCCGTGAACGGCATCGATCTGAGCTCGACCAACGGCCTCGGCTGCTACAGCGACGGTGAAGCCTCGCTGCCGGTGCGCAAGGAACTTGCCAACGGCAAGACCCTGACCTCGGCGCTCGGCTACACGCTGACCTACAACACGCTGGACAACAACAAGAACCCCACCGACGGTCTGCTCATCGACTTCCGGCAGGATTTCGCCGGCGTCGGCGGCGACGTCAGCTATCTGAAGACCGTTGCGGACGGAAAGTATTACGCTCCGCTGGTGTCTGATATCGTCGGCATCGTCCGTCTGCAGGGCGGTATTCTGACCAAGATCAACGATGATCTGCGGATGCTCGACCACTTCCAGATGGGCCCGAATCTCGTCCGCGGCTTCGCGCCGAACGGCATCGGCCCGCGCGACCTGAATCCTTTCGGTACGCAGGACGCGCTCGGCGGCACCAAGTATTGGGGCGCTTCGCTCGAATTGCAGATGCCGTTCTGGTTCCTGCCCAAGGAAGTGGGTCTGAAGGGCGCGGTCTATGCCGACGCCGGCGGTCTCTACGATTATAAGGGACCGACGAGTTGGACCGCTACCAACGAGGTCAATGTGCCGGGTTGTATCCCGTCGACCATCAATCCGACGAGCACCGGAACCTGTACCGGCCTCGTTTTTGACGACAGCAAGGTTGTCCGCACGTCGGTCGGTGTCGGACTGATCTGGCAGTCGCCGTTCGGCCCGCTACGCTTCGACTACGCCGTGCCGCTCACCAAGGGCAAATACGATCGCGTCCAGGAGTTCCGGTTCGGCGGCGGCACCACGTTCTAATTCGATCAGCACGGCACGATCCGGATCACTGGAGCCGGTTTCCGAAAGGGATCGTGCCAATCCTGCAGATGAGGCATGATGCGGCCTGACCGCTTCATGCCGAAGCCGGACCGCGACGGGGTGGAATGGCGCAGCCGACCTTCTTCACAAAACCGCCTGCCTCAGCGTTGGCTGACATTGCCGCGCTGACCAAGGCGCAGCTGGTCGACCCCGAAAGGGGCGGCCAGGTCATCACGGGCCTTGCTTCGCTCGACGAAGCCGGCCCGATGCATCTGGCGTTCTTCGACAACCTGAAATATGCCGATCAGCTCAAGGCGACTGGGGCCGGGGCCTGCCTCGTGAGCCCGCGCTTCGAGGCCGAGGTGCCCGCGCATGTGGCCGTGCTGCGGGTGGCGCAGCCGTTCCGTGCCTTCGTCAGGATCGCGCGGGAATGGCACGGAGACGCGCTCAGGCCGCAATCCTGGGTCGGCAATGACGGCATCGCGCCGTCCGCCATCATCGATCCCACGGCCCGGCTCGAGGACGGGGTGATCGTCGATCCCCTGGCTGTGATCGGCCCGGACGTCGAGATCGGTAGCGGCACCGTGATCGGCGTCGGCGCGGTGATCGGCCCCGGCGTCAAGATCGGCCGGGACTGCAATGTCGGTGCCCGCACGGCCATCCAGTGCTCCCTGATCGGCAACAACGTGCTGATCCATCCGGGCTGCTCGATCGGCCAGGACGGCTACGGCTTCATCTTCTTCGGCCCCGAGGGCCATTTGAAGGTGCCGCAGACCGGGCGGGTGCTGATCCAGAATGACGTCGAGGTCGGCGCCAACACCACGATCGACCGCGGGTCCTTGCGCGACACCGTGATCGGCGAGGGGACCAAAATCGACAATCAGGTCCAGATCGGCCACAATGTGACGATCGGGCGGCACTGCCTGCTGGCGGCCCAGATCGGCCTCGCCGGCAGCCTGTCCATCGGCGACAACGTGGCGCTGGGAGCGAAGGTTGGCATCAACAACCACCTCAAGATCGGCGACGGAGCTCAGGTGACCGCCATGAGTGCCGTCAAGGACGACATCCCGCCGGGCGGACGCTGGGGCGGGCATTTCGCCAAGCCGACCAAACAGTGGTTCAAGGAGATCATCGCGGTGGAGCGCCTGGTGCGCGACAGCAAGGCCGATGCGAAGGACGAGGGACGGGAATGACGGTGGAATCACCTGTTAAGTTCGAACTGGTGGATATCAACGCGATCCTCCAGACCCTGCCGCACCGCTTTCCGATGCTCCTGATCGACCGCGTGATCAACATCCGCGCCGATTACAGCGGCATCGGCATCAAGAACGTCACCTTCAACGAGCCGGCCTTCCAAGGGCACTTTCCCGAGCGCCCGGTCTATCCCGGCGTGATGATGATCGAGGCGATGGCGCAGACCGCGGGCGTGATCGGCATCAAGTCGGTCGAGGGCACCGAGAAACCGCGCGCGGTCTATTTCCTGACCATCGACAAGTGCAAGTTCCGCAAGCCCGTGCTGCCCGGTGATACCATCGAGTATCACATGCGTTCGCTCGGCCGCCGCAAGGCCATGTGGTGGTTTCACGGCGATGCCAAGGTCAACGGGCAGATCGTTGCGGAAGCCGACGTCGGCGCCATGCTGACGGACTGAGCGGCATCAATCCTTCTGGGCCGGCTCGTGTGTCCGGCACGCGTAGCTCCCGGTGGTCGCCTCGGGCTTGATATTCTGGTTGAAGAACTGCCCCATGGAGGGCGCGCCGAGGAGACTCTCGACCGTATCGGGCGTCACGCCGCAATAACGGTCATAGGCGCCGTTGTTCGCGACAACCAGATTCTGCTGCGCGCGATCGTAACAGACCCGCTGAAGCACCGTGCTGCGGGTGATGTCCCGGCATTCAAATGTCCCGAGATCGACGAGGCGGCGTTCGCCGGTCTCGACCGTCTCGGACACGATCGGAGCCGTCGCGAGCTGGGCGAGCAGAAGTGCCAGGGTCCTGACCACGATCACCTCAGGCTTCACATGAACCTGTTGATGGGCCGGGAAGGCCACCTCATCCGGCACATGAAACACGCCGAGATGATACGTCACTGGACAGATCGGGCATAGTCGCGCTAACCAGCCGAAAACCAAGTGACTTCAATACATAACCAGACCTTCTTGACGAGTAAGATTGGCTTGATGAGCAAGATTGATCCCACCGCACGGGTCGCGGACGGCGCCGTGATCGGCGCGGGCACTGAGATCGGACCCTATTGCATCATCGGCCCGAACGTCGTGATCGGCGCGGACTGCAAGCTGATCGGACACGTCACCGTCATCGGCCATACCTCGCTCGGCGATGGCTGCGTGATCTCGCCGTTCGCAGTGCTGGGCGGCGCCCCGCAGGATCTCAGCTACAAGGGCGAGCCGACGAAACTCGAGATCGGTTCCAGCTGCACCATCCGCGAAGGCGCGACGATGAATGTCGGCACCATCAAAGGTGGAGGGCTGACGCGCGTCGGCAACGGCGGCTATTTCATGAACAACAGCCATGTCGGCCATGACTGCATGGTTGGCGACAACGTGATCTTCGCGACCTCGGCGACGCTCGGCGGTCATTGCGAGATCGGCGACGCCGTCTACATTGGCGGCCTGTCGGCGGTGCACCAGTTCACGCGCGTCGGCCCCTATGTCATGGTCGGCGGTGTGTGTGGCGTCCGCGACGACGTTATCCCGTACGGGCTGGTCAATGGCCAATATGCGGTGCTGGAAAGCCTCAATCTGATCGGCATGAAGCGGCGCAAGTTCACCAAGCAGCGGCTTGCGACCGTGAGAGGGTTCTACCAAAAACTCTTCCACGGTCCCGGCACTTTCGCCGAGCGGCTGGAGGCCGCGCGGCCGCTCGCGGGCGAAGACCCTGCGATCGCCGAAATCCTCGACTTCATCGGCAAGGGCAAGCGCCCGCTCTGTCTTCCCGCCATCGCGAAGTGATCCTGGGATGGCCGCGGGCATGACATCGGCGGCTGCGGAGATTTCCTCACCTGTCGGCGTGGTCGCCGGCGGCGGCGCCATGCCGTTCGCGGTTGCCGAATCGCTTGCCGCGCGCGGCATCACACCGGTGCTGTTTCCGCTGCGCGGGGCCTGCGATCCGGCGCGGGTGGAGAAATTCCGCCACCGCTGGATCTCGGTCGGCCAGCTCGGCCGCGCGATGCGGCTGTTTCGCGAAGAAGGTTGCCGCGACCTGATCTTCATCGGCACATTGGTCCGCCCCTCGCTCTCTGAGATCCGCTTCGACATCAAGACGCTTCGCCTGCTCGGAAACGTCATCCGCGCCTTCCGCGGCGGCGATGATCATCTGTTGTCCGGCGTCGGCCGCATCCTCGAGCAGGACGGCTTTCGCATGGTCGGCATCAAGGATGTCGCGCCCGATCTGCTGATGCCCGAGGGCTGCATCAGCCGCGCCTGGCCGAGCGACACTGGCAAGACCGACATCGAGCGCGGCCGGGCGGTGCTGACTGCGCTTGGTCCGTTCGACATCGGCCAGGCCGCGGTCGTGATCGACGGTCATGTCGTGGCGGTCGAGGATATCGAGGGCACCGACGCGCTGCTCGCGCGCGTCGCGCGGCTGCGTGAGGAGGGCCGCATTCGCGCGGCCATGGGCCGCGGCGTGCTGGTGAAGGCGCCGAAGAGCGGCCAGGATCTGCGCTTCGACCTGCCGACGATCGGCCCGCGGACCATCGAGGGCGTCGCTAAGGCCGGTCTTGCCGGCATCGCCGTCATTGCCGGCAACACGATTGTCGCAGAGCCGCAGGCGATGATTGCGCTCGCCGACGCCAAATACCTCTTCGTCATCGGCCTGCCGGCGTGATGCAGGGCCGCGATCCCAAGCGCAAGATCTTTCTGATCGCCACGGAGGAATCCGGCGACCGGCTCGGCAGTGCCTTGATGAAGGTGCTGCGTCAGCGCCTCGGCGACGGTGTGCAGTTCGCAGGCGTCGGCGGCCGCACCATGGCGCGCGAGGGGCTCGAGACCCTGTTTCCGATCGAGGAGCTGTCGATCGTCGGCTTCGCCGCCGTCATTCAGCAATTGCCGAAAATCCTGCGGCTGATCCGTAAGACGGCCGACGCCGTGACCGAGGCCGCGCCCGACGCGCTCGTCATCATCGACAGCCCCGATTTCACCCATCGCGTCGCCCGCCGCGTGCGTTCGCGCAGTCCGGCGATTCCGATCGTCGATTACGTGTCGCCGCAGCTCTGGGCGTGGCGGCCGGGACGGGCGCGGACCATGCTCGGCTATGTCGACCATGTCCTCGGCCTCTTGCCATTCGAGCCGGAGGAATACCGCAAGCTGGGCGGGCCGCCATGCAGCTATGTCGGCCATCCCCTGGTCGAGCAATTGGGCTCGCTGCGGCCGAACGCGGAGGAACAGAAGCGCCGCAACAGTGAGCCGCCGGTGCTCTTGGTGCTGCCCGGCAGCCGCCGCAGCGAGATCCGGCATCACCTCGAGGTGTTCGGCGCGGCGCTCGGCCGCTTGCAGGCGGAGGGGCGCGCGTTTGAATTGATGCTGCCGACCATGCCGCACCTCGAAGCGACGATCCGCGAGGGCATCGCGAATTGGCCGGTCCAGCCGCAGATCGTGATCGGCGAGAACGACAAGCGCGCCGCCTTCCGCGTTGCTCACGCGGCGCTGGCGAAATCCGGCACGGTAACGCTGGAGCTTGCGCTGTCGGGCATTCCGATGGTGACGGCCTATCGCGTCGGCGCGATCGAGGCCTTCATCCTGCGCCGCGCGATCCGCGTCTCCTCGGTGATCCTCGCTAATCTCGTGATCGGCAACGACGTCATTCCGGAGTTCTTGCAGGAGGACTGCACGCCGGAGAAGCTGGCACCGGCGCTCGCCGCGCTGTTGACGGACTCGCCGCTGCGCCGGGAGCAGGTCGAAGCCTTCGCCCGGCTCGATCAAATCATGTCGACCGGCAACAAGTCGCCGAGCGTGCTCGCCGCCGACATCGTGCTCGCGACGATGCGCAAGGGTAGGCGGTAAGACGGATTCGTAGGGTGGGCAAAGCGAAAGCGTGCCCACCATTTCTCCTCATCAATTGCGTAGAGAGACGGTGGGCACGCTGCGCTTTGCCCACCCTACAGGACTAGGCGAGGCCCGCGTCGACCTGAAAGCATTGGCGCGTGATGCGCTGGCTCTCGTCGGAGGCGAGGAACAGCGCCATGTTTGCGATGTCGTCGGGTGTCACCGCATCGGGAACGGCCTGACGCGCGCGCATCTCGGCGATTGCCTGCTCCTCCGGATACCACAGCCGGCGCTGGCGCTCGGTGATCACCATACCCGGCGCAATCGCATTGACGCGAATGCGGTCGGGGCCGACCGACCGGGCCAGCGAGTTGGTGAAGCCGACGATCGCCGCTTTCGCGGCGGCATAGACCGGCAGCGCCGGGGCGCCGCGGATCCAGGCGATCGACGACATGTTGATGATCGAGCCGCCGCCGCGCGCCCGCATCTGCGGCACCACCGCCTGCGCCGCGAAGAAGACGTGCTTGAGATTGACGCCGATCATCCAGTCGAACTCGGCCGGCGTCATCTCCGAAAGAATTTGGCGTTGATCGTTGGCGGCATTGTTGACGAGAACGGCGGCATCGCCCAGCGAACGGTGGACCTCCGCCATCGCGGTGCGCATGGCTTCGATGTCGAGGAGATCGCAGGGCACGAACAGTGGCGCAGTCTCGGACGCGGCCGCCACCTCCCGCACCAGCGTTTCACCGGCCTTCGTGTCGATGTCGAGGAAGGCGACGCGGGCGCCCTGGGACGCGAAAGCCCGTACGAAGGCGGCGCCGATGCCGCTGGCGCCACCGGTGATCAACACTACGCGCCCCGCAAGGCCTGAATAGGTCGTCTTCGTCATGCGATCAGTCGCTCCGTCTCGGGGTCGAACAGGCAAATGCGCCGCGTGTCGAGCGCGAAAGAGGCGGACGCGCCGAGCGTGGGGCGGATATCGGGCGAGATTCGCGCCATCGCGGGCTCGCCCCCGAGCCGCAACAACACCATCGTCTCGGCACCCGTCGGCTCGACCATTTCCACCGGCGCGTTGACGAGGACAGGCGCATCGCCGGAAAACGCGCGGCTGCCTTCGGCAATGCATTCCGGCCTGATCCCGAACACCACCTCGCGACCGACGAAGGATGCTGCGGCGTCATATCCCCTCAGGCGCAGACGAACCTCGTCCGGCCGCCCGGCGCCGATCACGACCACCGGTCCGTCATTCCCGGTCTCGAGCCGCGCCGGCATCGTGTTCATCGGCGGCGAGCCCATGAAACGCGCCACGAACAGATTGGCCGGATAGCGGTACACGGTATCGGGATCGGCGAATTGCTGCACGCTGCCCTGATGCATCACTGCGATCCGTGTCGCCATCGTCATTGCTTCGATCTGGTCGTGGGTGACATAGACGATGGTGGCGCCGATGCGCTGGTGCAGCCGCTTGATCTCCATCCGCATCTCGACGCGCAGCTTGGCGTCGAGATTGGACAGCGGCTCGTCGAACAGGAAGAGCAGGGGATTGCGCACCAGCGCGCGGCCCATGGCCACGCGCTGGCGCTGGCCACCAGACAATTGCGACGGCTTGCGGCCGAGCAGCGGCTCGATCTGGAGCAGCTTCGCCACATTCGCCACCGCCTTCTCCTGCTCGGCCTTCGGCACGTGGCGGCATTCCATGCCGAAGGTGATGTTCTGGCGCACCGTCATGGAGGGATAGAGCGCGTAGGACTGGAACACCATGGCGATGTCGCGGTCCTTGGGCGGTATGTCGTTGACGACGCGCCCGCCAATCTCGATCCTCCCCGCGCTCGGCCGGTCGAGCCCGGCGACGATGTTGAGCAGTGTGGACTTGCCGCAGCCGGACGGTCCGACCAACACGGTAAATTCGCCGCTCTCGATGTCGAGATCGATGCCTTTCAGCACCTCCAGATTGGCGTAGCGCTTGGACAGGGCGCGGATGCTTAGTGCTGCCATGACAAATCCATCATTTCACTGCGCCGGCGGTAAGGCCGCGCACGAAGTACCTGCCGCCGAGGAGATAGATCAACAAAGTGGGCAGCGCTGCGATGATCACCGCTGCGCTCTGCACGCCATGCTGCGGGATATCCGCAACTGCAGCAGATAGCGCGATGAGAGCAGCCGTGACGGGCTGCTGCTGGCCGCTCGTGAACGTCACGCCATAGAGGAATTCGTTCCAGATGTGCGTGAACTGCCAGATCACGGTGACGATCAGGATGGGAGGCGAGAGCGGCAGAATGATGCGCCAGAAAATACGAAAGAACCCGGCGCCATCGATGCGCGCGGCCCTGATCAATTCATGGGGAATGGCGACATAGTAGTTTCGGCAGAACAGCGTGGTGAAGGAGAGCCCCTGGATGGTGTGAATCAACACGAGGCCCGCCAGCGTGTTGATGAGACCGATGTCTCGCAGCACGATGGTCCAGGGAAGCAGGCGCATCTGCTGGGGAAGGAACAGGCCGAGGGTCACGATTCCGTAGACCCAGCTGTCGCCGCGAAAACGCCAGAGCGACACGGCATAACCGGCGATCGCACCGAGCATGGTCGAGAAAATCGTCGCAGGAATCGTGACGAGCGCGGAGTTCAGCATGTACGGACGGATGCCGGCGCAGGTCTCGGCGACGCAGAAGCCGCTCCAGGCTGCGGCGTAATTGCTCCAGGCCCATTGCTGCGGCCAGCCGATCATCGAGGCTTGCGCGATCTCCTCGTTGCTGCGGAGCGAGTTCAGGACGACAACAGCCAATGGCGCGAGCCATGCTGCAGCGATCAGCGAAACGACGAGATAGATCAAAATCCGGGTTGGTGCGAAGGTTCGGTCACGCATGGGCCGCCCGCCGCCGCTGAAGATAACGCCACGCTGCATACGGCAGCAGCACCGCGAGAAGAATCAGCAGCATGAGCACCGCCGCCGCTGCCCCGCGACCGAGCAGGCTGCGCTGGAACATCAGGTCGTAGACGACAAGTGCCGGCAGCTGAGTCGCGATTCCCGGCCCGCCGTTGGTGAGCGCGCGGACGAGGTCGAAAGCCGAAATCGCGAATTGCAACTGGATCACGACGACGGTGATGGTGATCGGCCAAAGCGTCGGCAGAATGATGCGCCGGTACATTCGGACCGGTCCGGCGCCGTCGATCTGCGCAGCCTTGATGAGGTCGGCATCGACCGAGCGAAGGCCGGCAAGGAAGAGCGCCATGGCGAAGCCCGAGGATTGCCAGATGGCAGCGATAACAATGGTCCAGATGGCCATGTCGCGGTCAATCAGCCAGTCGAACTTGAAGGAGGTCCAGCCGAGGTCATGGACCAGCTTCTGGATCCCAAGGCCAGGATTGAGCAGCCAACTCCAGACCGTGCCGGTGACCACGAACGACACCGCCAGGGGGTAGAGGAAGATGGATCGCAGCAGGTTCTCGCCGCGAATGCGCTGATCGAGCAGGATCGCAAGGATGAGGCCGGTCACCGCGCTCAGCAGCACGAAAGCGCTGCCAAACAGCAGCAAATTGTCGAAGGCGATCTGCCAGTTCCGCGATGCCGCGACCGCCGTGTAGTTGCGCAACCCCACCCAGCCCGAGACCGGCACCAGAGTGGATGGCGTGAACGAGATCCAGATCGTCCACAGCGAGAACGACACGAGGTGCGCGGCGGACAGCAGCAGCGGCACCCAGATCATCAGATATTCGGGCAGCCGGCGCACCACGTCAGATACCGCCGGCCGGCCCAGTCTTGTCGCGACGGCTTGGGTCAACGTGCGCTCTCGACGGCATCGGCAAGGCGGGTGACCGCTTGCTCCGGCTTGATCGTCTTGTTCTTCACGTATTCCGTGATCACGTCGATCATCGCTGCGGTCATTCCGTTTTCCTGCGCCATATTGTGCGCAAGACTCAGAACCGCCTGATTGCTGGCAATAGCATCTTTCAGGGCTGCTGCGGTCCGCCGTTGACCGTCCGACCAGCCTTCACCGGAAAGATCGACATCGGTGCGCACGGGTATTGACCCCGTAATCTGCGAATACATCGTCTGGATCGCGGGATCCATGACGAGCTGAGCCATCAGCATCTGACCGGCCTGGAGGTCGGGCTCCTTGCGCTGCCAGAAGATGAACGCATCGGCGTTCAACAGGAACACCGGCTTGCCATTGTCGCTGGGGCCCGGCGCAATCATGAAGTCGTCGAACTTGAAACCGGCATTGCGTAATACGCCCTGCGCCCATCCGCCCATGATCATCATGCCCATGTCGCCGTCGACGAAGCGCTTCAGGTTGGTCGAAAAGTGTTGGGCGCCGACGTTGGGATCCATCCAGTCGGCGATCTTGCGCACCTGCGCGAACGCGGCCTTGAGCTCGGGACCCTCCAGAGCTTTCTTGTCGAGATTCATGATGGCGGCGCGGTATGCGGTGGGACTGATGCCCGCCAGAGAAGCCTCGAATTTTTGTCCGTCGTCCGGGCGGGTACCACCGTTGGCGATGGGATAGGGGACACCGCCCGCTTTCATCTTTTCGGCAAGGTCATTGAAGTCTGCCCAGGTGACGGGGATCTTGTCGGCCTTGGCCTTGTCCATCGCGCGTTTGGACAGGAACAGCATGTTGGTGCTGTAGATCTGCAACGGCAGCGCGATCCACTTGCCGCCCGGCTTATGCAATCGTGCAAGATCTGGAGCGACGACCTTCTCATAGCTGGCGGCAGCGACGACGGCGTCAAGATCGACGGTCGGGGCAATCTTCGACCAGGCTGCAATCTCGGGACCTTTGAGTTGCGAGCAGGCCGGTGGATCTCCGGCCATGATCTGAGCGCGCAGCTTGTTCATCATCTCGGTGGTGAAGCCGGGGACGGGCGAGTGCTGCCAGACCCCTCCCTTCTCCTCGAATTTCTTACCGAGCGCCGTGATGGCCGCCCCGTCGCTGCCCGCGGACCATTGCGAGATCGCGGTCAGGCGCGGCTTGACCGCGCCCTGGGCGCGGGCAAATGCCGGCAGCGCGAGTGCGGCAGCAGATCCAGCGAGCAGACGACGCCTTGTTGTTGTGATCGGCATGGCAGTTCCTCCCGGTGTGAAGTTCTTTGCGCGTTGAGGCCGGCTCAGGGCATGTCAGGCGGCCTCCGTCGATGTGGCGGGCATGCCGCCGCGGCTGGCCAGGCAGAAGGCGGCGAAGGCCAGGGCAGCCTGCGGATCGTTGCCGGTCGAGGGTGGCACGAAGGCGATGGACACTTGCGCCAATGTCCGGCCACCCAGCAGGCAGGCGTCGATCCCCTCGACCACGGCGTTGCGATCGTCATCGGAGAGCAGCGATGGCCAGCCGCTGATGGCGACGCCACCGCATGGCTTCACATTCAGCGTGTTGCCGATCGCAAGGCCAAGCCGGAACAGCCGCCGCCGCAACTCCTGGCGCACGCGCGTCGAGAGCGGGATCGCGTGCACCCATTCGCTGCCGAGATGGAGCAATTCGGCGTCGGAGACGCCGAGGAGCTCGGCCAAAGCGGCGAGCGAGGTATAGGCCTCGACGCAGCCGAGATGGCCGCAGCGGCAGCGCGGTCCCTCGGGTCCAAATACCATGTGGCCCAGTTCGACCGGCTGGAGTGCATCGGCTTCAGACGGGTCATCCATCCAGGCGCCGGCAACGCCATGGCTGACAAAGACGAACAGATGCGTGCCGCCGAACGGATAGTTCTGCGTGCGGCAGCGGTGAAAGGTGGCGTGCGCCACCACCGAATTGGTGAATTCCAGCGGCACATCGGCAAACATCTCGCCGATCATGGCGCTGATGCGTCCGACGTCGCAGGCGATGATCGGATTGCCGGATATGGTCAACCGGCCAAGGCCCGGAATGGAGACGCCGATCTGGGAGAGCGTGATGTGGCGGCGGCGTGTCCAGTCGCGCAACAATGTCATCGCTTCGCGGAACACGCGGCCGACCGTCTCAACGGTTGGCGCCTTGGGCAACGGCAGACGCTCGGTATAGTGCAGCTCGCCCGACAGACCACCGACGCCGACGCTGAGCCATTGAGCGGACAGCTCGACGGCTGCGAGCGCCACCGAGCCGTCGAGCGACACGAGACCCGTCGGGCCGCCGACGTAAGGGGCAGGGCGCCGCACTTCCTCGATCAGGCCCTCGGCCTTCAGGTCGAACAGGATGCGCGACAGGCTCGCCTCGGACAGGCGCACCGCCTTCGCCAGCGGCGGCCGAAACGAGCCGCCCGACTGGAGCAAATGAGTCAAAATGGCAGCGCGCGTCTGCCGCCGACTTCTCGGCTGCTCCGGCATTTCCATCCCTATCGTCATTCTTACTTAGTGTAAGAATTTGCGCGCGGAGCGTTTCGACTGTCAAGTGTTTGCCGGTCCGATGCGCCGACTTGTTGTTGTGCGCGGCAGCAAGGTCGGCGTGTGCGATCTCCCAAATCGTAGATGTCCTGCCAAACGAAAACGGCGCCATCTCTCGATGGCGCCGTTTCGAAAGCCGTGACGACCAATGTTACCGCTTGTCGATCGGCACGTAGTCGCGCTTGGCGACGCCGGTGTAGAGCTGGCGCGGACGGCCGATCTTCTGGTGGGGATCCTCGATCATCTCGCTCCACTGGCTGATCCAGCCGACGGTGCGGGCGACCGCGAACAGCACGGTGAACATCGAGACCGGGAAGCCCATCGCCTTCAGTGTGATGCCCGAATAGAAGTCGACGTTCGGGTAGAGCTTGCGGTCGATGAAATACTGGTCGCTGAGCGCGATCTTCTCGAGCTCCAGCGCCACCTTCAGCATCGGATCGTCGCCATGGCCGGTCTCCTTGAGCACGGCGTGACACATCTTCTGCATGATCTTGGCGCGCGGATCGTAGTTCTTGTAGACGCGGTGGCCGAAGCCCATCAGGCGGACTTCAGAGTTCTTGTCCTTCACCTTGGCGATGAACTCGGGGATCTTGTCGACCGTGCCGATGTCGTAGAGCATGTTGAGCGCGGCTTCGTTGGCGCCGCCATGCGCCGGGCCCCACAGGCAGGCGATGCCCGCCGCGATGCAGGCGAACGGATTGGCGCCGGAGGAGCCGGCGATGCGCACCGTCGAGGTCGAGGCGTTCTGCTCGTGGTCGGCGTGCAGGATGAAGATCTTCTCCAGCGCGTCGGCGAGGACCGGGCTCACCTTGTAGTCCTCGCAGGGCACCGCGAAGCACATGTTGATGAAGTTCTCGGCGAATCCGAGCGAGTTCTTCGGATAAACGAAGGGCTGGCCGACGGTGTACTTGTAAGCCATGGCCGCCAGCGTCGGGATCTTCGCGATCATGCGCATGGAGGCGATCATGCGCTGCTTCGGATCGTTTATGTCGGTGGAGTCGTGGTAGAACGCGGCGAGCGCGCCGACGGCCGCCACCATGATCGCCATCGGATGGGCGTCGCGACGGAAGCCCTGGAAGAAGCGGGCCATCTGCTCGTGCACCATCGTGTGATGGGTCACGCGGTAGTCGAAGTCCTTCTTCTGCGTCGCCGTCGGCAGGTTTCCGTAGAGCAGGAGGTAGCAGGTCTCCAGGAAGTCGCCGTGCTCGGCGAGCTGCTCGATCGGGTAGCCGCGGTATTCCAGCACGCCCGCGTCGCCATCGATATAGGTGATCTTGGACTGGCAGCTCGCCGTCGAGGTGAAGCCCGGATCGTAGGTGAACAGGCCGGACTGGCCGTAGAGCTTGCCGATATCGATCACATCGGGCCCGACGCTGCCGCTGAGGATCGGAAGATCGTAATTCTTGTTTCCGACCGTCAGCGTGGCGGTCTTGTTGCTCGGTTTTGCGTCCATCGTAGGTCCCCGATGTGTGGTGAAACGGGCCGGAGCCGGAGGCCCCTGAGGAGATCGTTGGGGGCAGGCCGGATGTTCCAGAATGTACGGGGGAGATGGGTATATTATTGCTGTGTGCGCTGCAAGATCACCCCACGCATGGTCGACTTACGTCGTAGATTGATCTTTAAGCCGGCCCAGGCTTTCCTGGCGTCCCAGGACGTCCAAAACCTCAAATATACCAGGCGACGTCGTCCGTCCGGTCAGCGCGGCCCGCAAGGGCTGGGCGACCGCGCCGAGCTTGAGACTATTTTCCTCGGCAAAAGTGCGCAGCGCGGCTTCCGTGCTGGCGCCGCTCCATGTCTCGACTTTCCCCAGCGCGGAATGAAGCTGGCCGATCAGCTTGCGGTTCTCAGCTGTCAGCAGCGCCTGCGCCTTGGCATCGAGCTGCAGTGGCCGGTCGGCGAAGATGAAGTAGGCGCCGTCGATCAGCTCGATCAGCGTCTTGGCGCGCTCCTTCAGGGCCGGCATGGCCTTCAGGAGCTGCGCCCGCGTGGTGTCGTTTAACTTGGCCTTAATGTCGTCGCGGCTGGGCACGACGTGGTCCAGCACATCCTCGAACATCTTCACGAGTGATTGATCGTCGGCGTTGCGGATGTAGTGGCCGTTGAGATTCTCCAGCTTGGCGAAATCGAAGCGGGCGGCGGCACGGCCGACGCTGCCGAGGTCGAACGCGGCGATCATCTCCTCGGTCGAGAAGATCTCCTGGTCGCCATGGCTCCAGCCGAGCCGGACGAGATAGTTGCGCAGCGCCGCCGGGAGGTACCCCATGGCGCGGTAGGCATCGACGCCGAGTGCGCCGTGGCGCTTCGACAGCTTCGAGCCGTCCGGGCCGTGGATCAGGGGGATGTGGGACATGCTCGGCAGCGCCCAGCCCATCGCATCGTAGATCTGCTTCTGGCGGGCGGCGTTGATCAGATGATCGTCGCCGCGAATGACATGAGTCACGCCCATGTCGTGGTCATCCACCACCACCGCGAGCATGTAGGTCGGGTTGCCATCGCCGCGCAGCAGGACGAGGTCGTCGAGGTTCTCATTCTGCCAGACCACGCGGCCCTGGACCTGGTCCTCGATCACGGTCTCACCGGTCTGCGGCGCGCGCAGGCGAATGGTGGGCTTCACGTCGGCCGGGGCGGTCGCGGGATCGCGGTCGCGCCACATGCCGTCATAGAGGCGGGTGCGGCCTTCGGCGCGCGCCTTCTCGCGCATGGCGGCAAGCTCCTCGGCGGTGGCGTAGCAGCGATAGGCCTTGCCGTCGGCGAGCAGCTGCTCGGCGACCTCGCGGTGGCGGGCGGCGCGGGCGAACTGGTAGATGACCTCGCCGTCCCAGCCGAGCTCCAGCCATTTGAGGCCGTCGAGGATGGCGGCGATGGCGGCCTCGGTGGAGCGCTCCCGGTCGGTATCCTCGATCCGCAGCAGCATCTTGCCGCCGTGCTTTTTCGCATAGAGCCAGTTGAACAGCGCCGTGCGGGCGCCTCCGATATGGAGGAAGCCGGTCGGCGAGGGAGCGAAGCGCGTGACGACGGAATCGGTCATTCTTGGCAGGGCCTATGCATTGGAGGCGGTGGTATATATCAGGACCGGAGCATAACTAAAGCCCGACAGCGGACCTGCTAAGGCTTGGCGCGGCCCAGCGAATTTGGCAGAAGGACCGCTGATTTCCCTACAGGATTTTCGTAATGACAGAACCGGTGGCGACTGAGGTTGGGCGCGATTTCATTCGTGACATCATCCAGGCCGATCTCGATCAGGGCAAATACAAGGAGATCGTGACCCGGTTCCCGCCGGAGCCGAACGGCTATTTGCATATCGGCCACGCCAAGTCGATCGCACTCAATTTCGGCATCTCCCAGGAGTTTCCGGGCCGCTGCCATCTGCGCTTCGACGACACCAACCCGATCAAGGAAGAGCAGGAATATATCGATTCCATCCAGGCCGATGTGCGCTGGCTCGGCTTCGACTGGGGCAAGAATCTGTTCTTCGCCTCGGACTATTTCGATCGCCTCTATGAATGGGCCGAGCAGCTGATCCGCGACGGGCTCGCCTATGTCGACGACCAGACCCAGGAGGAGATCCGCACTTCGCGCGGCTCGCTGACCGAGCCCGGCAGGAACTCGCCGTTCCGCGACCGCTCGGTGGAGGAAAATCTCGACCTGTTCCGCCGTATGAAGGCCGGCGAATTCCCGAACGGGGCGCGCGTGCTGCGGGCCAAGATCGACATGGCCGCGGGCAACATCAATCTGCGCGACCCCGTGCTGTATCGCATCCTGCATGCGCATCATCCGCGCACCGGCACCAAATGGAGCATCTATCCGAGCTATGATTATGCCCACGGCCAGTCGGATGCGATCGAGGGCATCACGCACTCGATCTGCACGCTGGAGTTCGAGGACCATCGGCCGCTCTATGACTGGTTCATCGAGAAGCTGCCGGTGCCGTCAGAGCCGCACCAGTACGAGTTCGCGCGGCTGAACCTGACTTACACGCTGCTCTCGAAGCGCGTGCTGACCCAGCTTGTTCGCGAGGGCCATGTCGCGGGCTGGGACGATCCGCGCATGCCGACCATCGCGGGGATGCGCCGCCGCGGCGTGCCGCCGGCCGCGCTGCGCGAATTCGTCAAACGCATCGGCGTCGCCAAGGCCAACAGCGTGGTCGATGTCGGCATGCTCGAGTTCTGCATCCGTGAGGAACTGAACCGCACGGCGCAGCGCCGCATGGCGGTGCTGAAGCCGCTGAAAGTGGTGATCGAGAACTATCCGGAAGGGCAGGTCGAGGAGCTCGAGGCGATCAACCATCCCGACGATCCCACCGCCGGCACGCGCAAGATCACGTTCGGCCGCGAGCTCTATATCGAGCAGGATGACTTCATGGAGAATCCGCCGAAGAAATTCTTCCGCCTGTCGCCGGGCAATGAGGTGCGGCTGCGCTATGCTTATTTCGTCAAGTGCACCGGTGTGATCAAGAACGACGCAGGCGAGGTGGTGGAGCTGCGCTGCACCTACGATCCCGCCACCAAGGGCGGCAACGCGCCCGATGGCCGCAAAGTCAAAGCGACCATGCACTGGCTACCGGCAGCGACGTCGAAGCCAGCCGAAATCCGCATCTACAACCAGCTGTTCTCCAATCCGAATCCGGACGCCGCGAACTTCGCCGCCGATCTCAATCCGCAATCGCTAGAGATCCTGGCTGATGCCCGAGTCGAGGCATCGGTTGCGGAAAGCAATTCGATGGAGCCGATGCAGTTCGAGCGGCAGGGCTATTTCGTGCGCGACAAGGACTCGACGCCGGGCAAGCCGGTGTTTTCGCGCACCATCGGCCTGCGCGACACGTTTGCCAAGGAAGTCGCGAAAGGCTGAGATACGACATGAACAATGAAGCCGACGCCATCGTTTCCGCCATCGTCGCGAAATGGTGCGCCGGCTTCGCGACGCTCGACGCGGCCGCGCTGTCGTCGCTCTATGCGAGGAACGCGTTCTTCTTCGGCTCCAACCCGAACCTCTATCGGGGCAGGGACGGCGTCGCGGACTATTTCAACGGCCTGCCGCGCTGGCGCTCGCCGAGCGTCCGTTTTTCCGAGGTGGCCGCGGCGCAGGTCGCGCCCGATGTGATCAACATGGCCGCGATCGCCTCGTTCGACCTCGGCGAGGAGGCCGCGCCGCTGTCGGTCAAGCTCACCTGGGTGATTGTGCGCGAAGATGACGGCTGGAAGATCGCGAGCCACCACGTGTCGTCCCGGGCTGCGCTGATCTAGCGCCGGGGGGCGTACCTGATCGCATCCTGCTTCATCCAGCCACTACAGCTTGTAGCCGATCTTTCGCAGCAGGTCCTTCCGCCACGTAATGTCGGCGTCGGTTTCTACACCCAGCGGCGAAGCGCCATCCACCACGCCGAGCACGCCGCGGCCCAGCTCGGTTTGCGCGACGATCACCTGTGTTGGGTTGGCGGTCGCGCAGTAGATGCGGCAGACCTCCGGCACCGCGCGCACGGCAGCCAGCACGTTGACGGGAAAGAACCCGTCGCCCAGGAAGATCAGGAAAGTGTGGCCGGCGCCGATGGCCGATGCATTGTCGCGTGCGAGAGAGAGGGCGGCTTCGTCATTACCTGACCAGCGCACCAGCCGCTTGCCGGAAGCCTCGCAGAAGGCCAACCCGAAGCGGATGCCCGGGACCGCGCCCACCAGCGCCTCGTGGAGGTCTTCCACGGTCTTGATGAAATGCGACTGGCCAAAGATGAAGTTGGCCGCGTCCGGTTTGACGATGGGCACCACGGTGAGTTCCATGGCTACGCTCCTATCGGCAGAGTTCCACATGTTAGGCCGCCGGAAGGTGATTGCAAGCCGTACAGCCGGCCGCGCAACGATCGCGATTACCGCACCCGATATTTGCTCGCGTAGTGCTTGCCGAGAATCTTGCGGGTCTGATCGGCCAGCCGCTTGTTGCCAGTCGCCGGCGGCCTGGCGTGGCGCGTCTTCGGTTTTGGCCAATCCGTTCCTGAGCTCTGCTTTCTCGGCGTGCGCATAACTGCAGACCACGTTGCGACATAACCATCTAAGGGACGATCTCAACCGGGCTGCCGGTCGAAAGGCCAAGATCGCGGTCCGCACGGCCCTGGGATTCCCCATGGGCGCATCCGAAATCCGTGAACCGAACAATCACAATGTCAGCTGCTCCACACTATGCCGGCGCCGCCGCCCGAGCCGCTTCGTGGAACCGGCGGACTCGATCCAGGTCCTTGGCGTGCGATCCGTCCTGATCCGTTCTCGTCTTGGAATCAACACCGGCTGGACGGACGGTGCGGATCGCTTCTGCGACGTTGTCCGGTCCGAGACCACCGGCAAGGACAACAGGAACAGGGGCGAGGTCCACGATCCGGCGGCTGATACCCCAGTCATGCGTCACGCCGAGCGCGCCGATCTGCTCGTCCGTGGCTCGATAGCTGTCGAGAAGCAGAAGGTCTGCAATGCCAACGTAGCTGCGGGCAATCGCGATGCTCTCCTCGCCGAACACCGGTATGCTCCTCATCACGACCATCCCGGGCAACATGCGTTTGAGCGAAGCAACGTCTTGCGGCGAAAGCAATTCGGCGCTGGCTCCCAAATGGACGATCGCGGGGTTGAGTTCGCGCGCCCATGAGGCAATCAAGGAGAGATCGCAGGTCAGAAACAGTGCTGAGAACTTCGATGGCGGTATAATCGCCGCGGCGATTTCGGAAGCTGCTGAGATCGGCAGCTCGCGCGGAAATCGGCCGTCTCCGACGAGCACGCCGACATGATCGACGCCAATGGCTGAAACAGCGGACGCCTCTTCGAGGGTGGAGATTTCATAAATCTGGGTCAACATCGCGCGTAACCTCCGCGGCGGACATTGAGCATAAGACATCCGAGGGCGGCGTTTGGCAAAGCCACAGCCTTCGTCGGCTAGCGGGAGTCGAAGATTGGGTCGGCTGCCCGGCGGGGACGCAGTCCCAGTCGCGCCGGCCCGCCAATTCTATCGGGGAGTGCTTGTTACGAGAGTCAGGTCGTTGCCCTCTGCGCGACACATGCAAGCTGCTGTTCGGATTCAAAAATAACCCTCGTTCCGAACGGCCGGCATTCCCTATCCAGGGTTTGCCGGATCCATTCAATGTCGCGCCGCGATGGAATGGAGAGACGAAAGTTCTTGATCTGCATGGGAACCAGTTTGAGCGCATGGAGGCTTCCGCTGGTTGGATCCAGGTCGGCGAAATACATCAACGCCAGGTCGTCGCGGTAGCGCTCGTAACCACGGATCCCCTCATAGTCGTTCAGAAAATCACCGCAGCCATAGAGTATAAGGCGGTCTCGATAGATTTCGATCGCTCTCGGATGGTGCGAAGAATGCCCGTGAACGATCGACACGCCTGCCTTGTCGACCAGGGCCCGGGCAAAAATCCTCTGCTCATCGGGAATGTCATATCCCCAATTGGATCCCCAATGGATCGACACCACCGTGAGATCGCCCGGCCTTCTGGCCGCCATGATCTGGTCAGCGACCTCGAACGCGCTCGCCCTGCTGAGGTCAGGCAGCAGGTTGACGCCCGGAGTGTCTGACATTGCAACCCACTTGAACGGGATTCCGCTCGATGCCGATCCGAACGCAAAGACCAGGAGCCGCGCGTCGGCAAGGCTCAGCATTGCGGGTGCGCGCGCTTCCCGATCATTGCGGCCTGCGCCCGCCGCCTTGATGTTGAGCTTCTGCAAAGTCGTCAGCGTCTCTACTAGGCCGGCGCGGCCCCAATCGAGCACATGGTTGTTGGCCAATAGACAGCAGTCGATCCCCGCGGCCGCGAGACAGTCTGCGTTCTCGGGGCTCATGCGGTAGTTGATGCCCTTGTTCGCGCGGTCGTTGCTGCCCGTCACAGCCGTTTCGAGATTGATGATCCGCGCGTCCGGCTGCATGGACTTGAATTGCTCCAGTGCAGCGCCCCAGACGTAGGACGATCCATTGCGCCGCGGAATAGGCCCGTTCGCCTGCTCGGCGAGCAGCACGTAGCCCGCCGCCGATCGCATGTAATCTTCGTAAATCTCGGGGCTACAGGGGTGCGCCAGCACCTGGTCGATGCCGCGGCCGCACATGACATCTCCGCATAGGAAGAGCCGCACCGGTTTCCGACACACCGCTGGCAGTTGTCGTTCCTCGGACATGACTTTCCACTCCGGTCCTGCCGCTTAGCTCTTTGCGTCAGGTGCGAGATGCCTGAACGCCGCCATCACCTCGGCCAGCATCCGCTCCTGCTCTCCCGCATAGCGCGGCGAGAAGTGGAAGGGCTCGACGCGGCGCACATTGGCTTCCCGTGCGATTTCTCCGGCAGCCGTGGTTGTAAGATGAGCCCGCTCATTCGCCAATGCGGCGTCGGCCCCCGCAAACGCCGCCTCGATGAAGAGGATGTCTGCATTCTGAATCAGCGCCACGATGGCGGCGCGATTGGCCGGCGTGTCGGCAACATCGGTTACATAGGCAATTTTCTGGCCCGCAGCGACCGTCACGAGATCGCGCAGGCTGGCGAGCGGAACGGGGCGATCTGACGTTGCCGTTTCATTGATGCGGATCAAATGATCGTCGGCGCGACGCTCGACGATGGCCTTCTTCAGCGACAGCAACCAGGGACCGACGGGCAGTCCGCGCTCCAACAGCCGGTTCTTCCATACGTTGACATGCGCTGCCTCCTGCAGCGCAAAGGCGAGGCAGGGCGTACCATGTTCAAGGATCGCGGCGGACACGCGATGGGTCGGTTCATCGCAGAGTACGCCGCCAAAGGCCTTGCGAGAGACTGATGGCTCTGCTGCGAACGCCTTCCTCAGGTGGAACCGCGTGGTCGAGATGGAATCCGCCGTTCCGAGTTCGCTTACATCGAAAACGAGATCGCAGGGATAGGTTTCGACCAGGTTCCAGCAATAGGCCTGAAGCTTGTGAAAGACGTGCTCGGCAAAGCCGGACGGACCGAACAGCTGCACCGATTTCTCATGCCCGACGAGCAAGCGAAGCAGATGGTCGAAGCCCACGAAATGGTCAATATGTGCATGCGAGACAAAGACCTGGTCGACGCGCCGTATCCTCCGCGGCGCTAGTGAAGCAATCTCTCCGACATCGAACAGCAGACTTCGCTTTTCGAACAGCGTTTCGACATAGACCGTCGGGTCGCCGTAGCGACCGTTGACCAGGCTCGGATGGAAAAGTGGTCGCATGGCAAACTATTCTGCTGCAACAGCGCCCGATGGATTTCCCGCATTTAGCCAACGTTGATGAATCCGCATCCGACCGCTGTCAGATGTCGTAGTAGAGGTGGAACTCATAGGGATGCGGTCGCAGCCGGATCGCATCGACCTCCTTTTTTCGCTTGTAGTCGAGCCAGGTCTCGATCAGGTCGGCCGTGAAGACGTCGCCGCGCAGCAGGAATGCGTGGTCGCGCTGGAGTGCGTCGAGCGCCTGATCCAGCGATCCCGGTGTCGACTTCACTTGCTTGGCTTCGGCCGGTGGCAGGTCGTAAAGGTTCTTGTCGATGGGGCTGCCGGGATCGATCCGGTTGTCGATACCGTCGAGGCCCGCCATGAGCATTGCAGCAAAAGCCAGGTAGGGATTGCAGGAGGGGTCGGGCGAACGAAATTCGACCCGCTTTGCGCGTGGATTCGGCGAGTACATTGGAATGCGGCAGCAGGCTGAACGATTGCGTTGGGAGTAGACCAGGTTGATGGGAGCCTCATAGCCCGGCACCAGGCGCCGATAGGAGTTGGTCGTCGGGGCGCAAAGCCCGCACAACGCCCAGGCGTGGGTCAGGAGGCCGCCGATGTAGTAGCGGCCAAGCTGGCTCAATTCGGCATAGTCGCCCTGGTCGTAGAACAGGTTGGTCTCGCTCTTCCACAGCGACTGGTGCACATGCATGCCCGAAGCGTTGTCCTCGAACAGCGGTTTCGGCATGAAGGTCGCGGTCTTGCCGTGCTCATGCGCGGTATTCTTCACCACATATTTGTAGATCATCAAATTGTCGGCCATGCGGGTGAGGGTTGTGAAGCGCATGTCGATTTCGTTTTGGCCGCCAGTTGCGACCTCGTGGTGATGAGCTTCGATCTGGATTCCCAGCTGCTCCATGGTCAGCACCATTTCGGTGCGTAGCGCCTGCATGCTGTCGGTCGGAGGAACGGGAAAATATCCCTCCTTAGGGCGCGGCTTGTGCCCCAGATTCGGCGCTTCCTCCGCGCCGGTGTTCCAGCTGCCTTCACTGGAATCGATCTCGTGCATGGCGTAATTGATGCCCTGACCGTAGCGCACCTCGTCGAAGACGAAGAACTCCGCTTCCGGGCCGAAGTAACTCGTATCGGCGCGACCAGTGCCCTTGAGATATGTTTCAGCCTTCTGGGCGACGTAGCGTGGATCGCGGCTATAGGATTGGCTGGTCACGGGGTCGCGGATGTTGCAGATGAGGACCAGCGTCGTTGCCGGACTATAGGGGTCGACGAAGGCCGTCGTCGGATCGGCGACGACCAGCATGTCGCTCTCCTGAATCTCCTGGAAGCCGCGGATCGATGAGCCGTCGAACCCGATGCCCTCCTCGAGCGCATCGACGCTCACCGCGCTCGGCGGGACGGAAAAATGTTGCCATACCCCCGGCAGGTCAGTGAACCGCAGATCGATCATCTGGACCTTCTCGTCCTTGATCGCCTTCACGAGATCTTCGGCCGTCGCACATTTTGGAAACATGGCTCGCTCCCAGCATCGTGGAGATGCGCGTCTTGCGGGTCGCGTTGCCGTTCAGCCGCAGCCGAACGGCTTGCGACGGATTGTGGTCCATACTCTGTGTTGCCGCCCCTCCAGCCTCAATCCGGCTTGGCGGCATTTGCGGTCAAGCGGCTACGCACGCCGGCTGCTTCAGCTTTGGTGAGGCCCACGCATCAGCTTCATGGCGTCTTCGATATGCCGCCAGGTCTTGGCCAGCTCGATCTCGCCCTTCGACTCGAGATCGATGGCGTTCTGGGCGGCTTCCGCAATGGCCTTGGGACCATGGGCTTCCAGCAACTGCCGCGCATAGTCGTGGATTTCGATTTCTCGCATGGCGTCACCTCCCTCTTGTCCCGGGCGCAACGCGAACGAAGTGCGGCCGGGACGATAGACGTCGACACCTGTCACGCGCGGCTAGTCTGCATCCTGGTGCAGGCCCTCGCAAGGGCCCTTTCCGGAGCATGGGACGCGAGGATTGGATGCGGCTTCTGTCGCGGCAACACGGCGCAGGTCGGAGGGATGCATTTTCTCAGCTGCGCCACCATCTAACCGGGAGAGAGGAGGTGAGCATTATGCGCATCCAACATTGGCAAGACGCTGCCAGCCTCCTGGTTGGCCTGTGGCTGGTTCTTTCGTCCTTTATCCTGGGCTTGTCCGGGGCGCCTGTCTGGGTCTCCATCGCACTCGGGCTCGGCGTCATGCTGTTTGCCATCGAGGCACTTTTCATCCCGTCCTATCTGGAAGAATGGGGAGAAATGCTGGTGGGCCTGGCTCTGCTACTGGCACCTTGGACCATTGGCTATGAGCCGGTATCGGCAACGGTGAGCAGCGTGCTGTCCGGCATACTGGTGATCCTACTCGCTGTCTGGGAGCTGATGACCGATCGCGACTTCAGCACCTGGTGGCACGATCGTTGGCATCGACTGGCTGGCTGAGAAGAGGTGCTAGTCGGGCGCTTGCCGACCGCCATTTGCTGGCGGCCGGGAGTTCGAGATCGGCTCGCTCGGGCGCGGTGCCGATGGGAACGATCGGCACTGCGCCCCGACACGAACTCCGGTGCAGGGCCCCGCGGTCCTGCACCGGGATCAATCCATCACAATGCAGTTCTCGGCTCGATCGGCTCCCAGATGCTGATCTTGCGCGTTTCCGGCATCAGGAAGACGGCAAGCACGAAGCACACCGCGGGGACCACGATCGGATAAATCAGCGCATAGCCGATGCTGCCGGTCGCGGCGAATGCCGCCGACGTGATGAACGGCACCAATCCGCCACCCCAGCCATTGCCGATGTGATACGGCACCGAGACTGACGTATACCTGATCCTGGCGGGAAAGAATTCCGCCAGAAACGCGCCGACCGGCCCGTATACCATCCCGACATAGCAAACCAGGATGAAGATGATGAAGGTCGCGACCGGATAGTTGACGTTTCCGGGCTGCGTGACAGTCCCCAGCCACAGATACAGCGGATAGTACGTGATCGCGGCGAGCAGCATGCCGCCGAGGATCACCGGCTTGCGGCCGATCAGATCCGACAACCAGCCAAAGAGGATCAGGCTCGGCGTGGCAATGAGCAGTGCGGCGCCCACGATGTAGGCGGAGGTTAGCGGGTCCACCTTGGAGACCTGCTGCAGGAAGTACAGCGCCCAGAACTGACCGCTGTACCAGACCACGCCCTGTCCGATCAGGACCACAATTGCGATCCCGATGTATTTGATGTTGGAGCTGAGGAAAGCCTCCTTCCAAGGATTCCTCGTCATCTGGCCGCGGGACCTGATCTCCTGGAAGATCGGCGTTTCCTGGAGCTGGAGCCGGATGTAGATCGCAATCGCCACCAGCAGGAAGGACAGTAGGAACGGAACGCGCCAAGCCCATTCGTCGAAGGCCTGGTTGCCGGCATATGTCCGCGTGAGGATGATGACGGCCAGCGACACCACGATTCCGAGAGTAGGCGAGGTCTGCAGCCAGCCGGTATAATAGCCGCGTCGATCGTCCGGCACATGTTCGGCGACGTAGGTGATGGCGCCACCATATTCGCCGCCCAGGCAAAGGCCCTGGATCATGCGCAGGCCGAAGAGAACGAACGCCGCCGTCAGACCAATCGACTGGTAGGTCGGGATCAACCCGATCGCTCCCGTGCCGAGTCCCATTCCGCTGAGCGTAATGAGAAAGGTGTATTTGCGGCCGACCCGGTCACCCATCCATCCGAACAGGAAGGCACCCAGCGGACGGATGAGAAATCCTGCCGTGAAGAGCGCGATCGTGCTGAGGAGGGCGGCAACCGGGTGGGATTGCTCAAAGAACTTGACCGATAGAACTGCGGCCAAGCTGCCAAAGATGTAGAAATCATACCATTCGATGATGTTTCCCACCGATGCAGCGATGATCACGCGGCGAAAATCACTCGGTACCTGCATGTGCGACTCCTATGGTTTCAAGACGTCTCCTCGCTTGTTTCAGCGATCGATCTTCTCGCGGGGAGAGCGTGATGCGCGGCGTCGCAGGCGCCAATTCAAAGAGTTGCGTCGGCAACGTCTGACTTCAGGCGCACTTTCGCGCCACCTGAGAAGAGCTCCGGCGGCCTTAGAACCGCGAGCCACCACTGCCTTGCCCGTCCTGTCGGGGAGGCGGGGAACCGTAGTGTAATCCCACCTTGGGCCGGCAACTTATGAGACTTTCGGCTCAATCGATCTGTCGCAGGACGCTTTGCGAACGAGATCGCAAGGGCTCGAATACTTCTGGTCAAAGACGTCTCAGGCGTTGCGAGGAATCCAGAAGAGATGCCAAGGCGGCGCTCGCCGTGACGATGGAGAGGAAAAGTAGGGTCCCGCCGCGTTCGTTCCTGATCCGTACCGCTATTCGCGCAGCCGCACGTTCCGGTAGCCTCTGCACCCGTCGCGTAGCGTAAGGTGCAGGGGAATGGCGGAGCCGGGCCGGCCAGTACGCTCCCAGGGAGTCGCTGGAACGTGGCCGGTTGGCCGCGCCACATCGGCCGGCGGCTTTGCGCCGGCGGGCTTTGGTGCGTGGCCCGCGATCGTCGAGACGCTGCGCGAATGGGCGCGCGCTGAGGCCGGCGCCGGGCGGCTGTTGCCCTGGGTGCCCGTCGCCTTCGGTGCCGGCATCGCGCTCTATTTCGCCGCCGATCACGAGCCCGTGCTGTGGGTCGTTGCCGCGACGGCGGCCGCGCTCATGCTCGGCGCCGTCCTGTTGCGGCGGAGCCGGCTGTTCGCGCCCGCGATCATGATCGCGGCGGTGGTGGCGGGTTTTGCCATGGCGACGTGGAAGACGGCGCGCATCGCCCATACCGTGCTGGCCAAGCCGCTCTATTCGGTGTCGCTGTCGGGCTTCGTCGAGACCCGCGACATCCGCGAGCGCACCGATCGCTTCGTGCTGCGCGTTACCGCGATGGAGGCGCAGCGCAGCGACGTCAGGCTGGAGCGCGTGCGCCTGTCGGTGCGCAAGGGGACGGCGCCGGAGGTCGGCAGCTTCGTGCAGCTGAAGGCGCGCTTGATGCCGCCGATCTCTCCCGTGCGCCCGGGCAGCTACGATTTCTCCCGCGACATGTTCTTCCAGGGCATCGGCGCCTCCGGCTTCGTGATGGGCGCGATCACGGCTTCAGTGCCGCCGGATGGCGGTGGCCTGCGGCTGCGCTACGCGGCCTTCATGCAGGGCCTGCGCGATGCGATCGACGCGCGCATCCGTGCGACGCTCGAGGGCGACAACCGTGCGATCGCGACCGCGCTGCTCACCGGACGGCGCGATGCGATCACCACGCCCGTCAACGACGCCATGTTCATCTCGGGGCTCGGCCATGTGCTGTCGATCTCCGGCTATCACATGGCGGTTGTCGCCGGTGTCGTGTTCTTCGCAGTGCGTGCGCTGCTGGCACTGATCCCCGGGCTGGCGGCGGGCTTTGCCATCAAGAAATGGTCGGCAGCTGCAGCGCTGGTGGCGGCCGCGTTCTATTTGCTGCTGTCAGGCGCGGAGGTCGCAACGCAAAGATCGTTTTTCATGACGGCGGTGGTGCTGATCGCGGTCATGGTGGATCGCCGCGCTATCACCTTCCGCACGCTGGCGGTGGCTGCGCTGATCGTGCTCGCGGTCGCGCCCGAAGCGCTGGTGCATCCGAGTTTCCAGATGTCCTTCGCCGCGACGCTCGGGCTGGTCGCGCTGGTGCAGATCGGCATGCCGAACCTGTTTGCTTCGCCCGATCATTCGGCGACAGCGCGCATCGCGCTATGGGGCGGCCGCGAGATCGCGATGCTGTTCCTGGCCTCGCTGATCGCGGGGCTTGCGACCACGCCCTACGCCGCCTTCCATTTCCACCGTGTCACGCCGTTTGGCGTACTCGCCAATCTTGGCGCGATGCCGGTGGTTTCGGCGCTGGTGATGCCGGCGGGGCTGCTGGGATTGCTCGCGGCTCCCTTCGGGCTCGACGGCGTGTTCTGGTGGCTAATGGGGATCGGGATCGACTGGATGGTCGCGGTATCGCGCTGGGTGGCGGCACTGCCGGGCGCAATCGGCCGCATCCCCGCCTTCGGCATCGCGCCGCTGATCGCGGCAAGCCTCGGGATCATCGTGATGGGCCTGTTGCGCACACCCTTGCGCTGGTCTGGTGCGCTGATGTTGTTGGCTTCCATTGCCTGGGGGCTGTCGGTGCGGCAGCCCGACATCCTGATTGCCGGAGGCGGCGCGAGCGTCGCGGTGCGGGGCAGGGACGGGCACTTGCATGTGATCCGGGCGAGCAAGGACGGCTTTCTGCTTAGGGAGTGGTTAGCTGCCGACGCCGATCCGCGCGACGCCGGGAGTAGCTCGCTGGCCGATGGCGTGTCGTGTGACGATGCGGGCTGCGTGACGCCGCTCGCCGACGGGCGGCTGGTTGCGCTTTCCTTGCGGATCGACGCGCTGGCTGATGATTGCAGCCGCGCCGCGCTGGTGGTGACGCGGCGCCCCGCGCCGCCGGATTGTGCGGCGATGATGGTCGGTCGGCAGCGTCTCACCAGCCAAGGCGCGCTGGCGTTGACGCAGCGTGGTGACGGTTTTGCAGTTCAATCTGTGAGAGCGAGAGGCTCAAGCCGCCCTTGGCTCCCGGCCGGCGCCGGCGAGGGTGATTTCGACGGGAGCCTCGCGCCGAAGGCGGCTACGGCCCGCAACCGGGACGCGACTCCGGCGGAGACCGACTTGCAGGCCGACGATTAAGGCCAGACGATTAAGAACAAATGCGAGGACTTGGTCCGGGTCCAACCGGACTTCCGCAGAACATAAATCATACCATCTCGCCGGCCTCGGCCGGCGATGGCATTTTCAATCCTGGCCCGACCTGGTGGCCAGGGACGGCTCAGCCGATCGGCAGACGCGTGATCGTCGGCCGGCTGTCGGCATCGACCAGCGGCTTGTGCTCGCGCTCGCCGACCGGCTGCGTCACCGGCAGTTGCAGCACGGTTGCGCGCTGGCCTTCGACGAGCTGCGTCACCAGCACGTATTTGCCGTCGGGGAATTCGATCGCGTCATGATGGCGATCGGGAATGTGCGGATCGATCTTGCCGAACTTGCCGACGCGGGAGTTGATCGTGCGCGTCCAGATCCAACGATTGTCGTAACGGACGTTGTCGGCGAAGGCGAGCTCCGTTCCCGGCAGCAGGCAGACGGCCACGGTCGGGTCGGCCGCGGAAGCAAAACCGCGCGTCGAGGTGCCGCGGAACGTTGTCGACACGATCGTCTCGCCGACTTCGGCGGGGCGCGATGCAACGGCATGCAGACTGTAGTCACACATCGGGTGCTCCTATTCGAAGATAGCAACCCGCGCCTCTTTCGGAGGCGCAAGCCTCTATCAGAGTGGAAGCACGTAACGTTCTGCTTGGTTGTGGGCGAATCTGCGGCTGGCGTCAGCAGGATGCGATCACATTATCTTTCCCGAATCCGATAGGAACAAAGTTCGCTTTAGTGCATTTGGCGGATGCGAGCGTCAGCGGCCTGCGGGCGCCGACCATCCGGAATATGGCCAACTCGGCTGTGGCTGTCGCGCGACGGCATTTCGGGCGCTACGGAATTGCTCGGTCGTTGTTGCGTGCGCCGACTTGCGGGGATGGTGCTGCGATTGTGCTGCGAATGCTTGCGCTGCCGATGCAGCGATCAGCATACTGGCGAACGCGCTCAAAACGATCCTGCGCATCGTTGTCTCCTCGATCTCTTGAGCCGCAAAGCGATGAGTGCTTCGGGCGGCATGTTGAGGACATAGCGCTGGGAGAGGGGCCAGATAATCTGCCCAAGATCAGAAAGACTATTCAGCTGGAGCGGACAATCCGTCCGCTCCAATCGGAATCATTGGTATCGAATGACCGCTGGGTCGTCTCAGTACTTGCGGTACAGTCCGATCAGCTTGCCCTGAATCTTCACCCGGTTCGGCGGCAGGATGCGCACCTCGTAGGCGGCGTTGGCGGGTTCGAGCGCGATCGAGGCGCCGCGGCGGCGGAAGCGCTTGAGCGTCGCTTCCTCGTCGTCGATCAGCGCCACCACGATGTCGCCGGTATCGGCGCTCTCGTTGCGCTGGATCAGCGCCATGTCGCCGTCGAGGATGCCGGCCTCGACCATCGAATCGCCGCGCACTTCGAGCGCATAGTGTTCGCCCGAGCCGAGCATGTCGGGCGGCACGCTGATGGTGTGACTGCGGGTCTGCAACGCTTCGATCGGCGTACCGGCTGCGATGCGACCCATCACGGGCACCGCAACGGGACGCTCGCCCTCGTCGGCGGGCGGACTGGAGCTCGCGCGCACCTTGCCGAGATTGCCCTCGATGACGCTTGGCGTGAAGCCGCGGCGGTTGCCGGCGGCGGCCTGGAGCTCAGGCAGCTTGATCACCTCGATGGCGCGAGCGCGGTTGGGCAGGCGGCGGATGAAGCCGCGCTCCTCCAGCGCGGTGATCAGGCGATGGATGCCCGATTTCGAGCGCAGGTCGAGCGCATCCTTCATCTCGTCGAAGGAGGGCGGCACGCCGCTTTCCTTCAGACGTTCGCTGATGAACCGCAGAAGCTCGTATTGTTTGCGCGTTAACATCTCGACCAAAGTCCCCCGGTTGATGTCGTTCGATTCCGAGACGCTGAATTGGAGCGGCGAACCGCTACATCCTCGAAACAAATCATGAACGGACACTATATGTTCGATATGTGTTCCGCAACTGCTTAATTTACCGTGAACGCGACAAAGTTCGCGGAACACGTGTGGTGGTGCGCTCAGACGGGCAGGCGCAGCACCTCGCAAGGCGAGCCGGCTCCGGCTTTCGGCGCGAACGGTGCGCGCACGAGAAGTGCCTGCGCCGCAGCGAGATTCGCAAGCAGCGAGGAATCCTGGTGATCGACGGGAACGGCCACCAGCGTGCCGTCGTCGCGCTGTTCCAGACGTGCACGAAGATAATCCGCGCGCATATCGTTTGCGCCCACATCGCGGCCGAGCACGGCGCGCTCATGGCGGTGATGAATCACGGACCGGCCCGACAAGGCGCGAATCAGCGGCACCATGAACAGGAAGGCGCACACATAGGACGACACGGGATTACCCGGCAGGCCGATCACGCGCATCGCACCGAGCCGCCCATGCATCATTGGCTTGCCCGGGCGCATCGCAATCTTCCAGAACGCCATCGAGACACCTTCGTCCCTCAGCGCCTGCTGGACCAGATCGTGGTCGCCGACCGATGCACCGCCGGTCGTGACCAGGATGTCGGCGCCGCTCTCGCGGGCGCGGCGGATGCCGGCGGTGGTGGCCTCCAGCGTGTCGGCGGCAATGCCGAGGTCGCTGGTGTCGGCCCCCTCGCTGCGGGCGAGCGCGTGCAGGGCATAGCCGTTGGAATAGACGATCTGGCCGCGGCCGGGCGTGGTGCCCGGCATCACCAGTTCGTCGCCGGTGGCGAGGATCGCGACCTTCGGGCGGCGGCAGATGGCAAGCTGGGGGTGGTTCATGGCGGCGGCGAGCGCGAGGTCGCGCTCGGTGAGACGGGTTCCCTTGCGCAGGAGCGTGTCGCCTTCGGAGAAGTCGACGCCTGCGGGGCGGATGTGCCGACCGGGAATCGCGGCTTCCTTGATGGTGATGCGCTTGCCGTCGGCGACCGTATCCTCCTGGATCACGACCGCGTCGGCACCGTTGGGAACGACGCCGCCGGTGAAGATCCGCACGGCTTCGCCGGCGCCGACTGTTCCCACGAACGGACGACCCGCCGCTACCTCGCCAATCACCGTCAGCTGGGAATCGATCGGCCCCGCGTCGGCCGCGCGCACGGCATAACCGTCCATCGCGGACATTGCTTCCGGCGGCTGCGTGCGCAGCGCCGCCACGTCGCGGGCGAGCACACGGTGGAAGGCTGCGTCGAGAGCAACCATTTCCTCGGCCAGAGGCTCCGCGCCGGCAAGCACGGCGGCAAGCGCATCGGAAACCGGCATGAGAGCCACGGCGAAAACTCCTGCTCGCGGACGAATTGGCAGGAAGCCTTCTAGCCGAGCGCGAGCGCAGAGGCAAAAGAGCAGCCGAGCGGGATGATCATCCCGACCACGCATTCGCAGGCAACGAAGGCGGCGTCAGGCCCGGCGCGACATGATCTCCAGGACGAGGCAGATTGGTACCAGAGTGGCCATGGCTAGGACGAGAATGACCAGAGCCACGGCCAGCATCGATCAACTCTGCGTCTGTTCGCCCGGACTGACGCCAGGCGTCACGTCCGGAGCTTTGGGGCCCTGATCCTTATCCGGCAGCGGATCGGCCTGTGATTTCAGGTCGGCGGCCTTGCTGATGAGCTTGGCGGAGAGGCGCGAATCCGAGGTGGTTCTGGCGAATTCGAGCAGCAGAGAAGCTTGCTTTGTGAGGTAGGCTTTGCCCAGCACGAGAATTAGTCCGATGTAGAAGTCCCAACGGATTCATAGAGTCCGGAGGAAGTATTTCCGTTCCCGGAACTTTGTACAAAAATGCACAAAGTGATTTGGTTCCGCATCCCAAGCAGATTTGGTCCTCGGAACCCAACCAGATCCGGCCGGGGCGTCGGCGTCAAATTCCTAACGCTCGCAAGGCGTTGCCGACATCACTGGGCGAGGTGACATGCACCGCCGTCAATCCGCGCGCCCGCGCCCCTTCGACGTTCTCGGCAAGGTCGTCGAAGAACACGATTCGGCTGGCCGGCACGCCGATCGCCCTCACGACATGGTCGAACGCCTCCGGATCCGGTTTGCGCAGGCCGATGCTGGACGACAAATAGAGCTCGCGGAAATGCCCGAGCAGGTCCGCATATTCCTTCGAGAAATAGTCGACATGCGGCCGGTTGGTGTTGGAGAAGACATAGAGCGGCATCTGCTTTGCAGCGCGCGGCAAGAGCTCGGCGATGTCAGGCATCTCGCCGGCGAAGATCGCGTTCCATCCCTCCAGAAACTGCGCATCGGAAATGCCGATCCCGAGCGATGAACGCAGCGATTGGAAATAGTCCTCGTCGCTGATCTTGCCGACCTCGTGCAGCCGGTAGGCCTCGTCACGCACATAGCGCGCGACGATGGCCTCGGGCTGGCAGCCGGCATGTCCCGCCCAGCAGGCGATCGCCTTGGAGAAGTCGATGTCGAGCACCACGCGTCCGAGATCGAACAGGAGCGCATCGGCGCTGCCGGGAGAGAGCGAGGTCATCGTGTCCTTTCACTTCAGTATCGATAGGGGTCGTGGTCGAACAGCGGGAACGCGCTGAACACGCTCGGCGCATTCGTTGCGGTCGCCTGATGCAGGCAGGACTTGTCGACCTCGGCGAACGAGGTGGCACCCAAGAGGCCGAGGCAGCGCAGCACTTCATCCTCCAGCAGTTCCAGCATTCGCATCACGCCGGCTTCGCCGGCCGCCGCCAGCGCCCAGCATTGCAGCCGGCCAATGCCGACGATGTCGGCGCCCGCCGCGATCGCCTTGACGATGTCGGTGCCGCGGCAGAAGCCGCCATCGACCATGATCTTGGCGCGACCCTTCACGGCCTCGACGATTTCAGGCAGCACATGCATGGCGCCGCGGCCGTGATCGAGCTGACGGCCGCCATGGTTGGAGACGTAGATCCACTCGACACCATGATCGATCGCGATCTGTGCGTCCTCGGCGGTGGCAATGCCCTTCAGGATCAGCGGGATCCTGAATTTGTCCTTGATCATCTTCACGGTCCGCCATTCCAGACCCTTCTGGTAGTCACCGCCGGTCGCGCGCAGGCGGCTTTCGCGAACGTAGCGCTTGGCGATGTCACGTTCGCGACGGCTGTAATGGGCGGTGTCGACGGTCAGGCAGAATGCGGCATAGCCGTTCTTCTCGGAACGGCTGACGACATCGGCGACGAAGGCATCGTCGCCGCGGACATAGAGCTGATAGAGCCGCAGCGCGTCGGGCGCGGCCTCGGCAGTCTTTTCCAGGCCGGGCTCGGACACCGAGCTCAACATGTGCGCCGCACCGAAGGTGCCGGCGGCGCGCGCCACGCTTGCCGCACCATCGGGATCGAAGATTTCGAGCGCACCAACCGGGGCGAGCACCACCGGCAGCCGCATCCTGCGGCCGAGTTGCTCGACCGAGCCGTCGACTTTGCGAACATCGCGCAGCACGCGGGGGCGGAAGGCGATCTCGTCCAGCGCCATCCGGTTCCGGCGCATCGTGGTCTCGGTCTCGGCAGCGCCGACGATGTAGTCCCAGGCATTCTGGTTGAGGTTGGCGCGCGCTTTCCGGATGAATTCGTGCAGGTTCTGGAACGGCTCGTTGCTGGCGCCGAGTTCGACGTTCCTTTCCGGCCGGATGCGGGGCGCGTCGTTCATTGTTGTCCTCCCGAGAATTTGAAGTCTTATCGCCATCGCGTATCGCGTCCGGCCCTGCAAAACCATCCTAAAATCGCATAGCTGCGAAGCGTGGGCGGCCGACCGATGTCCGCTTTGCGCAAAGTGGTTTCGGAACGTTGCCAAAAGTTTAAGCCGCGGCGAAGGGATTTCTGCGGCGTACCGCCGGCACGGCAGGCCGGCCTTGAAGAAACCAGAATGGTGTTGTGAGACGTGACTTGGATCGCCATTTGCATGGCGGCTTCCAAGCCCGAGAGACAAGCCCCTCAAGAGAACCGCTAAGCAAAAGGCCAGTCAATCCATGCGGAAAAACCTGCTGTTCCCCCTGGGCGCGCTCACGGGAGCGTGTCTGACCCTTCTGGTAGCCAGTCCCCACGGCGGCGTGTGGGCGGCACGGGCGGCGGCGAGCGCGGATGATGCCTATTCCCAGCTCAACTTGTTTGGCGCAGTGTTCGAGCGGGTCAAGGCGAACTATGTCGAGAAGCCCGACAATGCCAAGCTGATCGAAGGCGCGGTCACGGGCATGGTGACCTCGCTCGACCCGCATTCGCGCTACATGAACGCCAAGGCCTGGACCGAGATGCAGGAGACCACCTCCGGCGAGTTCGGCGGGCTCGGCATCGAGGTCACGATGGAGGATGGTCTCGTCAAGGTCGTCTCGCCGATCGACGATACGCCGGCGTCGAAGGCTGGCATCATGTCCGGCGACCTCATCAGCAAGATCGACGGCGAGGCCGTGCAGGGCATGACGCTCGAGCAGGCTGTCAACAAGATGAAGGGCCCGGTCGACACCAAGACCAAGCTCACCATCGTGCGCAAGGGGGCCGACGCGCCGCTCGACGTCGCGATCACCCGCGAGATCATCCATGTGCGCCCGGTGCGCTTCCACGTCGAGAACGGCGACATCGGCTATATCCGCATCACCTCGTTCAACGAGCAGACCACCGACGGCCTGAAGAAGGCTATTGCATCGATTTCCAAGCAGGTCCCGTCGGAGAAGCTCGCAGGCTATGTGATGGACCTGCGCAACAATCCAGGCGGTCTGCTCGACCAGGCCGTCTCGGTGTCGAGCGCATTCCTTCAGCGCGGCGAGGTCGTTTCGACCCGCGGGCGCAATCCGGAAGAGACCCAGCGCTTCACGGCGCATGGCGGCGATCTCACCAAGGGCAAGCCGCTGGTGATTCTGGTCAATGGCGGCTCGGCTTCGGCTTCCGAGATCGTGGCCGGCGCACTGCATGACCACAAGCGTGCGACGATCATCGGAACGCGCTCGTTCGGCAAGGGCTCGGTGCAGACAATCATTCCGCTCGGCGCCGGCAACGGTGCGCTGGCGCTGACCACGGCGCGCTACTACACGCCGTCGGGCCGCTCGATTCAGGCCCAGGGCATCGCGCCCGACATCGAGATCCTGCAGGATGTGCCGCCCGAGCTGAAGGGCCGGATGGACACCATGGCGGAATCCCAGATGCGCGGGCATCTGCAGGCCGCCGACGGCACCGAGCAGACCGGATCACAATCCTACGTCCCGCCGGAAGAGAAGGACGACAAAGCCCTGCATACGGCTTTCGACTTCTTGCACGGCGTCACCGCGAATGCGGTTGCCGCGAAGCCCGGGTCAAAGGCGGCGGTGCCGAACTAATTCTTGCGACGTCTGGAATCGCCCGGGAGCGGATGACCGCTCCCGGGCGATTTCGTTTGGGGGCCGTCTCAGCTCGGGTTCATGGCGGCAAACGTTGCTTCGTAGCGGCTGTCGCGCTCCACCAGCACTTCATCGCGGGGATGGGAGGGATCAGGCCGTTCGGCCGAAGATCTAGCCGGCCTCGCGGCGGCGGATTTCCTCGCCACCGCGCTGGGCGAGACGGCTGCGATGCAGCGCGAACAGCTCCAGCATCTTGTCGGCGGGCTTCGCGGCGCTGAACAGATAGCCCTGCATCTCGGAACATCCAAGCGCGCGAAGCAGGCGCTGCTGCTCTTCGGTCTCGACGCCCTCGGCCGTGGTGGTCATGCGGCGGGCGGCCGCGAGGTTGACGACGGCCTGGACGATGCTGGCGGAGCCGTCGGGGCCGGCGATGTCGTCGACGAAGCAGCGGTCGATCTTGATCTTGTCGAAGGGGAAGCGGTGCAGATAGCTCAGCGACGAGTAGCCGGTGCCGAAATCATCCAGCGCGATGCGCACGCCGATGGCGCGAAGCTGGTGCAGGATCGCGAGCGCTGCGTCGTCGTCGCGGATCAGGACGGCCTCGGTGATCTCTAGCTCGAGCCGGCTCGCCGGTAAATTGGAGGCGGCGAGGGCGGCCATGATCTTCAGTGCCAGCGTGCCGCTCTTGAACTGCACCGGCGAGACGTTGACGGCGAGGCGAATGTCGTCGGGCCAGTTTGCTGCATCCCTGCAGGCAGTCGCCAGCACCCATTCGCCGATCTCGTTGATCAGGCCGGTATCTTCGGCGATCGGGATGAATTCGGCCGGTGAGACCATGCCGCGCTCGGGATGGCGCCAGCGTACCAGCGCCTCGCATCCGGTGATGCGGTCGTCCTTCAGGCCGAGGCAGGGCTGGTAATAGACCTCGAGGCCGCCATGAGCGATGGCGTGGCGCAGGTCGATCTCGAGCTGCCGCCGCTCGCGGACCTTGGCGTCCATCTCGTGCTCGAAGAAGCGATAGGTGCGGCGGCCGGCGGCTTTGGCCGCATACATCGCCATATCGGCATTCTTCAGGATCTGGTCCAGCGCGGTCCCGTGTCTCGGCGCAAGGGCGATGCCTATGCTGGCGTCCGTGGTGAGATGATGGCCCATGCAGTCGAACGGCATGCGAATGGTCTCGAACACCCGCGCGACGAGCTCGTTGACCTCCTCCGGCGATGTTACTGCGCTCTGTACGATCGCGAATTCATCGCCGCCGAGCCGTGCCACGAAATCCATCGGACCTGCGCAGCGGCGAAGGCTCTGTGCGACCGATTTCAACAGCTCGTCGCCGACGAGATGACCGAGTGCGTCGTTGACGCCCTTGAACTCGTCGATGTCGATGTAGTGCACCGCGATCTCTTCGCCGTCGGCGATGGTACCCAACTCTTCGCGCAGATGCTCGTGGAACATGGCGCGGTTGGGCAGGTCGGTCAGCGCGTCGTAATGGGCGAGGTGGGTGATGCGTTCCTCGGTCCGCCGGCGCTCGGTGATGTCCTCATGCGTCGCGACCCAGCCGCCGTCCGCGAGCGGTTCGTTGACGATCTGGATCGAGCGGCCGTCGGAGGTGTCGACCACCATGGAGTTGCGCAGGTGGATGTCGCGCAGCACGCGCGCAACGTAGTCGTCGACATTGCCGGTGAAGGAGCCCGTCGCTTTGCGATGGGCGATGATGTCGTGGAAGCTGGAACCGGGCTTCACGGTCTCGGCCGACAGCCCGTACATCTCGATGTAGCGCTGGTTGCAGATCACGAGCCGCCGCTCGGCATCGAACAGCAGGAGGCCCTGCGTCATGTTGTTGACGGCGCGGTCGAGCCGCTGCTTTTCCAGCGTCAGCCGTTCCCGCGAGAGGCGGTGCTGCTCCAGCAGCTTGCGCACGACCGCGATCAGCACGCCCGCGATGGCGAGTGCGGAAGAGGCGGCGACCGAGATCAGGATGCCGATCTGCTCGCGCCAGTCCGCCAGGGCCGCCGCGCGCGTCATGGTGGCCATGATCAGGATCGGAAAGTGGGGCAGGGCGCGCGAGGAGATCAGCCGGTCGTCGCCATCGATAGGGCTCACGAAGCGGCCGGCGAAGTGATCGAGCCCGAAAACCCTCTGATGCGAGAACGGGCCGGTCTTGAAATTCCGCCCCATCAATTCGCTGGAAAGGGGATAGCGGGCCAGCAGCGTGCCGTCTCGATGCAGCATCGAGATCGACGCGCCTTCGCCGAGCACGACGGAAGCGAAGAACTTCTCGAAATTGGCGGGCTCGATGCCGCGCCCGACGACGCCCAGGAACTCGCCGTTCGGTCCAAGGATCTTGCGGACGATCAGGATGGTCCAGGCGCCCGAGATGCGGCTGTGCAGCGGCTCGATCAGTACGTCAGGCGAATAGGGATCGTATTTGAAAGTGCGGAAATAGGCGCGATCGGCAACGTTCAGGTTCGGGGCCGGCCATGCCGTCGACGAGTTGACCAGATTACCTTCGGCGTCGATGACGTTGACCCCGCCCATGTAGGGCAGCGCCTCGATCTTCGAGCGCAGCATGCGGTGGATGTCCTGCCCCGAGAGGCGCTTGCGATAGTCCTCCACATTATTGATGCCGGTTGCGCGGACGTGGTCGACGAAATCCTTCTGGATGACCGCGAAATCCTGCAATTGCTGGTCGAAATGATGGGCGAGCATCAGCACGGTGTTTTCCAGCTCGCGGCCGGAGTTGCGCAGCGCGCGTTCGCGGAAATTCTGCGCCATCAGCGTCGCGCCAACGGCGATCGCCGCGATCAGCAGCGTGCCGCCCACCACCAGCCAGCGGATCGGGCCGCTGCGGGCGAAGGCCTGGTCAAAGAGGCGACTGCCGAATCTCGTCATCATGCTGGATCATTGCCGTGCACACGCCAGGATCAATTCTTGGCCCCGGAAACATCCGTTGGTTTACGGGAACGGTGTGGAGGCGAAGTTAGGAAGCGCGGTTAACGCGATATGAACGGCCGGGCACAAAGGCAACCGATGCGCGCGACGCAAGACGTGCAGGAATTGCCGAGGGCCTTCCGTGATGCCGATCAATTCCTGCCGGCCGTGCCGCGATCAACCAAGGCTTAACTATCTAACATGTTGGCGGTCCTCGAAAGCGCATTGGCACGTGATCTGCGAACACATCTTCCAACGACACCGAGAGGGACAAGAGCGACGCGATCAGGCGCGGTAATGGCCGGACTTGCCGCCGAGCTTCTCGACGAGATGGATGCCCTCGATGCGCACGCCGCGCTCCACCGCCTTGATCATGTCGTAGATGGTGAGGCAGGCGACCGAGACCGCCGTGAGCGCCTCCATCTCGACGCCGGTGGGACCGGTGACCTTCACGCTGGCGCGGACGAGGCAGCCCGGCAGTTTCGCATCGGGCTCGATGTCGAGCGTGACTTTCGACAGCGCGAGCGGATGGCAGAGCGGGATCAGCTCGGAGGTGCGCTTGGCGGCCATGATGCCGGCGATGCGCGCGGTGCCGAGCACGTCGCCCTTCCTGGCGTTGCCGGATACGATCAGATCGAGCGTCGCCTTGGTCATGATGACGCGGCCTTCGGCGACCGCAAGCCGTTCGGTCGCGGGCTTGTCAGACACGTCCACCATCCGCGCTTCGCCGGAGGCGCCGATATGGGTGAGGGCAGGGCCGGCCTTAGCTTTCGCCGAGCGGGTCGTGGAAGGCCTGCGCGCCATGTCAGCGCGTGCCCGTCGCGCGCGGTGCCGGCTCGCGCGCGAGCAGGGTGCGCGTGGCGGCGGTGACGTCGGCCTGCCGCATCAGGCTCTCGCCGACCAGGAAGGTTGACATGCCGACGCGCTCGAGCCGCGCAAGGTCTGCGGCTGTGAAGATGCCGCTCTCGCCGACCATCAGCCGGTCCGCGGGGATCAGCGGCGCCAGTGCCTCGCTGGTCGCAAGCGTGGTCTCGAAGGTGCGCAAATTGCGGTTGTTGACGCCGATCATCGGCGAGCGAAGTTTCAGCGCGCGGTTGAGCTCGGCGCGGTCATGGATCTCGATCAGCACATCCATGCCGTAGGCGAATGCGGCGTCTTCGAGATCCCTGGCGGTCGCATCGTCGAGCGCGGCCATGATGATCAGGATGCAATCGGCGCCATGAGCGCGAGCCTCCGCCACCTGATAGGTGTCGAACATGAAATCCTTGCGCAGCACCGGCAGTGACGTTGCCGCGCGCGCCGCCCCCATGAAGTCGAGATGACCCTGGAACGACTGCGTGTCGGTCAACACCGAAAGGCAGGCGGCCCCGCCGGCCTCATAGGCCCTGCCAAGCTGGGGCGGATCGAAATCGGCGCGGATCAGTCCCTTCGACGGCGAGGCCTTCTTGATCTCGGCAATCAGCGCGTAGTCGCCATTGGCGTGCTTCGCCTTGATCGCGCGCACGAAGCCGCGCGGGGCGGCTTGCGCCTTGGCTTTTGCCTCGACAATCGAGAGCGGCTGCGCGCGCTTGGCCGCGGCGATCTCCTCGCGCTTGTAGGCTTCGATCTTGGTCAGGATATCCGACATATCAGGCCCAGCCGTTCGAGACCGCGATCAGATGTTTCAGCCGCGCGCTTGCGGCGCCGCTATCGAGCGACTTCGCGCCGATCGCAACGCCCTCCTTGAGATCCTTGGCGCGGCCGGCCACGACAAGCGCGGCGGCAGCGTTGATCAGCGCGACGTCGCGGTAGGGGCTCGGCTTGCCGTCGAGCACGCTTTGCAGCGCGATCGCATTGGCCTCGGCGTCGCCTCCTTTGAGTGCGCCGGTCTCGCAGCGCGACAGGCCGGCCTCTTCCGGCGTCACTTCGAAATTCCGGATCTCGCCATTCTGGAGGGCGGAGACGAACGTCGGGCCGGTCAGTGTGATCTCGTCGAGGCCATCGGAGCCATGCACGACCCAGGCGGACTCCGAGCCGAGGTTCTTGAGCACCTGCGCCAGCGGCTGCACCCATTGCCGCGAGAATACGCCGACCATCTGTCGCTTGACGCCGGCCGGATTGGACAGGGGGCCGAGCAGGTTGAAGATCGTGCGCGTCGCAAGCTCGACCCGGGTCGGGCCAACGTTCTTCATGGCGGGATGGTGGGCGGGGGCGAACATGAAGCCGATGCCGCATTCGCGCACGCAATGTCCGACCTGCTCGGGCCTGAGGTCGATCTTCACGCCGAGCGAGGCGAGCACGTCGGCGGCGCCCGAGCGCGAGGACAGCGCGCGGTTGCCGTGCTTGGCCACCGGCACGCCGGCGCCCGAGACGATGAAGGAGGCGCAGGTCGAGACATTGACCGAGCCGGAGCCGTCGCCGCCGGTGCCGACGATGTCGACGGCGTCAGGCGGCGCCGTCACGGCCAGCATCTTGGAGCGCATCGCCGTAACGGCGCCGGTGATCTCGTCCACGGTCTCGCCGCGCACCCTGAGCGCCATCAACAGGCCGCCCATCTGCGAGGGCGTGGCTTCGCCCGACATCATGGCGTCGAAGGCGGAGGCGGCTTCGTCACGCGACAGGCTGGCGCCGGTCGCCACTTTTCCAATGATCGATTTCAGGTCGTCCATCGCGTGCTTTCAACTCACTGGTTCGCGCCGGTCACCTGCGCGAAGGCGGCCTGATTAATGGTGGTCCCGATGTCGGTTTCAAGCTTGTTGACGTAGGAAGCGACCTGCTCCTCGGTCTGCGCGCGGTCGAGGCTGTCCTTCAGCTTCTTCACGGCGTCGGAGGCGGCGTCCACCGTGGGTTCGACGATGTCGGTGACCCGGAAGACGATCACTTCGCTGCCGCCGCTCACGGGCGTCTGTCCGACGCCGTCCTTGGCGGTGCGGAAGGCGGCCGATACGACGGTTGCGGGTACGCCGGCAGGCGAGTCATCGCGCTTGAAGCCGGTCGCGGTCTCGACCTTGGCGCCGATCGCAGCAGCTTCATCGGCGAGCTTGCTGCCGGATTCGAGCTTCTGCACCATCTCGGTCGCCTTGGTCTTCAGCTTGGCCGCCACCTGGTCCTGGCGCCAGCGCGCCTCGACCTGGTCGCGAACCTCGTCGAGATTGCGGTCGCGCGAGGGCGTGATCGCGATGACGTCGTACCAGACATAGCCGCCCTTGAACGAGATCGAGTCGTTGTCGACGCCGACGTCGGTGTTGAAGGCCTGCGACACCACGTCGAGGCCCTGCGGAATATTGGCGACCGGCTGGCCGTTCGGGGCGCGGCCGGAACGGTCGACGGCGTCGATGGTCACCGCCGTGAGCCCGAGCTTCTGCGCCGCGTCGATCACGCTGGAGCCGCCGCCACGCTCGTCCTCCATCTTGTCGCGGAGATCGGCGACCTTGACGCGCGCGCGCTCGGTCGCGATCTCGCGCTTGATGTCGCCCGCAACGCTGGCGTAGTCCGCCTCTTTGCCCGGCTCGACCTTGTCGACCTTGACGATCGCGACGCCAAGCCCGCCCTGGATCGGCTGGCTGATCTCGCCTGCAGGAAGCGCGAAGGCGGCATCGCCGACGGCGGGATCGAGCGAAGATTTGGTCACGAGCCCGAGATCGACGTCGGAGGCGCTCAGCCCGCGCTCCTTGCCGAGGTCCTCGAACGACATCCCGCCGACGAGGCGCTCGCGTGCGGTCTGCGCCTCCGCCAAGTTCGGAAACACGATCTGCTGGATCTGGCGCTTCTCCGGCGCCCCGAGCCGGTTCTTGCGTTGGTCGAACACTTTCTTGGCGTCCTCGTCCGACACCTCGGACCACTTGCCGATCTCCTCCGGCGAGACCACGACGAAGGCGATCTTGCGATATTCGGGCGCGCGGAACTGGACCTTGTGATCCTCGAAATAGGCGGCGAGCGTCTCGGGCGAGGGCGCCTCGATCTGGCCTGCCTGCGCGGCGTCGAGCCTGACGAACTCGATGGCGCGCTGCTCGCTCTGGAAGCGCGTCAACGCGTCGAGCATGGTTTTCGGCGGCTCGAGGCCGGCGCCAATCGTGCCGGTGATCTGCCGGCGCAGCGACACTTTGCGCTGCTCGGCGACGTAGCGCTGCTCGGTATAGCCGAAATTGCGGATCACGGCCTGGAAGCGATTCGCATCGAAGTTGCCGCCGACTCCCTTGAAGTTGGGGTCGTTCATGATGACCTGGCGGATCTGGTCGTCAGACTGGCCGAGCCCGAGCCGGCGCGCCTCTTCGTCGATGGCGGCTTCGGCGATGGTCTGCTGGAGCACCTGGCGGTCGAGGCCGAAGGCACGTGCCTGATCGGGCGTCAGCGGACGGCCGAACTGGCGGCTGATCTGTTGCAGGCGGTCGGTGTAGATCTGGCGGAACTCGTTGAGCGAAATCTCGGTGCTGCCGACCTTGGCCACCGTGGACTGCCCGAAGCCGCGGAAGATGTCGGCGATGCCCCAAATGCCGAAACTGACGATCAACACGCCCATCACCACGGCCATAATGGTCTTGCCGAGCCAGTTTGATGAGGCCTTGCGCATTCCTCGAAGCATTTGGTCCAACTTGTTTGGCAGGAGGGGAACGGGAGCGCGTCTTAATGCAGATTCCGCAAAAGCGCGTCACCAAATTGATAGATCATCATAAAGTGGCGGCTTTCCCCCCGCAACCTCACCTCATGCGGCGCCTCGAAGCTGCGGTTAAAAGCCTCTGGTCTCTGGAACTGCCGCGACAGCTCTGCTAGCGCATGCACAAACCTCATTTTGCTGGACACTGACATGACCGACGCCATCCGACCGCTGATCGCCGGCAACTGGAAGATGAACGGCCTGAAGGCCCAGGCTGCCGAATTCGACGCCATGCTCAACGGCGCGGCGGACGTGGCTGCCAAGGCCGACCTGCTGGTCTGCCCGCCCGCAACCCTGATCGCCGCCTTCGCCGACAAGGCGCGGGGCAAGAAGGTCGCGGTGGGGGCCCAGGACTGCCATCCCAAGGCCTCCGGCGCCCATACCGGCGATGTTGCCGCCGAAATGCTGGTGGATGCCGGCGCAACCGCCATCATTGTCGGTCATTCCGAGCGGCGCGCCGACCACGGCGAGGGCGATGCCCTGGTCCGGCAGAAGGCCGAGGCAGCCTGGCGCGCCGGGGCGACGGCGATCGTCTGCATCGGCGAGACGCAAGGCCAGCGCGATGCCGGCCAGACCCTGGATATCCTGCGCGGCCAGCTCGACGGCTCACTGCCGGACGGCTCCACCGCAGCCAATCTGGTCGTGGCCTATGAGCCGGTATGGGCGATCGGCACAGGCCTGACCCCCACGTCCCAGGATGTCGAGCAAATTCATGGCTTTATCCGGGAGCTCCTGATTTCCCGGTTCAAGGCCGACGGTGCCAAGATGCGGATCCTTTACGGCGGTTCGGTCAAGCCCTCGAATGCGGCCGAGCTGATGGCGGTGAAAAACGTCAACGGCGCGCTGGTCGGCGGCGCCAGCCTGAAGGCGGCCGATTTCCTTGCGATTGCCAAGGGCTGTCCCTAGCTCATTCAAACCGTTGGTCCGGGCCCGATCGGGGGTGGCAATACCCCCTCCGATCGTGTAACACCGCGCAACTTCAGGAAAACCCGCGAAGCGCGATCGGCCGCCGTCAGGCGCCGCCCGCTTGTGACGGAAGGATACTATGCAGACCGTTGTCATCGTCATCCACCTCATGATCGTCGCCGTCATGATCGGCGCCGTCCTGCTCCAGAAGTCGGAAGGCGGCGGCCTCGGCATGGGCGGAGGCGCGGGCTTCATGTCGAGCCGCGGCACGGCGAACCTTTTGACGCGGACCACTGCGGTTTTGGCCGTTGGCTTCTTCCTCACCAGCCTGTTCCTGTCCTGGTACGCCGGCTACGACCGCAAGCCGTCGTCGATCATCGGCCAGCCGTCGCAAACCCAGCCGGCCGGCGGGTCGCCGATCGCACCGCCGACCTCGGGCGGCATCCTGGATTCGCTGAAGAAGGCCGACGAGCAGCAGCAGAACCAGGCGCCCGCCGGCCCGCAGGTGCCGCGCTCGCAATAAAGCAGGGGGGCCATGCAGGGCGGCTTCTACCGTCCTGCAGCAAAAGTCCCCATCAAGGCACTGTCACCACTTTCAGTTCTGGATCACCCACAGGCCCGCAAAATCTTTGGGGCGGAATACGAATCGCTTTGGCGAATCGAATTCGAGGGATTAGAGGTTAAGTCCCATGGCGCGGTACATATTCATCACCGGCGGCGTGGTTTCTTCGCTCGGCAAGGGTCTGGCCTCGGCGGCACTCGGTGCGCTGTTGCAAGCCCGGGGCTACAAGGTCCGCCTCCGCAAGCTCGACCCCTATCTCAACCTCGATCCCGGCACGATGTCGCCGTATCAGCACGGCGAAGTGTTCGTGACCGATGACGGCGCGGAGACCGATCTCGATCTCGGTCACTACGAGCGCTTCACCGGCAGGCCGGCGACCAAGGCCGACAACATCACCACGGGGCGCATCTACCAGGACATCATCTCCAAGGAGCGCCGCGGCGATTATCTCGGCGCGACCATCCAGGTGGTTCCGCACGTCACCAACGCCATCAAGGAATTCGTCCTCGACGGCAATGACGATTACGACTTCGTGCTGGTCGAGATCGGCGGCACCGTCGGCGACATCGAGGGCCTGCCGTTCTTCGAGGCGATCCGCCAGCTCAAGAACGAGCTGCCGCGCGATCACGCCGTCTACATCCATCTCACGCTGCTGCCCTACATCCCCAGCGCCGGCGAGCTCAAGACCAAGCCGACGCAGCACTCGGTGAAGGAGCTGCGCTCGATCGGCATCCAGCCGGACATCCTGCTTTGCCGCACCGACCGCGCGATCCCGAAGGAGGAGCGGCGCAAGCTGGGTCTGTTCTGCAACGTGCGCGAAAGCGCCGTGATCGAGGCGCGCGACGTCGACAACATCTACGCCGTGCCCGAGGCCTACCACAATGCAGGCCTCGACGACGAAGTGCTCGCCGCCTTCGGTATTGGCTCGCGGATTCCGCCGGAGCTGCGCAGCTGGCAAGAGATCAACGAGCGCGTCCGCAATCCCGAAGGCAACGTCACCATTGCCATCGTCGGCAAGTACACCGGCATGAAGGATGCGTATAAGTCGCTGATCGAGGCGCTGTCGCATGGCGGCATCGCCAACAAGGTGAAGGTCAATCTCGACTGGATCGAGAGCGAGATCTTCGAGAAGGAAGATCCCGCGCCGTTCCTCGAGCACGTCAACGGCATCCTGGTGCCCGGCGGCTTCGGCCAGCGCGGCGCGGAGGGAAAGATCAAGGCGGCGCAGTTCGCGCGCGAGCGCGACGTGCCGTATTTCGGCATCTGCTTCGGCATGCAGATGGCTGTCATCGAGGCCGCGCGAAACCTCGTCGGCATCGAGGCGGCCAACTCCACCGAGTTTGGCCCGACCAAGGAGCCCCTGGTCGGCCTGATGACGGAATGGCTGCGTGGCAACGAGCTCGAGAAGCGCTCGCAGGCCGGCGATCTCGGCGGCACGATGCGGCTGGGGGCCTATCCGGCAACGCTCAATCGTGGCAGCCGCGTCTCAGAGGTCTATGGCGGCGCGACGGAAATCTCCGAGCGTCACCGCCATCGCTACGAGGTCAACACGGCCTACAAGGACCGCCTCGAGCAACACGGCCTGAAATTCTCTGGGCTATCGCCCGACGGCGTGCTGCCGGAGATCGTCGAGTACGAGGATCATCCCTGGTTCATCGGCGTCCAGTTCCACCCCGAACTGAAGTCGCGGCCCTTCGAGCCGCATCCGCTGTTCGCGTCCTTCATTCAGGCGGCGATGGTGCAGAGCCGGCTGGTGTAGCGGGCTCCCTTCGCCTTTGACGATCGCGCAATTTGTTGCGACAACTCCCAGCCGCAAGAACAACAATGCAGAAGTGAACTCCAATGATCTACGAGATGCGCGTTTATCACTGTGTCCCCGGCCGGCTGCCGGCGCTCTTGAAGCGGTTCGAGACCGCTACGCTGAAGATCTGGGAGAAGCACGGCATCAAGCAGGCCGGCTTCTTCACCACGCTGATCGGTGAATCCAACCAGGAGCTGACCTATTTCCTGGCCTGGGAGTCGCTCGCCGAGCGCGAGACGAAGTGGGGCAAGTTCATTGCCGATCCCGACTGGATGAAAGCGCGCGCCGAGAGCGAAGCCGACGGCCAGATCGTCGCCAACATCGTCAGTCAGATCCTGGCGCCGACCGCATTCTCCGCGGTGAAGTGAGCGCCGGCCGGCGTGCGCAGCCGCAAAGGGAGCCTCCGCGCAACCCTGATATTCTGACCGCCCTGGCCGAATAGGGTTGATCCGACCCTCATCACGGCTATGGTCGCGCCGAAACGAGGGATTTGCCTTGAGCTCTACGACGTCAGCGGCGCCGGTCGTCACCATTGGCACGGTCAGATTCGGCAATGACCTGCCGATCTCGGTCATTGCCGGGCCATGCCAGCTCGAGAGCCGCCAGCATGCGCTGGAGGTCGCCTCCGCGCTGAAGGAGATCGCCGCGCGGCTGAACATCGGGCTCGTCTACAAGACCTCGTTCGACAAGGCCAACCGCACCAGCGCATCGGCGGCGCGCGGGCTTGGCCTTGCGCAGTCGCTGCCGATCTTCGCCGAAATCCGCTCCTCGCTCGGCCTGCCTGTCCTCACCGACGTGCACGAGGCCACGCAATGCGCCGAGGTGGCGCAGGCCGTCGACGTCCTGCAGATTCCCGCTTTCCTTTGCCGGCAGACGGACCTGCTGCTCGCGGCGGCCGCGACCGGCAAGGTCGTCAACGTCAAGAAGGGCCAGTTCCTGGCACCCTGGGACATGGCCAATGTCGTCACCAAGATCGCGCGCGCGAACAATCCCAACGTGCTCGTCACCGAGCGCGGCGCCTCCTTCGGCTACAACACGCTGGTCTCCGACATGCGCGCATTGCCGATCCTGGCGCGCACCACCGGCGCGCCCGTGATCTTCGATGCCACCCATTCGGTGCAGCAGCCGGGCGGAAAGGGGACGTCGTCGGGCGGCGAGCGCGAATTCGTGCCGGTGCTGGCACGCGCGGCTGTTGCCGTTGGCGTGGCTGGCGTCTTCATCGAGACCCATCCCGATCCTGATCGCGCGCCCTCCGATGGCCCCAACATGGTGCCGCTGCGCGAGTTCGAGGGCCTGATTGCTAGACTGATGGCGTTCGACGCGCTCGCAAAGAATCCGCGCTGATGCAGCACGGCGAGGCGCGGCCGCACGATCACGGCTTGCCGACAGCGCTTTACGTCATATCAGGCGCAAGCTTCGCCGCAGCGCTCTCGGCACGCGCGCTCGATCCGGTGCTGCCGCACATCGCCGAGGACTTTGGCGTCAGCATCGCGACCGCCGCGGGCTTTGCCGCGGTGTTCGCCTTCACCTTCTCGATCATCCAGCCCATCATTGGCGCTGCCGCCGATCTGTTCGGCAAGACGCGGCTGATGATCGGCTGCCTCGCGCTGCTCGGCCTTGCCAACATCCTAGGCGCGCTCTCGACCTCGTTCTCGGTTTTGTTTGCGACCCGCATTCTCGCCGGCATCGGCTCGGGCGGCGTGTTTCCGGTGGCGCTGAGCCTGACCAGCGATCTCGTTGGGCCAGAGAAACGCCAAGTTGCGATCAGCCGCACGCTCGCCGGCGCGATGACCGGCAATCTGCTCGGCGCCTCGGCCTCCGGGCTGATCGGCGATTTTCTCGGCTGGCGCGGCGTGCTCGCGGTGCTCGGCGTGCTCGTAATCGTCGCCTCGATCGCGGTTGCCGCCGGCTTTCACGGCGCCAAGGTCAAGCATCCACCGAAGACCAGCCTATCGGCGCTGAAGGCCGGCTATCGCACCATCTTCACCAATCCGAACGCCTATGTCTGCTACTCGGCCGTGTTCATCGAGGGCTGTTGCGTGCTCGGCCTGTTTCCCTACATCGCCTCGTTCCTGTTCGAGCTCGGGCAGACCTCGCTCTCGATCGCCGGTATCGTCATCGCGGGCTTTGCGGTTGGCGGCTTGTTCTACACGTTGACGGTGTCGCGCCTGCTGCCGTGGCTCGGCATGAAGGGCATGATGATCGCGGGCATGACGTTGGTTGCCTCACAGCTCATTGCCGTCGCCTTCGGGCCACGCTGGGAGGTGCAGGCCCTGAATCTCATCGTGATGGGATGGGGCTTCTACATCGCCCATGGCTGTCTCCAGGTCTTCGCCAGCGAGCTCTCGGTCGAGGCGCGGGCCACCGCGCTGTCGCTGCATTCGTTCTTCTTCTTCATGGGGCAAACCGTGGGGCCGCTCGCCTATGGCTTCGGCCTCCAGCATGCCGGCAAAGTGCCGACCCTGTTCGCGAGCGCCGTGATCATGATGGTGCTGGGCTTCGTCTGCGCCCAGCTGCTCAAGCAGCGGGCGCCGTCAGACGCGCGGGCCTGAGCACGTCGGTCAATGCCGCGCCAGGTGGGACAAGAGCACGCTAAAGCGCGATGAGATTGGGTTGAATCGTCATCTCGCTTTAGCTCTTTGTTTGAGCATGATCTTTTCGGAAAACCGCTTCACACTTTTCCGGATCATGCTCTAGCCCCGTCCACGATAGGGCGCGACGCCTTGCTCAGGCACCCACAGGCCCTTCGGCACGCGGCCGGTCTGCCAGAACACGTCGATCGGGATGCCGCCGCGCGGATACCAGTAGCCGCCGATGCGTAGCCATTTCGGCTTGATCTCGCTCGCGATGCGCTTGCCGATCATCACGGTGCAGTCCTCGTGGAAGGCGCCGTGATTGCGGAAGCTCGCGATGTAGAGTTTCAGCGATTTCGACTCCAGCAGCCACGCGCCCGGCGCGTAGTCGATCACCAGATGCGCGAAATCCGGCTGTCCCGTGACCGGGCAGAGCGAGGTGAATTCCGGCACGGTGAAGCGCACCAGATAATCAGTGCCCTTTTGCGGGTTGGGCACGCGGTCGAGCTGGGCTTCTTCCGGTGTGTGCGGCCACTCGACCGCACGACCGAGCTGGAGGGATTTCTTCGCCATCGTCGTCACATCCTGTTTCGGATGCCGGGATGGACGCAAATGTCGCGGCCGTCAACCGGCCGCGATCGTCTGGATCATGACGATCCGGTCGTTGCCGGACTCACAACCCCACAGCTCGCCCGGACGGCCGTCGAGCTGGCGGACGTTGGCATTGGCTTTGTCGCTGGCGAAGACGTTGAACTTTTCAGTGGTGGGATCGAAACGGACGATGGCATTGGCGGAGAAATCGCTCAGCCAGACCTTGTCCTTGTCGTCGACATAGACGGCATAGGCGCGGGGACGTTCGCCCGGCAGCTTCCATGTCTTCCAGGAGCCATTGGCGGGATCGTGCACCGAGACATGGCCGCTATTCCATTCGCTGACCCAGATCCGGTTCTTTGAATCCGACCAGACGCGCCGTGAGCCCGCATTCGCTGTCGGCGGCTGCACGACGCGGGCATTGCCGTTTGCAAGATCGACTTTGGCGATGTAGCTGCCGGCGAGGGAGGCGTACCAGATGTCGCCCTTGGGCGTGACGGTGATGCCGTAGGGCCCGATGCCTTTTGGTGCCTTGAAGACCGTCATCTCGCCCGACTTCGGCGTGAGCCGGCCGTAGTAGCCCGACTGGCCCGTGAACCAGTAGGTGCCTTCCTTATCGAACACGCCGGTGTTGAGATTGGCGGCGGCGAACTTTTCCGGCAGGCGGAACAGCGTGACCTTGAGATCGCCGGGATCGACCCGCGCGATCGCATTCTGGCCGCCCTCGGTGATCCATGGCGCGCCGTCGGGGCCGATGGTCACGCCATGCGGGGCGGCGCCCTGGCCGAGGCTGACCGTCTTGAAGGTGCCATCCTTTGGATCGAGTCTGCCGAGTAGGCCTTTGCCCTGCGCCGTGAACCACACGGTGCCATCAGGAGCGGGCGTGAGATCGTGCAGGCCGATGCCTGGGCTGATCGGGAAGTATTTTGTCCGGAACGGGCCTTCCTGCGCAAAACTTGGGCGGACGGCGAGGAGGGCGGCGCTCGAGGCAAGAAACTGGCGGCGATTCATGGCGTTACCCCGACTGTCTAGGATTGAGGATGGACGCGCGGAGCAGATGTCGTCGAGCATAATCTGAGGTTCTTCATGCGTCAGTCGAAGCGGCTCGTCCAAGCGTTCACATTTGCTTGCGGCCCGTGTAAGACCCGCGACACCGATCAGCCCTAACGAACGGAAGTGCACATCATGACCGCCATCATCGACATCATCGGCCGCGAAATCCTCGATAGCCGGGGCAATCCCACCGTCGAGGTCGATGTCGTGCTGGAAGACGGCGCGCTCGGCCGCGCCGCGGTGCCGTCGGGAGCCTCGACTGGCGCCCATGAGGCAGTGGAACTGCGCGACGGCGACAAGGCCCGCTATCTCGGCAAGGGCGTCTCCAAGGCAGTCAGCGCCGTCAATGGCGAGATCTTCGAGGCCCTGAGCGGCCTCGATGTCGAGCAGCAGGCCCAGATCGACCAGATCATGATCGACCTCGACGGCACGCCGAACAAGAGCCGGCTGGGCGCCAACGCCATCCTCGGTGTGTCGCTGGCCTGCGCCAAGGCGGCCGCGAACTCGCTCGACATGCCGCTCTACCGTTATGTCGGCGGTACCTCGGCGCGGCTCTTGCCGGTGCCGATGATGAACATCATCAATGGCGGCGTGCACGCCGACAACCCGATCGACTTCCAGGAATTCATGATCCTCCCGGTCGGCGCGTCGAGCTTTGCCGAGGGCTTGCGCTACGGCGCGGAAGTCTTCCACACGCTGAAGTCCGAGCTGAAGAAGGCCGGTCACAACACCAATGTCGGCGACGAGGGCGGCTTCGCCCCGAACCTGCCGTCGGCGGACGCGGCGCTCGACTTCGTCATGAACGCGATCGGCAAGGCCGGCTTCAAGGCGGGCTCCGACATCGTGCTCGGGCTCGACTGCGCCTCGACCGAGTTCTTCAGGGACGGCAAGTACGTCTATGAAGGCGAGGGCAAGTCCCGCTCGATCTCCGAGCAGGCCAAGTATCTTGCGGACCTCGTCGCGCGCTATCCGATCGTCACGATCGAGGACGGCATGTCGGAAGACGACATGGACGGCTGGAAGGAGCTCACCGACCTCATCGGCAAGAAGTGCCAGCTCGTCGGCGACGATCTCTTCGTCACCAACGTCAAGCGCCTCGCCGAAGGCATCAAAGCGGGCCGGGCCAACTCGATCCTGATCAAGGTCAACCAGATCGGCACGCTGACCGAGACGCTCGCCGCCGTCGAGATGGCGCACAAGGCCGGCTACACCTCGGTGATGTCGCACCGCTCCGGCGAGACCGAGGATTCCACCATTGCCGACCTCGCGGTCGCCACCAATTGCGGTCAGATCAAGACCGGCTCCCTTGCGCGTTCCGACCGCACCGCCAAATACAACCAGCTCCTGCGTATCGAGCAGCAGCTCGGCAAGCAGGCGCTCTACGGCGGCAGGGCGGCACTGAAGGCGCTGGCATAAGCCGGCGCTTCGACTCGCGAAGAAAGGACAGGGGAGGATCGACATGAGCGACGGCAAGACCGGACTGCAACTACGTTCGCTGCTGAAGAAGAGCGGCGAGCTGGAATTGTCCCTCGTGAATGTCCCGACACCGGAGCCGGCCGACGATGAGGTCGTGGTTCGCGTCGAAGCCACGCCGATCAACCCCTCCGACCTCGGGCTCCTGATCGGGGCCGCCGACATGTCGGCGGCCCAGGCCTCCGGCACCAAGGACGCACCGGTCATCACCGCGAAAATGCCTGAGGGCGCGATGCGAATGATGGCGGCCAGGTTCGATCAGTCATTGCCGGTCGGCAACGAGGGCGCCGGCACGGTGATCCGGACCGGATCATCGGATGCCGCGAAGGCGCTGATGGGCAAAACGGTGTCGATGATCGGCGGCGCCATGTACACGCAATATCGCGTGCTGAAGGTCCGCGACGTCATGGAACTGCCGGCAGGCACCACGGCGGCCGACGGCGCCTCCTGGTTCGTCAATCCGCTGACCGCGCTCGGCATGACCGAGACGATGCGGCGCGAGAACCACAAGGCGCTCGTGCACACGGCCGCCGCCTCCAATCTCGGCCAAATGCTCAACAAGATCTGCATCAAGGACGGCATCGGTCTCGTCAACATCGTGCGCAGCAAGGAGCAGGCCGACATCCTGCACAAGATCGGCGCCAAGCATGTCGTGGATTCCAGCGCGGCGAGCTTCATGGACGACCTCACCAACGCGCTGGTCGAGACCGGCGCCACGATTGCCTTCGACGCCATCGGCGGCGGCAAGCTGGCGAGCCAGATTCTTACCGCGATGGAGATCGCGGCCAACAAGACCGCGAAGGAATACAGCCGCTACGGCTCCAACGTGTACAAGCAGGTCTATATCTACGGCAGCCTCGACACGCGCCCGACCGAGCTGAACCGCTCGTTTGGCCTGAGCTGGGGCGTCGGCGGCTGGCTGCTCACGCCGTTCCTCCAGAAGATCGGTCCGGCCGAGATCGGTCGCCTGCGCCAGCGCGTCGCGTCCGAGCTCAAGACCACCTTCGCCAGCCACTACACCAAGGTGGTGTCGCTCGCCGAGGCGCTCGATCCCGCCAACATCGCGGTGTACGCCAAACGTGCCACCGGCGAAAAATTCCTCATCAACCCGAATAAGTCGTGACGCGCAACGGCGTCCAGGCCTGATCGAGTTTATGCCTGAGCCGTGGGGCGAATGACGATCTCGCCGACGTCCACGCTATCCGGCTGCGCAATCGCGAAGGCCATCGCCTCCGCGATTGCGCTCGCCGGAATGGCCATCGCCTTCATGCTTGCCTGCCCTTGCTCCCGCAACGCGGAATCCGTCATGGAGGACGGCAGTTCGGTGTCGACATAACCGGGTGAGATGGTTGTCACCCGAAGCGAGGGGCCGGCCTCCTGACGAAGCCCTTCGGAAATCGCCCTGACAGCATTCTTCGATCCCGCGTAGACCGCCATTGTCGGAACGATCTTGATGCCGGCGGTCGACAGGGTGTTGATGAAATGACCGAAGCCCTGACGTCGAAAGACGGGCAGGGCGGCGGCGATTCCGTAGAGCACGCCTTTCACGTTCACGTCGATCATGTCGTCCCAGTCGTCGACCCTCAGGTCGTCAAGGCGGGAAATCGGGGCAATCCCCGCATTGTTGATCAGGACGTCCAGCTTCCCGTATCGGTCCGTGGCAAGTCCGACGAGCCTGGCGACATCCTCGCGTTGCCTGACGTCGGTGACGAGGTACGACGCCTTTCCGCCCTTTGAGGCGATGCTCGCGGCCAGAATCTGCAGCCGGTCGGCGCGCCGTGCGCCGAGGATCACGATGGCGCCACGTTCTGCGAGATGCCGGGCGGCGGCTTCGCCAATTCCGCTGCTGGCGCCCGTGATGGCGATGACCTTGCCTGCGATGCCTGTCATAGATGTTCCACGCAATTCGTTGCGAGATCACCTTCGCATCGGAATCGAGGATGATCTATGCTCGAAGTGCTCGAAAATCGTCGAGATCGGATCAAGCCTTGGATAAACCCTCGGATAGGCACAAGACCTTGGACCCGCTGTCTCAGGTCTTCTCGCTCCTGAACGTTCGCGCTGCGCGTTGCACGAGGTTCGAGGCGGGCGGCAATTGGTCGTATCGGTTCCCGGCCAAACCCGCCCTTAAGTTCGGCGCGGTCATCCGAGGTGATTGCTGGATCGATTTCGGCGACGAAGCCCATCATCGGCTTGTCTCCGGCGACTGCTTTCTTCTGGCCAATGCACCAGCCTATGTTCTGGCCAACGACCAACGCCTTGCTCCCGAAGACGGTATAGCGGCGTTCGATTGGACGCAGTCGGATGTCGCGCGTCACGCGGGCCGCGATACCGTTCTGCTTGCCGGCAGTTTCGGTTTCGAAGCGTCGGACGCCGGATTGCTGCTCGATGCGCTCCCTCGCTTTCTGCTCATACCGTCGCGCAGTCCATCGGCAGCCGTCATTCATTCCACGCTCGAGATTCTCGACCTTGAAATCAGGGGGACGGGAATCGGAGCGGCCGTACTCACCGACAGGCTTGCCGACGTCCTGCTCGTCCAGGTGCTCCGCGCGGCGCTGGATCAGGATTCCGGCGAGGGTTTGGGATGGATCAACGCACTGGTCGACGCCAGGATCGGCAAGGCCATCAGGCTGATACACGAAGACGCCGCTCACCCCTGGACCCTGGAAGCATTGTCCGAAGCGATCGCCATGTCGCGATCCGCGTTTTCGAAGCGGTTCAAGTCTCTGGTGGGGCTGGCGCCGCTCGACTACCTGCTTAGATGGCGAATGCGACTTGCACGCGATCTTCTTCGACGTGGAGCGACCGTTTCGGCAACGGCCGCGCAGCTTGGATACTCGTCGGAGAGCGCCTTCGGACACGCCTTCAAGCGAGTCTACGGCCATGCACCGAAGCGATACTGGCGCAGACAGGCGATCGCCGAAAAATTCCCCCTCAACCCAAATAAATTATCGTGATGTGCGACGGCACGTCACCGGAAGAAGGGACTTGCCTTCTGAGCGAAGCGGGCGATTATTCCCGCCGCCGTTGAAAGCGGAAAAACCGCAAGGCGTTCAGAAGGGGACCTCTGCATGACCGACCTCAATCGCCGTCACCTGCTCGCAGGTGCCGCCGCCCTCAGTGCGGCCGCCGTTACCGGGCTTGGACCGACCACCGCCAATGCCTCAGTGCAGCCGGCTGGGACGCAGGCGCCGGGCTTCTATCGCTACAAGGTCGGCAGCTACGAGTGCACGTCGATCAACGATGGTGCGCGCACCTTCCCGATGCCGGAGAAGTTCGTCGTCAACATACCGAAGGACGAGGCGCTGGCCGCGGGCGAGGCGGCCTACATGCCAAAGGGCATGGTCACGGTGCCGTTCAATCCGCAGCTCATCAACACCGGCTCCAAGCTCGTGCTAATCGATACCGGCAACGGCGTCGCCAATCTCGAGCCGAGCAAGGGCGCGGTCGGCCGCACCCTGCAAAATCTCCAGGCCGCTGGCGTCGACCCGAAGAACATCGATGTCGTGCTGCTGTCGCATCTGCATCCCGACCACACCAACGGCCTCCGTCTCGCCGATGGCACGCTCGCCTTCCCGAATGCAGAGATCATGGTGCCGGGCAAGGACTGGGAGTTCTGGACCAGCGAGGACAACGTCGCCAAGGCGGAGTCCAACCCGATGATGAAGAACTATTTCGCCAACGTGAAGAAGACCTTTGCCGGCCTCGAGTCCAAGGTCACCAAGTACGAGTGGGGCAAGGAGGTCGCACCCGGCATCACCTCGATCGCGACGCCGGGTCACACGCCAGGCCACACCTCGTTCGCGGTCGCATCGGGCGATGCCAAAGTGCTGATCCAGTCCGATGTCACCAACATTCCGGAATTCTTCCTGCGCAATCCGGACTGGCACGTGATGTTCGACGCTGATCCGGCGATGGCGCAGACGACGCGCCACAAATTCTACGACATGGCGGCGGCCGAGAAAGCGACCGTGATCGGCTTCCACTTCACCTTCCCGTCGGTCGGGCATGTCGTGAAGGACGGCGCCAAATACCGCCTGATTCCGTCGGCGTGGAATCCGACGATCTGATCGGAGTTAGCCGTTTGGGCGAGAGATCGGGCCGCCGCTTGGCGGCCCGAATGTTTTGGCCAACAGCCAAAGGGCGCGATGTCGCCCGGAGAAGCCAAGGGATACGTTCGAGAAACGCAGCGTTTCCAAATCGAGCCGGTTCATGCACTTGCATCCATTGGTCCGGATCGCTTAAGTGCGCTCCCGGCACTCCCGCTCAAGTTCGAAGGACATTCCATGGCCTACAATATCGTCGTAATCGCCGGCAGCGTGCGCAAGGCCGGCTTTTCGCTCAAGATCGCCAATGCGCTCGCCAAGCTCGCACCTAGCTCGCTCAAGCTCGAGGTGATCACGCCGGCCGGCATCTCGTTCTTCAATCAGGACCTCGAGGGCGCGCCTCCCGCGGACTGGCTGGCGTTCCGCGATAAGCTTCAGAAGTCGGACGGCGTTATCTTCGTCACGCCCGAATACAACCGCTCCATCCCTGGTGCTCTGAAGAACGCCATCGACGTCGCCTCGCGGCCCTATGGCAAAAGCTCCTTCAATGGCAAGCCGGTCGGCATCATCTCCAATTCGCCGGGCCCGCTCGGCGGGGTCAGCGCGGCCAAGCATTTGCAAACCATCCTGCCTGGTATTACCGGCCCGATCATGCAACAGCCGGAGACCTATCTGAACGCCATTGGCGACGCCTTTGATGCCGAGGGCAATCTGGTCAAGGAGTCGCTGAAGCCTGTGCTCCAGGCCTATATCGACGCCTTCGCCGCCCACGTCGCGAAGCATCACGGCTGAAACTGGAAGCCAAGGCCGCTCAACTCTCCGTCATGCCCGGGCTTGTCCCGGGCATCCACGTTCTTCGTCATCCCAGGCAAAGCACGTGGATGGCCGGGACAGGCCCGGCCATGACGCGTGGAGATAGCTTGCCTCGCCGCGATCGGCGGCTGGAGCGACGCGCAGGGAGAGGACGATTAGCACTCCCTTAACCAACCTGCCCCATCTTCCCAAGATGGTCTCCCGCGCGCGCCTGAAATCGATCCTGACCGGCCTTGCCCTCTATGCGATGGCGGCGGCGATCGTCGGCTATTTCGGCGTCAACGCCTACACCGGCAAATACGGCCTCAACGCCCGCCAGGAGCTGGATCAGGAGATCATCGCGCTGACCAGCGAGCTGGCACAGCTCAAGCGCGAGCGCGCCAGGAGCGAGCAGCGCGTCTCGTTGTTGCGCACGTCCAGGATCGATCCTGATATGCTGGACGAGCGGGCGCGCTACCAGCTCGACTATGTCAATCCGCATGATCTCGTTCGGATGATACCGGCGAAATAGCATTTTCGCTGCATTCGAAACCGGCAACGAAAGCGGCTGCCGATCGGCGCCAACTCAGCCCTCAACTGTACCGAAAGTCGTAGGCCAAGAAGCGGTCGGCTGCCTTGACGGCGCCACAGCAAGGGGGCTCATGCCTCGCAGTCGCCCAAGATTGACGCAGATCAACCGGGCCGTGCCGGTACTGCCTAGACTACCTTCCGGAGGAAACAAGTGATGAATGGGTCAACGCCCCCGCATCACGCGGCCCGCGTCGAGGCCGCCATCGCGTCAGGCCAGGCGGCCCGGTCCGCGCTCGTGGCGTCGTGGCGCCGTTCGTCCCGATTGCATCATCTCGATCCCGCCGGGCGCAGCTCACCGATGCGGCTCACCGAAGCCGAGCTGGATCAGGCCCGTGAGCGCATCGCGCCGCTGCTGGCGGCCGCGCAAGGTGCGATGGACCGGCTGTATCAGGCCGTCGGCGCCAGCGGCTGTTGTGTGTTGCTCGCGGACGGCGAGGGCGTTCCGGTCGATCGCCGTGGCACGCCGGGGGACGATGCGACGTTTCAATCCTGGGGGCTGTGGACCGGCGCGCTCTGGAGCGAGGAGCACGAGGGCACCAACGGCATCGGCACCTGCCTCGTCGAGCAGCGTCCGCTGACGATCGATCGCGACCAGCACTTCTTCGCCCGCAACACGCTTTTGAGCTGCACCGCCGTTCCGATCTACGACCATGAGGCGGCGCTGGCAGGCGTGCTCGACGTCTCCTCCTGCCGCGCCGACCGCACCGACGCGTTCTCCAGTCTGATCGCGCTGGCGGCGGGCGAGGCGGCCAAGCGTATCGAGGCCGACCTGTTTCGCAGGGCCTTCAGCCATGCCCGCATCGTGCTGACGCAGGGCCCGGACGGTAGTTGCGGCGGCCTCATCGCTGTTGATGCGGACGATCTCGTGATCGGCGCAACCCGCGCTGCCCGGATCGGACTCGGGATCGCCCTCGGCCGGGCACTGCAGCCGGTGCCCGCGGCCGATCTCCTCGGCGGCGACACTGCACACGACCACCTTGCCGGCGGTCAGCGCGCGGTGTTGCAGCGGGCGATGCTCCGCGCGGGTGGCAACGTTTCGGCGGCCGCCAAGGCCCTCGGCGTCAGCCGCGCCACGCTGCATCGGAAGCTGAAGCGGTTCGAGCTGAACCACTGAACGCAACTGCTCCCTCAATCGTCATTGCGAGCGAAGCGAAGCAATCCAGAATCTTTCCGCAGGGACAGTCTGGATTGCTTCGCGGCGCCTGTCATCGGGCCGCGCTTCGCGCGGACCCGGTGGCTCGCAATGACGGTGTGGAAGCTGCAAGTGCTCAATCTTGCGCTGCCTCGCCCACGACTGTCGCAGAACTGCGACAGGTCGGCGCCATCATCGCTCCCGCCCGGGCTGACAGAAAACACCTCCCGCATCATCGTCGGCGCAAGTCGCGACCACGCGACGAATTGCGCGAACAGCAAACATCGGGAGTGATCAATGAACAAGGTGGAATTCCTCAGCGTCACCAAAGTTCCCTTCGCCGAACGCTATGACAATTTCATCGGCGGCAAATTCGTCGCGCCGATCTCGGGCAAGTATTTCGACAATGCCTCGCCGGTGACCGGCCAGGTTGTCTGCAAGATCGCGCGCTCCGACGCGCAGGACGTCGAGGCGGCGCTCGACGCGGCGCATGCGGCGAAGGCCGCCTGGGGCCGCACCAGCGTCGCCGAGCGCGCCGCGATCCTGAACCGGATCGCCGATCGCATGGAAGAGAATCTCGAGCGCCTCGCCATCGCCGAGACCTGGGACAATGGCAAGCCGATCCGCGAGACCCGCGCCGCCGACCTGCCGCTCGCCATCGATCACTTCCGCTACTTCGCCGGCGTCGTGCGCGCCCAGGAAGGCTCGATCGGCGAGATCGATCACGACACCATCGCCTATCATTTCCACGAGCCGCTCGGCGTGGTCGGCCAGATCATTCCCTGGAACTTCCCGCTGCTGATGGCTTGCTGGAAGCTTGCGCCTGCGCTGGCCGCCGGCAATTGCGTGGTGCTCAAGCCCGCCGAGCAGACGCCGGCCTCGATCATGGTCTGGGCCGAGATCATCGCGGACATCCTGCCGCCGGGCGTCCTCAACATCGTCAACGGATTTGGCCTGGAAGCCGGCAAGCCGCTGGCCTCGAGCCCGCGCATCGCCAAGATTGCGTTCACCGGCGAGACCACGACGGGCCGGCTGATCATGCAATATGCCAGCCAGAACCTCATTCCCGTCACGCTGGAGCTCGGCGGCAAGTCGCCGAACATTTTCTTCAAGGACGTCACTGCCGAGGACGACGACTTCTTCGACAAGGCGATCGAAGGCTTCGTCATGTTCGCGCTGAACCAGGGCGAGGTCTGCACCTGTCCGAGCCGGGCGCTGGTGCATGCCGATATCTATGACCGCTTCATGGAGCGCGCGCTGAAGCGCGTTGCCGCGATCAAGCAGGGCGATCCGCGCGACGCCACCACCATGATCGGCGCGCAGGCCTCGAGCGAGCAGCTGTCCAAGATCCTCTCCTATATCGATATCGGCAAGCAGGAGGGCGCGAAGGTGCTGGCCGGCGGCGGACGTGCCGAGCTCGCAGGCGATCTCACCGGCGGCTTCTACGTCCAGCCGACCGTGTTCGAGGGTCACAACAAGATGCGGATCTTCCAGGAGGAGATCTTCGGCCCCGTGGTCTCGGTCACGACCTTCAAGACCGACGAGGAGGCGCTCGCGATCGCCAACGACACGCTCTACGGTCTCGGGGCGGGCGTCTGGAGCCGCGATGCCAACCGTTGCTACCGCTTCGGCCGGGAGATCCAGGCCGGCCGGGTCTGGACCAACTGCTACCACGCCTATCCCGCGCATGCGGCTTTCGGCGGCTACAAGCAGTCGGGCGTCGGGCGCGAGACCCACAAGATGATGCTCGATCACTACCAGCAGACCAAGAATCTCCTGGTCAGCTACAGCCCGAAGAAGCTCGGCTTCTTCTGATCGGTCGGCGGAGAGGGCGGCGTCGTTTCGGCGCCGCCCATTCCGAATGTCAGGTCCCGGTCGCCTCAACGCTTCTTGACGAGGTCACGAATCTGCGCGTGCGGCAGCCTTGCATCGATTTGTTGCCCGATCGGCGCCAAAGATTTTCCAATATTACGATCACGTTGCAGTGCGGCATAACGAAAATCGTGCCATGCCGCCGCGGTGCTTTCCAACGGTGTTTGACTTGGGTTAGAGAGGGCGAAAGTTTTCTCTGACCCGGAATTCCCATGGCCGCACCCAAGAAAGCCGCCGCAAGCACTCCACAGGACAAGACCGACGGCGGTTCGCCCCCGGAATTTACCAGGGAGCAGGAGCTCAAGGCGCTCCGCGACATGCTCCTGATCCGGCGCTTCGAGGAAAAGGCCGGCCAACTCTACGGCATGGGCGCAATCGGCGGCTTCTGCCACCTCTATATCGGCCAGGAAGCCGTGGTGGTCGGCATGCAGATGGCCCTGAAAGAGGGCGATCAGGTCATCACCGGCTATCGTGATCACGGCCACATGCTCGCCACCGGCATGGAGGCCAACGGCGTCATGGCCGAGCTCACGGGCCGCCGCGGCGGCTATTCCAAGGGCAAGGGCGGCTCCATGCACATGTTCAGCAAGGAGAAGCACTTTTACGGCGGCCACGGCATCGTCGGCGCGCAGGTCTCGCTCGGCACGGGTCTCGCCTTCGCCAATCACTATCGCGGCAACGGCAATGTGAGCGTCACCTATTTCGGCGACGGCGCGGCCAACCAGGGCCAAGTCTATGAGAGCTTCAACATGGCGGAGCTCTGGAAACTGCCGGTGATCTTTGTCATCGAGAACAACCGCTACGCCATGGGCACCTCGGTCTCGCGCGCCTCGGCGCAGCAGGATTTTTCCAAGCGCGGCGCGTCCTTCAACATTCCCGGCAAGCAGGTCGACGGTATGGATGTCCGCGCCGTGAAGGCTGCGGGCGAGGAGGCGGCGGCCTGGTGCCGTGCCGGCAAGGGTCCCTACATCCTGGAGATGCAGACCTACCGCTATCGCGGCCACTCGATGTCCGATCCTGCAAAATATCGCACGCGCGAGGAGGTCGAGAAGGTCCGCCATGACCAGGACCCGATCGAGCAGGTGCGTAACCGCCTCTTGGCGGCCAAGGTCACCGAGCAGGATCTGAAGGCGATCGACGCCGAGGTGCGCGACGTCGTCAACGCATCCGCCGATTTCGCCCAACATGATCCCGAGCCGGATGCCGCCGAGCTCTGGACCGACGTTTATCGCTGAACGCGCGCAAGCTTTCTTTTGGAGTCGATATGCCAATTCAAGTGCTGATGCCCGCGTTGTCGCCCACGATGGAGAAGGGCAACCTCGCCAAATGGCTGAAGAAAGAGGGCGAGCCGATCAAGTCGGGCGACGTCATCGCCGAGATCGAGACCGACAAGGCGACGATGGAGGTCGAGGCGACCGATGAGGGCACGCTCGGCAAGATCCTGATCCCCGAGGGCACCGCTGACGTCGCGGTCAACACGCCGATCGCGACCATCCTCGCCGACGGCGAGAGCGCCGCCGATCTCGCGAAAGCACCGGCACCGGCCAAGCAGGAGAAGGCTGCGGAGTCCGCTCCGCCCGCCGCTGCAAAGGCCGAAGCGCCTCAGCCCAAGGCCGCGCCAGCCGCGCCGCAGGCCGTGGCCGAGCCCGATCCGGAGGTGCCTGCCGGCACCGAGATGGTGACGCAGACCATCCGCGAAGCCTTGCGCGACGCCATGGCCGAAGAGATGCGCCGCGACGCCGATGTCTTCGTGATGGGCGAAGAGGTCGCCGAATATCAGGGCGCCTACAAAGTCACCCAAGGCCTGCTCCAGGAGTTCGGCGCCAAGCGCGTGATCGACACCCCGATCACCGAGCACGGCTTTGCCGGCGTCGGCGTCGGTGCCGCGATGACGGGCCTCAAGCCGATCGTCGAGTTCATGACCTTCAACTTCGCCATGCAGGCGATCGACCAGATCATCAACTCCGCGGCCAAGACGCTCTACATGTCCGGCGGCCAGATGGGCTGCTCGATCGTGTTCCGCGGGCCCAACGGTGCCGCTGCGCGCGTTGCCGCCCAGCACAGCCAAGACTATTCGGCCTGGTACTCGCACATTCCCGGTCTCAAGGTGGTCGCGCCGTATTCCGCGGCCGATGCCAAGGGTCTGCTCAAGGCCGCGATCCGCGATCCCAACCCGGTGATCTTCCTCGAGAACGAGGTGCTCTACGGTCACACCGGCCAAGTGCCCAAGCTCGACGATTTCGTGATTCCGATCGGCAAGGCGCGCATTGTGCGCTCCGGCAGCCACGTCACCATCATCTCCTGGTCGAACGGCATGACCTATGCGCTCAAGGCCGCCGACGAGCTCGCCAAGGACGGCATCGAGGCCGAGGTGATCGATCTGCGCACGCTGCGACCGATGGACACCGAGACCATCATCAACTCGGTCAAGAAGACGGGCCGTGCGGTGACGGTGGAGGAGGGCTGGGCCCAGAGCGGCGTCGGCGCCGAGATCGCCGCGCGCATCATGGAGAACGCCTTCGATTATCTCGACGCGCCGGTTACGCGCGTCTCCGGCAAGGACGTGCCGATGCCCTATGCCGCGAACCTGGAGAAGCTCGCGCTGCCCTCGGCGGCGGAAGTCGTCGAGGCCGCCAAAGCCGTCTGCTACAGGTAGACCATGGCGGGCCCGAAGGAGCAGCCACTGCCGCCCGACGTCATGACCCGCGAGGACGCGGTCGAGATCCTGCGCGTGTTCGTGCTGGACGGCGGGCTGTCGATGGCGTTCCAGCGCGCCTTCGAGGAGCCCGACATGTGGGGCCTGCTGCTCGTCGATCTCGCCCGTCATGCCGCGCGCGCCTATGCGCGCGAGAGCGAGTACACCGAGGAGGATGCCCTGAACCGGATCCTGGACATGTTCCAGGCCGAGATCGAGCGTCCCACCGACACCGGCACGACGACGCCACGCGGCAAAGGGCACTGACGTGGCGGTAGAATCCTATCATTACGATTTCATGCTGGAGGCGATCCGCGAGGCGGAAGCCTCGATCGCGCAAGGTGGTCTGCCAATCGGCGCGGTGCTGACGCGCGACAACAAGATCATCGCCCGTGGCCACAACAACCGCGTGCAGGAGAACAATGTGATCCTGCACGGCGAGATGAGCTGCCTGCGCGAGGCGGGCGCAATCACGTTCCACGACACCGTCATGTACACCACGCTGTCGCCCTGCTCGATGTGCGCCGGCGCGCTGGCGCTGTTCAAGGTCAAGCTGGTGGTGATCGGAGAATCCGTCACCTTCCCAGGGTCCAAGGACATCCTCGACAAGTTCGGCATCCCCTGGATCGATCTTGCCGACGACCGCTCCATCACCATGATGAAGACGTGGCGTTCCAATCCCGCCAATGAGCGCCTGTGGCAGGGCGACATCGGCAACTAAACCTGGTCTGTTCGTCTTCGCTGTCGAAGGCGACGTTTTGAGAAGTTCTTCGTGAGGTCAGCATGCCCATCAACATCCTGATGCCCGCTCTCTCGCCGACAATGGAGAAGGGCAACCTCGCCAAGTGGCTGAAGAAGGAAGGCGACAAGGTCAAATCCGGCGACGTCATCGCCGAGATCGAGACCGACAAGGCGACCATGGAGGTCGAGGCGATCGACGAGGGCACGATCGCCAAGATCCTGGTGCCCGAAGGCACGCAGGACGTCCCGGTCAACGACGTGATCGCGGTGCTGGCCGGCGAGGGCGAGGACGTGAAGGCCGCGGGCGCCGCGAAGCCGACCGCCTCGGCTGCACCGCCCAAGGCCGCTGAGTCACCTGCTGCTGCGCCGGCACCGGCACCTGCTCCGGCCGCACCGAAGGCGGCGCCGGCACCTGCCGCCGCACCGGCGGCGCAGGCTGCAGCTCCCGCGGCGCACGGCAACGGCCATGGCGGCCGCGTGTTCTCATCGCCGCTGGCGCGCCGTATCGCCAAGGAAGCCGGCATCGACGTTGCGATGGTCACGGGCACCGGCCCGCACGGCCGCGTGGTCGCGCGCGACGTCGAGCAGGCCAAGTCCGGCAAGGGCCTCAAGGCGCCCGCGGCGGCGCCGTCCGGGGCGCCAGCGATCGCGCCGACCATGTCGGACAAGCAGATCCTGTCGCTGTTCGAGCCTGATACCTACGACATCGTCCCGCATGACGGCATGCGCCGCACCATCGCGCAGCGCCTGACCGCGTCGATCCAGAACGTCCCGCACTTCTATCTCACCATCGACTGCGACATCGGCAAGCTGCTGGTCGCGCGCGAGGAGATCAATGCAGCTGCTCCCAAGGACAAGGAGAAGAAGCCGCTCTACAAGATCTCGGTCAACGACTTCGTCATCAAGGCAATGGCGGTGGCGCTGCAGAAAATCCCGAACTGCAACGTCAGCTGGACCGAAAGCGGCATGGTCAAGCACCACCATTCCGACGTCGGTGTTGCCGTAGCGATGCCGGGCGGCCTGATCACGCCGATCATCCGCAAGGCGGAGACCAAGACGCTCTCCACCATCTCCAACGAGATGAAGGATTTTGCCGCGCGCGCCCGCTCGCGCAAGCTGAAGCCTGAGGAATACCAGGGCGGCACCACGGCCGTCTCCAACCTCGGCATGTACGGCATCAGCCACTTCACCGCCGTGATCAATCCGCCGCACGCGACCATTCTGGCCGTGGGCACCAGCGAAGAGCGTCCCGTCGTGCGCGGCGGCAAGATCGAGATCGCGAACATGATGAGCGTGACCTTGTCCTGCGATCACCGCGCCATCGACGGCGCGCTCGGCGCCGAGCTGATCGGTGCGTTCAAGCAGCTGATCGAAAATCCCGTCATGATGATGGTCTGACGCGGCGGCAGAGGGGGCAACCTTGCATGTCCGTACCCGCTGGCCATGGATATCGCTGCTGCTCGGAGCCGTTGTCGCGCTCAATCCGATCGGACTCGATTTTCTTCACTCCGCCTTCCTGTCGGGAGAGCAACTGTCGCGAAACATCGCTCAACCCATTGTGTTGAGCGCGCTGGCCGTTCTGGTCCTGGTCGGGATCATCGAATGGCTGGTCAGGTTTGTTGTCTTCAAGCGCCGCGCTCGCGGCGCCTCTTGAGTTGAACGGGAGCCGCCATGGCCGATACATCCTTCGACGTCATCATCATCGGCTCCGGTCCCGGCGGCTATGTCACCGCGATCCGCGCCGCCCAGCTCGGCTTCAAGACGGCGATCGTCGAGAAGTCGTATCTTGGCGGTATCTGCCTGAACTGGGGCTGCATCCCGACCAAGGCGCTGCTGCGTTCAGCCGAGATCTACCACTACATGCAGCACGCCAAGGATTACGGCCTGTCGGCCGAAAAGGTGTCGTTCGATCCGAAGGCCGTGGTGCAGCGCTCGCGTGGCGTCTCGAAGCAGTTGAACACGGGCGTCGGCTTCCTGATGAAGAAGAACAAGGTCAGCGTGATCTGGGGCGCGGCCACGATCGACGCACCCGGCAAGGTCACTGTGAAAAAGTCCGATGTCGAGGCGCCGAAGGGCTCGCTGGGCGAGGGGACCTACCAGGCCAAGCACATTATCGTCGCGACCGGCGCGCGGCCGCGCGTTCTGCCGGGGCTCGAGCCCGACCAGAAGCTGGTCTGGACCTATTTCGAGGCGATGGTGCCGGACCGGATTCCGAAGTCGCTGCTGGTGGTCGGCTCCGGCGCGATCGGCATCGAGTTCGCGTCGTTCTTCCACACCATGGGCTCTGACGTCACCGTGGTCGAGGTGCTGCCGCAGATCCTCCCCGTGGAGGACGCGGAGATCGCAGGGCTCGCGCGGAAACGCTTTGAGAAGATGGGCATGAAAATCATGTCCTCGACCAAAGTCACAAAACTCGAGAAGAAGGCCGACAGCGTCGTCGCCACCATCGACGACGGCAAGGGCAAGCCTGTCACGACTGAGTTCGAGCGGGTGATCTCCGCGGTCGGCGTGGTCGGCAACATCGAGAATCTCGGCCTGGAGAAGTTGGGGGTCAAAACCGACCGCGGCATCATCGTGGCCGACGGCCACGGCAAGACCAATGTCCCCGGGATCTACGCCATCGGCGACGTCGCCGGTCCCCCGATGCTCGCGCACAAGGCCGAGCATGAGGGTGTGATCTGCGTCGAGGCGATCAAGGGCCTCAATCCGCACCCCATGGAGAAGAACATGATCCCGGGCTGCACCTATTGTCATCCGCAGGTCGCCTCGGTCGGTCTCACCGAAGCCAAGGCCAAGGAGAATGGCTGCGAGATCCGCGTCGGCCGCTTCCCCTTCGTCGGCAACGGCAAGGCGATCGCGCTCGGCGAGGACCAAGGTCTGGTCAAGGTGATCTTCGACAAGAAGACCGGCCAGCTTCTCGGCGCTCACATGGTCGGCGCTGAAGTCACCGAACTGATCCAGGGCTATGTCGTCGCCATGAATCTGGAGACCACGGAAGAAGAGCTGATGCACACGGTGTTCCCGCATCCGACGCTGTCGGAGATGATGAAGGAAGCCGTGCTGGATGCTTATGGACGGGTGCTGAATATTTGACGGGCTGGGCTTCGCGTCTCTCGGCTCCGTCATCCTGAGGTGCGAGGCCAGCGGTGCAGAGCACCGTTGGGCGAGCCTCGAAGGATGAACGGCCGAGATGCAGCAGCCGGGCTCGTCGCCCTTCGAGGCTCTCCATCCGGCGCGTGGCGCCGCATGGAGAGCACCTCAGGGTGACGGGTCTGATAGAGAAATACGAAAACAAGAAGAGGGAATGAACCCATGCACGACAACGACAACCTGACCATCGAACGCCCGACCTTCGTCACGCATCTCGAATGCGCGATGGAGGGCGATCATTACGCGGCCGACCAGGTCCACAACCTCTCCAAGGCCGGCAAGCCGCTTCTGGTCCGCTACGACCTCACCGGGGTGAAGAAGGCGCTGACCAAGGACGCTTTGGCCCAGCGTCCCGGCGACATGTGGCGCTACCGCGAGCTGCTGCCGGTGCGCAAATGCAAGGACATTGTCTCCCTCGGCGAGGTCACGACGCCGCTGATCCGGCTGCCGAAGCTCGGCGCCAAACTCGGCGGCGGCGAGATCATCGTGAAGGACGAAGGGCGGCTGCCGACCGGCTCGTTCAAGGCGCGCGGCCTCGTGATGGCGGTGTCGATGGGCAAGGCGCTCGGCATTAAGCACATGGCGATGCCGACCAACGGCAACGCCGGCGCGGCGCTCGCGGCCTATGCGACGTCGTGCGGCATCAAGACTACGATCTTCTGCCCGGCCGACACACCGGAAGTGAATGTCAGCGAGATCGAGCTCCAGGGCGCGACCGTCTATCGCGTCAACGGCTATATCGACGATTGCGGCAAGATCGTCGGCGAGGGGAAAGCAAAAGTCGGCTGGTTCGACACGTCGACGCTGAAGGAGCCGTACCGCATCGAGGGCAAGAAGACGATGGGTCTCGAGCTCGCCGAGCAGCTCGGCTGGGACGTGCCAGACGTGATCTTCTATCCGACCGGCGGCGGTACCGGCCTGATCGGCATGTGGAAGGCGTTCGACGAGCTTGAGAAGATCGGCTTCATCGGCCCCAAGCGTCCGCGCATGGTCGCGGTGCAGGCCTCGGGCTGCGCGCCGATGGTGCGGGCCTATGACGAGGGCACCGAGCATGCGACGCGCTGGGAGGATGCGCACACCATCGCTTCCGGCATTCGCGTTCCGCAGGCGATCGGCGATTTCCTGATCCTGCGCGCGGTGCGGCAGAGCAAGGGTTTTGCCATCGCGGTCGACGACGACAAGATCTCGTCGGCGCTCAGCGAGGTTGCACGCGAGGAGGGGCTCCTGTTGTGCCCCGAGGGCGCCGCCACCTACGCCGCCTACAAACAGAGCCTCGCCGACGGCCGCGTCAGCAAGACCGACCGCGTGATGCTGTTCAACTGTGCGACCGGCCTGAAATATCCACTGCCGCCGGTCACCCGTACGCTCGATCGCCACAAGCCGATCGATTACACGCAGTTCTAGAGTATGATCCGGAAAAGTGTGCAGCGGTTTTCCGAAAAGATCATGCTCAAACGATAACCTAGAGCGCGATGACGATTCATCCTAATCTCATCGCGCTTTAGATTAGCGCGGCAATACGCCACGATTGATCCCTCTTCCCGTACGCGGGCAGAGGGCCAAAAATAATAAAGACATTGCTGGGGAGAGGACCATGAAGGCCGCTTGGGCTGCGCTGATTGCTATTCTCGCTGTTGCAGGCGCCGCGCGCGCCGACGATTATCCCACGCGTCCCATCACAATCATCGTGCCATTCGCGGCCGGCGGGCCGTCGGATGCAATGGCGCGGGTGCTTGCGGAACGCATGCGGGTGTCGCTTGGCCAGCCCGTGGTGATCGAGAACGTCACCGGCGCGGGCGGCTCGATCGGCGTCGGCCGTGCCGTGCAGTCACCGCCGGACGGCTACACCATCTCATTCGGCCATCTCGGCACGCACGTTGCCAACGGTGCCGTCTACAAGCTCAAATACGACCTCGTCGCCGACCTAGAGCCGGTGGTGCTATTGCCGAGCAATCCGATGATCATTGTCAGCAAGAACGCGGTGCCCGCGACCTCGCTGAAAGAGTTCATTGAGTGGCTAAAGTCACGGCCGTCGCCGCCCACAGCAGGCACCGCCGGCGCGGGTTCCGGCAGCCACATCGCCGGCGTCTATTTCGAGAGCGTCTCCGGCATCAAGCTGCAATACGTGCCGTATCGCGGCACCGCGCCCGCCCTCAACGATCTCATCGCCGGTCAGATCGACCTCATCGTCGACCAGACCTCCAACTCCATCAACCAAGTCCGCGCCGGCACCATTCGCGCCTACGCCATCACCGACGACAAGCGCCTGCCGTCGGCGCCGGAGATTCCAACCGCGGCGGAGGCGGGTCTCAAGGGTTTCAACATGACGCTGTGGTCGGGCATGTGGGTGCCGAAGGGCACGCCGAAGGAGATCGTGACCAAACTCAACGCGGCGGCCGTGGAAGCGCTGAATGATCCCGGAGTGAAGAAGCAACTCGAAAGCCAGGGCCTGGAGATGACGCCCAAGGATCAGCTCACGCCAGAAGCGCTCGGCACCCGCCAGAAGGCGGAGATCGCAAAATGGTGGCCGATCATCAAGGCGGCCAACATCAAGGTGGATTGAGGCGGCGGTGCTGTTGTCAGCGTGTCGCCTTCGCTGACCGCCGGACAATCACTTCACGGTTTCGCCACCTTCTGCCAGCGCCACCTCCAGGCATTGCATCAGATCCGAGGCGGCGAAGGGCTTACCGAGGAAACAACTTGCCCCGGCTTTAAGCGCACGCACACGCACGCTCTCATCCGGGAAAGCGGTGATGAAGATGAATGGCGTCGCCGACCCCTGGGCGCGCATCTGCGTCAGCAGATCGATTCCAGTGACCGACGGCATCTGCACGTCCGCGATCACGCACGAAGTGTCGGTCGAATCGGTCGACCGCAAAAACTCCTCGGCGGAGGCGAATGTGTGGACAATGTATCCGCGGGATTCCAAGAGATTGTTGATTGCGGCCCGCACATAGGGATCATCATCAAGCACCGAAATGACCGAAGCCACTGACAAGACGTCCGCTCCTCGCTCAGGATTACGCTTGCCGTCGCCACGGCCATACCTAAACGTGCAAGGTGGACCTGCCAGTCACCATTGGAAACTCATACTTAGGTTTGTACGTCGGGCTTGCTGGGTCGAATCCCGAGCGCCTCGCTCATCCTCACGAGGTCGGCCAGCGACTTCGCACCCATTTTTCGCATGATCTGGCCGCGATAGATCTTGACCGTGATTTCCGCCAAACCGAGCTGGGCGGCCACTTGCTTGTTCATCAGGCCCGACGTCACCAGTGACAAGACGTCCCGCTCCCGCGAGCTGAGTGACTCGAAGCGTGATCTGACGTTCGATACCGTCTTGTTGAGGTCGCGGCGCTTGCGGTCTCGCTCGATTGCGGCCTGGACCGCGTCCAGGATGTCCTGGTCGCGAACCGGCTTGGTCAGGAAGTCGATCGCGCCGCTCTTCATGGCCCGAACGGTCATGGGAATATCACCATGACCGGTGATGAAGATGATGGGCGTCTGGATATTTGCCTTGGCAAGATCGGTCTGCAGCTCTAGGCCGCTTGTTCCGGGCAGGCGGATGTCGAGCACCAAGCAACTGGGGACTTCTGGCGGCTTGGCCTGCAGGAGTTGCGGCGCTGAGCCGAATGCTTCGACCTTGAGGCCGACCGACTCGAATAGATTGGTGAGCGCACGGCGCATGGACGCGTCGTCGTCGACGATGAAGACGATTGGCTGGTCGCCGTCCTCCTTGGGCGAAGGCCCCGCGCGCTCGGTCACAATGCGTCCTCTCGATGGAGCGGCAGCGTGATCTGAAAGGTCGCGCCATGCTCCTGGTTCGGTATGGCGGAAAGTCGTCCGCCATGGGCCTCGATAATGGAGCGGCAGATCGACAGGCCCATGCCCATGCCGGAGGACTTGGTGGTAAAGAACGGCATGAACAGGCGGTCCATTGCCTGTTCGCAGATACCAGCGCCGCAGTCGGATACGCTCACCAACACCGCGCCATCGTCGTCGGCCGCTGAACGGATCGCGAGCTCGCGCGGGCGATCATGGATGCCTTCCATGGCCTCGATCCCGTTCTTGATCAGGTTGATCAGGACCTGCTGCAATTGAATGCGATCGCCAACGATCCTGGGCAGTGCCGACGACAGCTCCATTCGGACCGACACGGCATGGCTGGCCATCTCGCGCTGAACGAGCGCGACGGCCTCGCGCACGACCACGCTGACGTCGAGCGGAGCCATCTCGATTTCGGAACGCTTGGCGAGCGCCCGAACGTGACGGATCACGTCGCTGGCACGCTTGCCGTCCTCGATGATCCACTCCACCGAGCGGCGCGCCGCCTTGAGGTCGGGCGGACTGCGTTGCAGCCAGGCGACGCAGGCGTCGGCGTTTGCGATCACGGCGGCGAGCGGCTGGTTGATTTCATGGGCGATTGAAGCAGTCAGCTCACCCAGTGTCGTGACGCGCGTGACATGGGCGAGCTCGGCTTGGGCCTTGCGCAGCGCGTCTTCGGCCTGGTCGGCCCGGATGGCCGCGGTCACGTCGGTGCAGACGCCCCGATAACCCAGAAAGGCCCCGTTGGCGTCGAAAAATGGCTTGCCGCTGGTCCGGACATAGATCGCGTGTCCGTTGCGGTCCTTGCTGCGGTACACCAGATCGCGGAACGGGATGTGGGCGTCGAGCGCCGCCCGATGTTGTCGCCATTTTTCGGGCTCGAGATCGGAGTCCGGAGCAATGTCCCAACGCGTGAGCCCGATCAGGCCGGCGGGGGGGGTGACGGTATCTGAATGTTCCGATACTTGAGTGACGCGATGGTCTGGCCCCGTCTCCCAGAACCAGTCGGAGGCGGTTTCGGCATAGTCGCGAAAGCGCTGCTCGCTGTCACGAAGCCTGCGTTCTGCCTCCTTGGTCGCCGTGATGTCGGTCACCGATCCCACGAACTCCACGTGACCGCTGGCATCTCGCGTCGCCCGGGCGACCGCTCGGACGTACTTGATGGAACCGTCGGGCATCACCAGCCGGTATTCGTGATCGTAGTCTTTCCCCTCGCGCGCCGCCCGGCCCGTGGTCTTCTGCACTGCGAGCCGGTCCTCCGGATGGATCCGCTGGAGCATGAACGGGATCTCTGGCTTGGTCCCTTCGTCGCATTGGAAGATGCGATAGGTCTCCTTGGACCAGGTGATCTCGCCGGTTGCGGCCCTCCAGCCGAAACTGCCGGTGTGGCTCAATTCCTGCGCCTGGGCGAGGTAAGCTTCGCTCTGTCGCAGCGCATTCTCCGCTTCCTTGCGCTCGGTGATGTTCTCGCAGGCGACCAGCACGATTGGCCCGCCATTGGCCCGCAGCATGGTCTTGGCGTTCTCGCGCACCCATAGCACCGAGCCGTCCTTGCGAACCTTCCGGATTTCCCAGGTGTGTGACTGATCGATGGTCTCAAGGCACAGCGCGACACACGCGCGGACGAAGTCGCGATCTTCCTCGAAAAAGACATCCAGCACCGATCGGCCGATCAACTCCGCGGCCGTATAGCCCAGTTGCGCCGCGCCGAACGTGTTCACGTTGATCACGGTTCCGCTTGGGTCGACCATGAAATACATGACCGGGTTGTGCTCGAAGACTTGCTGCCACTGCTTGACCGCCTCCAGCAGACCGGCGTCACCGGTCTCAGTGCGCGGCTTGGGGGTGACAACTTGCCTGACACAGCCGGCGAGGAATTGCGCGGCTGACTTCCCGAACGTGGCTGCCCGGCCCGGCTTCATCGCAGACGCTCCCGGCGCTCTCTGCGTGAACGCAAGTAGAGCACGTTGCCGCCGGAGGAGCAATTCCGGCCAAAGTCGGATGGCGACTGCGACGTTGGCCTTGGAGTTGGCTGCTCGCCGCCCTGTTCGCCGCAGCGCATCAAGCACGTCGTGCTAGGCAAGTTTTTCACGGTCGCCGTGCAGCTCGTGCGTCGTTCGCCGTCTCGTTGAACATGGGCCATCGCGAGAGTCCCGGGCGACTACGGGACAAACCTAAGTATAGCTCCTCCATTCCTAGTCATGTCGGCCAATTACCTCCGTACAATTGAGCGTCTTGTTCTGGGGGGACTAATCTCACGGCCAATCGGGAGTGTCGACCAGCCAATCGCAGTGTTCGCACGAGAACCGGGTCTGAAGCATATAGCCCCGGACGCTTTCACCGACAGGCAGGCGACCAGCGACGAGGCAGCTGCATTTCTCGACACGCAGCCGCGATCTCCGCAACTCACGACCCGCGTGAATTCGAAGGAAACCAATAGGCAAGAGCGCAAGCAGCCGAAAGAGGGAGAGAACAATGTGCGATACGTCGCAACTTCCTGAGCGTCGCCTATCCGAGTTCGAACGTTGCTCTTCAGTCAAGGGCTGTGCGGTGTGTGGCGGCAAGTTTGGTCTGATCCGCTACTATTCCTGGCGCACTGCGCTCTGCTCCAAGAAATGCGTTGATCGCTTCCGCACACGCCGCGAACGCGACCGCCGGTGGCTGTTTCGGGCGCAGGTCGCGTGAGGGCTGAATTGGAGAGCTGATATCTAATCCGGGAGCCCGTGCGTTGATCCGTTCATGCAAGCTCTTGTGCGCGATGGTTCTCCTCGGCGCCGCTGCGACGGCCCAGGCGCAGGAGACGGGACACGGCACCGTTCATCGCCAGCACCCACCCCAGGACCAGGCGCTGCACGAAAAATTCTATTCGACCTGGCACATGCCGGATAATCCGAGCCTCAGTTGCTGCAGCAACGCGGACTGCTATCCGACCGATATCAAGTACATCGACGGCCGGCTCTATGCACGGCGCAGGGAGGACGGGAGATTCATTCTGATCCCACCGCAAAAAGTGGAGCGAAACAGGGATAATCCGGACGGCCGAAACCATCTTTGCGCTCCACCGCCCGCACTGTCTCCGATGGACAGCGTTTACTGCTTCGCTTTGGGAGGTGCCACATGAGATTCGCGTTCGTACTGGTGAACGGCCGGACCCCGTTCCGGAAGACCTGGTGCATGCAGTGCTGCGAGCCGATCGGCGGCAGCTATCTCCGCGAGATCGCGACCCGTCTGCCTTACTGCGACTATCAGTGTTACGCATTGTTCTGCGAGGCGCTCGCGAAAGATCGCGTGAGGGCGGCTTCATGAAATTCGTGGTGGTCAATCACGAGCCCCCGTTGCGCGCCGCCACGTGCAGCGCATGCTCGCGGTCAATCGGGATCGGCTATGTCAGGCATGTGCGGACACAGCGCTGCTACTGTGACACCGATTGCTACCGGCGCGGCGAACTCGTCACGTACTTCATGCAATGGTCGATGCCCGGGCGCACAGAACCGGCCGCGGGTAACGTCGAGCTCGCCGCTGGCAACATGATCGAGACGTTGGCGGTCCTGAGTGCCGTCTCGTGCTGGAGCTGCACGATACACGCCTGGACCTTCGCAAGAGCGCTGACCGGCGCATATTTGGGCGGTGGCGATCTGATCGATGGAAGGAGGTGACACCTGGCTGCGCGACTATACGCGCGTGGAAGCCGCAGCACCGTGACCCGCAGGCGCCGCGTCCAGCCCCGGCGGCGTTGACTAGGGAGCGGGTGCTGCGGCCGCCACGGGTGCGGTTGCGCTGACCTCGTGCGTGACGACGCGCTGGTCGCTCTTGCCGGCGATCATGCTGCTGTCTTCGAACCGCGCACGGTAGACCAGGACGTTCTCGATCACGCGTTGGACGTAGTTGCGCGTCTCCGACAGCGGGATGCGCTCCACCCAGTCGACCGGATCGACCTTGGGATCTCTGGGATCGCCACGCGCCTGCACCCATTCGCGCACACGGCCGCGGCCGGCATTGTAGCCGGCGAACGTCATGATCTGGTTGCCGCGATATTCCGATAAGAGCGCGCTGAGCTCGGCCGCGCCCATCTGCGTGTTGTAGACGGGATCGGACACCATCCTGTCCCAGTCATAGGTCAGGCCGAAGCGTTTGGCGGTGTCGCGGCCCGCTTCCGGGGTCACCTGCATCAGCCCGACCGCATTGGCAGGCGACTTGTCGCGCTGGTCGAACGAGCTTTCGGTGCGCGCCACCGAATAGATCACGCTGGTTTCGATCGCGGGTGCGACCTGCTTGTGCTCGGGAATGCCGATGGTGGGGAAGGCGTAGTGGTCGAGCGCGAGCCCGCGCGCCAGGGCCGACTTGCCGACCTCCAGCATCACGCGTGCGTCGTTGCGCTGTCCGGCGAGCGCGGCGAGCGCTTCGAGCGCCGCGGCGTCGGAGCTCTCCTTGGCAAAATCCTCGGCATAATAGAACACGACGTCGCGCTCGCCGATATCGTAGAGCATGTTGGCCGCGCGCACGCGCTCGTCGGCCAACTGCGTGTCGGCGGCGGCCAGCACGGGCGAGGGCGCGCGCAGTTCGATCCGGTCCAGGCCGAGCTTTGCGCGGGCGAGCTGACCGTAATAGGCGGTCTGATAGCGCGCTGCCGCCCGATAGCTCATGCGCGCGTCGGCTGTAGCACCCATCGCCTCGGCGGCGCGGCCGCGCCAGTAATGGGCGCGCGACAGCGCGATCGGATTGGCCGAGCCTGCGTCGATCGCGGCGAAGTGCACCATCGCCGTCTTGGGATCGTCGAGATAGCGCAGCGCGATCCAGCCGCACATGAAGTGGTAGTCGACCCGATAGACTTCCTTTTCCGGTACCGCGGCCGTGCGCACCACGTCATAGGCGGTCTTGAACTTGCCCTGGTCGAGCAGCTTGCGCGCCAGCAGGCGGCGCTCGCGCCACCAGGCATCGGTGTCCTGCGCGGCCATCGTGTCGGGCCGGGCGGCGAGGATCACCTCGGCTGCGTCGTCGATGCGGTCGTTCTGAAGATGCCACTGGGCGCGGCACAGCACATAGCCGAGATCGCGCCGCGCCTCGGTCGAGACGTCCTCGAGATAGTCCTTGGCCTTGCTCGCCTTGCCGGTGACGGCGGCGCAGGCCTTCACGATCGCGAGCGCATCCTCGCCGAGACGTTTGGCCGCGCGCCGTGCGCCTGCATAGTCCTTGGCGCCGAGGCGCTTGTCCATGCGCGCGCGGTGATCGTCAGCGGATAGAAGATCGCTGAACGCCGCGTAGGAGTCTTCTTCGCTCCGCTCGGACAATTCGTCCGTGCGCCAGGCCTCGCGCACGAGACGCGCAGCCCTGTCGGTCTCGCCTTCAGTGAGCAGTACGCGGGCCAGCGCGAACTTGCCCTTGGCACTGGTCGGCCGGTCCATGGTGAATTTGTGCACAATGGCCGCGTCGCTCTTCTCCTGCCACAGCCGTGCCTCGGCGCGGCGGCGGAGCAGGGCGCTGCTCGGCCAGTCCGGATTGGCGGTGAGGAAGGCGGCGTAGCGCTTGAAATTCGCCGTGCTCTCGGAGCGGCGCAGCATGAACCAGTCCGCAAGCTTCTGTCCGGCGGGATCGGTGATGCGGTCGCGCGCGGCGCCCGCATCCTCGGTCTTGCCCTGGCGTGCGAGGTCGATCGCATCCTTCAGCGCGGCGAGATCGCCGGTCAGCGGCGGCGGTGCCGGCTTGTCCGAGGGCTCGTCGACCGCTTTCTTCGGCTTGCGTTTGGCCTCGGCGTGCTTGCCGTGCCGCGCTTTGCCGGCGGAGGCATGGCGCTGCTTGCCGGCTTTCGCCTCATGCGTCTTCTTCGGCGCGGATGATTTATGATTGCTCTTCGCCGCCAACTCGGTGGGAAGGAGGGCCATTGTGGCCACGGCAACGACACACGCGAGCGAGCGTAGGCACTGGTTCATTCCATGGTCCCCCTGCGAAACCACTACAAACCAAGGTCCGCGACGACATGCGGCTTGAGAACACCAAACGATGTCATGACATCGTTTCGCATTCCTCACGCTCTCGCAACAATGCGGCAAAATACGGATGGGAACTCGGGAACTTCCGAAATAGCGGAAAAGGCAGCGTGTTTAACCTTTGTTAACGATTGGGGCTCGCGCGACGGTTGCGTACGGCTCACGGCGTCAGAAAGGCGAGATTGCGCGTGTTCCCATGGCTAAATCCGGTGTATTGAGTTCCCTCGCTTCATCCTTTCAGCCTTTGCCCTGCACCTATGCCGATTTTCAACCAGTCGATCCGGCGCAAGATTGTCGGTATCGCCCTCGGATTGATCGTCCTGATGCTGGTCACCTCGATCCTGTCGATGGTGATGTCGAGCAAGGTCGGCGTCCTCCTGGATGAGCTGACCAACCGCTACATCCCGGCCTACGGCCATCTGGCGCGCGCCAACATCCGCTCGCTGGAGCGTGCGCTGGCGCTGCGGCGCATGGTCATGACCAAGATGCAGTCGCCGTCGGACGAGGAGGCCTATGCGGCGCGCGTGCGCGAGTTCGAGCAGACCGACCGCAGGATCGAGGAGGAGGCCGAGAGCGCACGCACGCTCATCAACGCCATCATCAACGATCCCAGGACGCCGTCCGACAATGCCGCCCTGGCACGGATCGAGCTCCGCATCGAGACCGCCGTCACTGAGCTGCGCCGCGATCTGACCGAGGACCACGCAAAGCTGGTCAAGCAGGTCGATGCCAGACAGATGACGGAGGCCCGCGGCACGCTGGAGCACATCGACGTGCTGCGCGACCAGTTCAATCAGAAGATCGATGCGATCCGCGCCGACATGCTGGCGCAGGTTTTCTTCAGCACGTCGCAGGTGATCAGCCACCAGCACCAGGCGATCATCGTATCGGGCATCGTGACCTTGCTCGCAGCGATCGTTGGATTTGCCTTTGCGCTCCTGGTGAGTGGCGGCATCACGCGCCCGGTGCGGCTGCTGCTCGCCGGCACCCGCGAGGTCGAGGCGGGCCGGTTCGACAAGCCCATTACCGTCTCCACCCAGGATGAGATCGGCGAGCTTGCCGCGGCCTTCAACCGCATGATCGAGCAGCTCCGGCACAACGAGCGCATCCGTGAGACCTTCGGCCGCTACATCGACCCGAAGGTGGTGCAGGGCCTGATTGACCGGCCGGAGGTCGCCATCGACGGCCAGCGCCGGGTCATGACCATCATGTTCTGCGACATGAGCGGCTTCACCTCGATGAGCGAGGGCGTGACCCCGCGCGGCCTCGTCAAGGTGATGAACCACTATTTCACGGTGATGTCCGGCCCCATCCGCAGCAATCGCGGCATCATCGACAAATATATCGGCGATGCCATCATGTGCTATTGGGGCCCGCCCTTCATCGAGGAGGACGAGCAGGCGATGCTCGCCGGCCTTGCCGCCATCGAGATGGCCGATCAGGTGCCCGCGCTCCAGAAGCAGCTGCCGGATCTGCTCGGCATCCGTGCCATGCCGGCGCTGTGCGATCTGCGCATCGGCATCGCCACCGGCGAGGTCCTGACCGGCAGCATCGGCTCCGAGCTGATGATGAGCTTTACCGTGATGGGTGACGCCGTGAACCTCGCCTCGCGGCTGGAGGCCGCCAACAAGGCCTACGGCACCCGCATCCTGATCTCGCAAGCAACGGCGGATGCGATCGGCTCACACCTCGAACTGCGCGAGATCGATCGGCTCGCGGTCGCGGGCCAGCGCGCACCGCAGGCCGTCTTCGAGGTGATGGGCAGGGCCGGCGCACTCACCGATGCGCAAGCGCGCCTGCGCACGCTCTATGCCGAAGGTCTCGATGCCTATCGCGCCGGGCATTTCGACGATGCCCGCGCCGCCTTCAACGCCGCGCTCGAAGCGGTCCCCGGCGACGGTCCCTCGCGCACGCTGCTCGGCCGCATCGCGCAGTTCGAGGTCAACCCACCGGACGAGGGTTGGGACGGCGCCTGGCGGCTGGAGCAGAAATAGCATTGCCTGCCGTCCGGCGTCGCCGAACGGAAAAAACGATTCTACTCCATAACGATGTTCGCCGTGACCTATTTCCCGGGCTTAGGCTCGACGCCCCTGAGGCGTCAGATGGGGACACGCCGATGACACACCTTGAGGACAGGCTCGAACGGTTCGAGACGCTCTCCGCCGAGTGCGAGCTGATCGCCAAGCTCGCCACCGACAGCACCAAGCGCGAGTTCTATCTGAAGCTCGCCGAGCAGTACCGCCAGCTGGCAGTGGATATGCGGCAGGCGATCGCGACCAGCGCTGCTGCTTGAGGCCGACTGCAATCCGTTCTTAACATTTGGCGCGCATTCTCAGACGCATGCGGGCGTCACTGATTGGCGATGGCTCGCGGTGGGAAGGCCGGGGCTCGTTGCGATGCAGCGCGCCTCGCGAGTGTCACTTGCCATGTTTGACGGGCAATCCCATGCGCCTCGTTGCAGTGATCATATTCGCGCTCATGACGGCGGCCTGCGATCAGGAGCAGGACATCACCGGCTCGACGTCGACCTGCCCGATGCGAAACTACAGCTACAATCCTCGCGACATGAACCAGTGCGTCAGCGCCTGCAAGTCATGCGATCACGGCACCACGGTCACCTGCACGACCTCCTGCACCCTCAAGGGGGCTCGCTGAGTTCTTGATGCGTGCGAAGGTCGGGAGCGACGCACCCAAAGTCGCTGACGACGCGCCAAAAGACAGGAGGCCGTCGGCGGTGCCCAGGCACCGGAACGATTCACTTGGATCAATCATTGAAGGAAGCGGGCAGGACGTGGAGTCCGATTGAATGGGTATGCTCGATCCCGGCCGCCTCCTGGTGTCGTGCTCGCATTGCGACGCTTGGCCGATGGCTGCCAACGTCAAACGTTCAACCTGGTCGGCATTCCCGCGTGAGGTCCGTTTCGTGTGTCGGCGCTGCCGCCGCGAGGAGACCGCGATCGTCTCTGCCTCCGGCGAACTGACGCCGATCAAGCGCATCGATGTTCCGCCACGCGACGTCGCCGTCGCTTGGGCGCAGGCCCAGCGCCCGCGAGGGCGGACGTAGCTGCTGGGCCGCTGCTTGCGGGACGCACCGGTAGCGGCGAGTTGTCGCTGCCAGATGCAACCGGCCGATTGACTCCCGGGCTGCACGACTCGTAAAAGATCCACGACGGTTCTCCTCACGGAGATCAAAAGGGAACGTGGTGCGAGATTTTCCCAACGCCGGGATCTTCTCAATGCCATGGCTGCCCCCGCAACTGTAAGCGGCGAATCTCTCGTCCTATGCCACTGGGAATCTCGGTCCTGGGAAGGCGACGGAGAGGTCACGACCCGCGAGCCAGGAGACCTGCCGTCAGCCGTGGTCACACGCGAAGATGTCGGTCGGGGAGTACAGACATTAGCTTCACCGGAGCGATCGATCGCTCCGTCGTGAAACCTCGTTCGCTGTGACGTGCCACTGACGTCCTGCCGAGGTTTTATTCGCATGTCTTCCGTTTCCGCCGCCGTCCGGTGCCGTCGCACGGCCTGGCTGGCGTCCAGCTTCATCATTCCCGTTGTTGTCCTCAATATGAGGGGCGCCCGCGCCCAGACTGCCGCCGAGCAGTTGCCACCGGTCGAAGTGACCAGGCCCGACGATCAGAACCGCACGCGTGCCAGGGCGAGCAGCGATGGCGACACGGGGAGGCGCCGGGCGATGCCGAACGGCGCGCCGACAGGGGCCGGCTCGTCCGGCTCTGGCGGCGAGGCGGCCAGCAACAATGGAGGCATCGTCGGCGCCGCCACGAGCGTCATCACGGCCGCCGACATCGCCCATGCGCCGTCGCAGACGCTTGCCGAGATCATCTCGACGCAAGTACCGGGCGCCCAGATCACGACGTTCTATGGCGGTCCGATCGGCGCCAAGACCAGTGTCGACCTGCGCGGCTTCGGCGCGTTCGCAACCGCCAACACGCTGGTGCTGGTCAACGGACGACGGCTGAACGACATCGACATGGCGCAGGTGGACCTTGCTACCATCCCGCTCAATTCCATCGAGCGTATCGAGATCACGCGCGGCAATTCCGGTGCGGTGCTCTATGGGGACAATGCGGTCGGCGGCGTCATCAACATCATCACCAAGAACGGCGTCGGCAGACCGCCCATGGCCGCGCGCATCGAGGCCGGCTTCGGCTCGTTCAACACCAGGCTCGGCAACGTCTCGACATCGCTCAATTCCGGTCCGTGGTCGACCTCGTTTTACGGCAATACCGTCAAGACCGATGGCTATCGCGACAACAATCGCTATTCCCAGGAGAACGGTGTCGGCAATCTGAACTACACGACGCCGGGGTTGACTGCTTTCCTGACCGTGACCGGCGACAATCAGGAACTGCGACTGCCGGGCGGCCGCACCGTCGATCCCTCGATCGGCCTCGATGAGCTCGCGACCAACCGGCGAGCGACCAGCACGCCCTTCAACTATGCCAACCAGCAAGGTTTTGGCGCGACAGCGGGTTTCACAAAAACCCTGGTGAACGGCGTCGATCTCATCGTCGACGGCGGCATGCGCGACAAGAGGCAGCAGAGTGCATTCTTCTCCAGTCCGACGCCGGTGCCCGCCTTCTTCACCTCGACCTATGTCGACGCCGATCTGACGACGTGGTCGATCACGCCGCGGCTCAGCGTGAAGAGCCTTCTGCTCGGAATGCCGTCGCAGCTCTTGACCGGCATCGACTATTACGATTCGAGCTTTCAGCAGAACCGCGGCGCCGGCCAGGGTCTCGCCGCCTGGCACAATTACGACCTCAGGCAGCAGACGGTTGCAGGCTATCTTCAGCACACATTGGGTGTGACGTCGGCGACCGACGTTTCCTATGGCGCGCGGGTGCAGACCATCAGTCTGTCGGCACGTGACAATTTTGATCCGACGGCTCCGTTCAACGCCGACATCGGCGCGCTCCCGCTCAGGAGCGACGAGACTCAATATGCACTGCACCTCGGTGCCGAGCATCGCCTCAGCGACATGGTCTCGCTGTTCGGCCGCGCCGCGCGGGCGTTTCGCACGCCTGACGTCGACGAGCGGGTGTCGTCGGGACCCTCATTCGACCCCTTCTTCAATCCGCTGCCGCAAACGTTCCAGCTCAAGACCCAGACCTCGCAGGATGCCGAGGCTGGGCTGCGTATCAAGGGAGGCGGTCTTCAGATGCAGAGCAGTCTCTATCTGATGGACCTCACCAACGAGATCCATTTCAATCCAATCCTGTTCTACAACACCAATCTCGATCCGACCCGCCGTTTCGGCTCGGAGACCAGTGTCTCCTATCGCGTCAACGACGCTCTGCTCTTGCGCGCCGGCGCGGCTTATACGAGGGCTGTCTTCCGAGAGGGCATCTGGGCCGGCAATGACGTGCCGCTGGTCTCGCGCTACACCGCGAGTGCGGGCCTCACCTGGAACATCTGGCAGAACTATGTCGTGCTCGACGCCACCGCGCGGTTCTGGAGCGAGCGTCGCATGGACAACGACCAGGCGGGAACTCAGAAGCCGATCCCTGCCAATGGCACGATCGACCTCAAGCTCAGTGGTCAATATGAACGGTACTTCTGGTCGCTCAGCGTCAACAATTTGCTGAACGCGCTCTACTACGACTATGCAGTCGCAAGCACCTTTACCGACGGTCGCTTCAGCGCCTATCCGCTGCCCGGCCGCAGCTATCTGCTCAAGGCCGGCGCCACGTTCTGACGTCGATAGGGCTGTCACACGTCCCCAAATGGTCTAGAATTCGAATAGAAGGAGATCACTTATGGCTCTCAGCATCCAGCCGTCTCACGCCGATCGCCTGCTGCTTCATCCGGTGACGCCGCGCCTTGCGCCGATGGTCTGCTTTGCGCTGCTGACGGCGTCATGCGCGCTCGCAAGCTTCGCGCTCGCCTGTGCAACACCGTTCGCGGCCTTTGCCGTCGTCGCGGCGGCGATGCTGCCGCTACGCCCGGCGCTGCTCGTCGTCACCGGCTCCTGGCTCGTCAACCAGACCATCGGCTTCGGCGCGCTGCATTATCCCGTCGACGGCAGCACCGTCGCCTGGGGTTTTGCGATCGGCGCGGCCGCGCTGCTGTCGACCGCCATTTCGTCCGCGGTGCTGCGTATGCTGCCGCAGGGCCGCACGCCGCTGGCCGTCACGCTCGTCGCCGCCTATGCGGCCTATGAGCTCGCGCTGCTCGCCGCGACGCCGTTCCTGGGCGGAGAGGGCGCCTTCACCGCAGTCATCGTGACGTGCCTTGGGCTGACCAGTGCCGCCTGGCTCGTCGGTCTCGTCGCCGCCTGCGAGATCGTCCGTCTGCTCGATCCGTTCGGGCGCAAGGGAGCGATGTCGGCCTGAGCGCCGCTGCGTTCGACGTGGCGCCATCCGGGCTACGGGATTTTGCTGTGTCGCTCCTCTGTCAATCCTAGCTCGCGAAAATATTCCGCTTTACCGAAATTCGGAATTGGCGTATGTGTCGCCCATCCCGGCTCATCCTTGAGGGGCGATCATGTGTCGTGATGATCGCAGAGCCGGGCTTGCGGTGGACGCGGCAGCGTCGGGCGCGAAAGCTGCGGGCAGGGCGGATTGCTCTCCGTGAGCCCTAAAGTTTCGCGCAGACGGACGGCGCTGTCAGGTTCGTCGCGCCAGCATTTCGATGGCAACGTGCACAACGCCGTCGAACCCTGTGGCGCAGGCGAACCGCGCGTACGGCAAAACCGTGTGGTCCTGGCCGTCGTTGCTACGGTCAAGCCCTGGCGGATGCGGCATTGGCGTCAACCGGCGCGGTGTCGGTGACTTTCGCTGGGGTGAGGGAGGCCAGAAGGAATTCGGCTCCCGGGAGAGCGCGGCATAAGCCGTCCAACCACTGCGCAGGGAAGGCCGTGTGTTGGGCTTCACCTGTATGCTGCTGTGCGGTCTTCTCTGCGTGTGCTTTTCGCGCAGCGGACCGCGGGTGCCAGCCGGCACCCGGCCTTCCCTGCGCCCTCTTGGATCTAGAGGGTCGAGTGACGAAGCAAAGCTCGGGCGAAACGCGCCGCGAGAATGGGGACGTATGTCTGCGACCACACGCGCGCCGTCATCGCCCGGCTTGACCGGGCGATCCAGTACTCCGAGACGCTTGTGATTGAACCGAGAGGCCGCGGCGTCCTAGATTCCCCGCCGGAGCCTGTCATCGGGCTCGCCGAAGGCGAGACCTGGTGGCGGGGAATGACAGTGGCATTTGGAGGATGACGGCGATGCCCCTTGCTCTGTCATTGCGAGGAGCCCTTGCGACGAAGCAATCCAGAATTTTGCCGCGGAGGGATTCTGGATTGCTTCGCTGCGCTCGCAATGACGCTGTGGAGGCAGCATGCGCCACACTGCGCCTCGTGCCCCGGACGCAGCGCAGCGTCACCCTGGCGATGCGAAGCATCGTCCAGCGACGATGCGCTGCAGAGCCGGAGCCCACGTCGCTGCGTCGTGCCGTGTGGCCCTGGATCCCGGCTCTGCGCCGCAACCGCTGCGCGTCCGGGACATGAGAGGGGCTCGGTGGTGCAGCAGGGCGGCGTCGACTCAGCCGACTGCCTCATCGTCAAACGGGGCGCGTTGCCCGTGCCGTGAAATCGGAAGTTGTGGATCATCATCCCGCGAGGGTATCTTAGTAGGACAATCCGTGTCTTCCACGCCACGATTGTTGTGTTCAAGCAACAGTGATTGGCGTTTTAACCCTCATCCCCGGCCGTTCGCATCAGCGCCGCTTTTTGGCCACACCCGAACATGAATAAAATCACTCTAATGATTTAAGGGCAGCGGCAGTCTTCGACGGCGACGGAAAATCCCAAGGTCGATTCAAATCTTGGCTCTGATTTTTCGGGTCTGAAAGGGTTGACCGGGGAAACTGGTTTGCGATGAGCGCGAAGATTGACAAGCAGAGGCTGCCGAGCCGTCACGTGACGGAAGGCCCTGCGCGCGCGCCGCATCGATCCTACTTCTACGCCATGGGTCTGACCACCGAGCAGATCCACCAGCCCTTCGTCGGCGTCGCCTCGTGCTGGAATGAAGCCGCTCCCTGCAACATCGCCCTGATGCGCCAGGCGCAGGCGGTGAAGAAAGGTGTGGCGTCGGCCGGCGGCACCCCCCGCGAATTCTGCACCATCACCGTCACGGACGGCATCGCCATGGGCCATGACGGTATGCGCTCCTCGCTGCCGTCGCGTGAATGCATCGCCGACTCGGTCGAGCTGACGGTCCGCGGTCACGCCTACGACGCCCTGGTCGGCCTGGCCGGCTGCGACAAGTCGCTGCCGGGCATGATGATGGCGATGGTCCGTCTCAACGTGCCGTCGATTTTCATTTACGGCGGCTCGATCCTGCCCGGCAATTTCCGCGGACAGCAGGTCACCGTGCAGGACATGTTCGAGGCCGTCGGCAAGCATTCGGTCGGCGCCATGTCGGACGAGGACCTCGACGAGATCGAGCGCGTGGCCTGCCCCTCGGCGGGCGCCTGCGGCGCGCAGTTCACCGCCAACACCATGGCGACCGTCTCTGAGGCGATCGGCCTTGCGCTGCCTTACTCGGCCGGTGCCCCCGCACCTTATGAAATCCGCGACGCCTTCTGCATGACCGCGGGCGAGAAGGTGATGGACCTGATCGCCTCCAACATCCGGCCGCGCGACATCGTCACCCGCAAGGCGTTGGAGAATGCCGCTGCCGTGGTCGCCGCATCCGGCGGCTCGACCAATGCTGCGCTGCACCTGCCGGCGATCGCGCACGAGGCGGGCATAAAGTTTGACTTATTCGACGTCGCCGAAATCTTCAAAAAGACACCATATATCGCTGATTTGAAGCCGGGTGGCCGTTATGTCGCCAAAGACATGTTTGAAGTAGGTGGCATACCGCTTCTGATGAAGACGCTGCTCGACAACGGCTTCCTGCACGGTGATTGCCTCACTGTCACGGGCCGCACGATCGCCGAAAACCTCAAGAGCGTGAAGTGGAATCCGCACCAAGACGTGGTGCACCCGGCAGACAAACCCATCACCGTTACGGGCGGTGTGGTCGGTCTGAAGGGCAATTTGGCGCCAGAAGGTGCGATCGTGAAAGTCGCGGGAATGTCCAACCTCAGGTTTACCGGTCCGGCCAGGTGCTTCGACCGTGAGGAGGACGCTTTCGAGGCGGTTCAGAAGCGCACCTACCGCGAAGGCGAAGTCATCGTGATCCGCTACGAGGGGCCGAAGGGCGGCCCCGGCATGCGGGAAATGCTCCAGACCACCGCGGCGCTGACCGGCCAGGGCATGGGCGGCAAGATCGCCCTCATCACCGACGGCCGCTTTTCCGGCGCCACCCGGGGTTTCTGCATCGGCCATGTCGGGCCCGAGGCCGCGATTGGCGGCCCGATCGGGCTGCTCGAGGACGGCGACATCATCGAGATCGACGCCGTCGCCGGTAGCCTTAACGTAAAATTGAGCGACCAGGAGCTCGCCCAGCGCAAGACCAAATGGGCGGCTCGCGCGACTAACCACACGTCGGGTGCGCTCTGGAAGTATGCTCAGCAGGTTGGACCAGCGCTCGGGGGGGCGGTGACCCATCCGGGCGGCGCGCACGAGAAACAGTGCTATGCGGACATCTAGGCGTGCGATAGTTGCGTTTATGTTGGGGGCTGCTGCGCTGGCCGCGCCGGCGCTCGCCTTCGACGGCGCGCCGGTCAACAAGGATGCGACCATCCCGGTCGTGACCACCTTGCCGGGGGCTGCGAATACGGTTCGCACCAGAGTTCCGCCGGCGGTCGCATCCCAGGAAACCTCGCTCAGCGCCCTGCAATATGCCGCCGAGGGCGGTCACCCCATCGCGCAGTGGAAGCTCGGCCGCATGTACGCCAATGGCGACGGCGTCGCCCAGGACGATCTGCGCGCCTTCGAATATTTCAGCCGCATCGCCAACGCGCATGCCGAGGACAGCCCCTCGGCGCCGCAAGCGCAGATCGTGGCCAACGCCTTCGTCGCGCTCGGCCGCTACTATCTCAGCGGCATTCCGAACTCGAAGATCAAGTCGGATCCGGAGCGGGCGCGGGAGATGTTCTCCTATGCCGCGTCCTATTTCGGCAACGCGGACGCGCAGTACGATCTGGCCCGCCTGTACCTGAAGACGCCGGACGCCTCGCGCGAGGATTTCCGCTACGGCGCGCGCTGGCTCGGCCTCGCTGCCCAGAAGGGCCAGCATCAGGCCCAGGCGCTGCTCGGCCAGATGCTGTTCAATGGCGACCGCCTGCCGCGACAGGCCGCGCGCGGCCTGATGTGGCTGACGCTGGCCCGGGACAGCGCCGGGGCCGAGGAGACCTGGATCAAGGAAAGCTACAACCGCGCCTTCGCCAAGGCCTCCGACGACGACCGCGCCATGTGCCTGCAAATGCTGGAGCAGTGGGTGCAGGGCCGCCGGGAGTAGCTCGGTCCCGTAGGGTGGGCAAAGTGCAGCGTGCCCACCACCTGACCGGCGCTTACGCCGCCTCGAGATCGAGATCCGCCCACACCGGCACGTGGTCCGACGGCTTCTCCCAGCCGCGCACATAGCTGTCGATGCCGAGATTGGCGAGCCGGTCGCTGGCCTGCGGCGACAGCAGCAAATGGTCGATGCGCAGGCCCTGGTTCTTCTGCCAGGCCCCGGCCTGATAGTCCCAGAAGGTGTAGAGCCCGGGCTCATCTGTGACCGCCCGCAAGGCGTCGGTCAGGCCGATCCCGAGCAGGGACTGAAAGCTCTCCCGTGTCTCGGCCTTGAACAGGGCGTCCTCGGTCCAGGCGGCGGGATTGTGCACGTCGCGCCCATGCGGGATGACGTTGAAATCGCCGGCGAGGATCAGCGGAACCTCCTCCTTGAGGCGCTCCTTCGAATACTCAAGAAGCCGCGACATCCATTTGAGCTTGTAGGGATATTTGTCGGTGCCGACCGGATTGCCGTTGGGCAGATAGAGGCAGGCAATGCGCAACACCCCCTGCTTGAGCGTCACCACGCCTTCGAGGAAGCGGGCATGCGCATCCTCGTCGTCGCCGGCGAGGCCCGACTTGGTCTCGTCGAACCGGAGCTTGGAGAGCAGGGCGACGCCGTTGAACGTCTTCTGCCCGTGCGTGACCACGTTGTAGCCGAGCGCCTCGATCTCCAGCCGCGGGAAGGCTTCGTCGACGCACTTGATCTCCTGAAGGCAGACGATGTCCGGCTGGCACTCCTTCAGCCAGGTCAGCAGCAGGTCGATGCGCTGCCGGACCGAGTTCACGTTCCAGGTGGCTACTCTGATAGGCATTGGGAGGGCTCCAGGCGGGAGCCACCGTTAGAACAAAATGCAAACGCACCCGTCAAGGCGGCCGCAGAATCTCCCACAAAATTAACCCGGCTTAAGCGCGCGTCGGGTCATTGATGCCCAAAAGGTTCCTCGGATGGGATGGCCGGACAAATCCATGAAGCGAACTGAGCCGCGCGATGGCGTGATCGGCGCGTTCCTGTACTGGCTCGGCGGCTTCGAGATCGAGGACGGCCTGACCGCCGATCTCAGCGAGCGGGAGCTGCGGCGCATCCGCGCCAAGCAGATCGACGCGGTGACGCGGCTGATCCCGGTGACGATGGCCGTGACCATGCTCAACGTCGCCATCGTGCTGATCCTGTTCTGGGGCAGGGGCTGGAACGACTTCCTCGCGGTCTGGGGCATGGCGTTCGCCGCCACCGCCTCGCTTGCGGTGCGTTCGTGGCGGCGGTCGCGTCGAAATCCGCTGCAGGAGGCCTCAAGCCGCGCCGCGCGGAAGGTGCTGCGACAGGCGTTCCTCCTCGCCGCGATCTGGGGCATGCTGCCGCTGGCGCTGTTCAGCCGCATCGGACCAACCAGCCAACTCATCCTGGCCTGCCTGATGGTCGGCATGATGTCGGGCGGTGCGTTCACGCTGTCGACCTTCCCTCGTGCCGGCCTCGTCTATCTCGCCACCATGACGATCGCCTGCGTCGGCGCGCTGCTCTTGTGCGGCACCGGGCCGTATCTGGTGACAGCGGTATTCCTGCTGCTGTTCGCATTCTTCATGGCGCGCAACATCGTCTGCCAGGGCAACCTGTTCCTCGGCAATCTCAAGGCCCAGCTCGAGCTCGAGCGGCAGACCGAAATCATCTCGCTGCTGCTGAAGGACTTTCAGGAGAACGCCAGCGACTGGCTGTGGCAGACCGATGCCGAAGGGCATCTGGTCGACGTGCCCCAGCGCTTCGCCGACGTCGCGCAGCTGCCGCTTCCGCTGCTGAAGGGATCGCATTTCGCCGACGTGCTCGACATGCTGTGCCCCGAGGACAAGAGCGCGGCCTACAACATTGTCGGCCTGATGGAGCAGGCCGAGCCGCTGCATGAGATGAATATCAAGGTCGTCGCCGGCGGTGAGGCGCGGCTGTGGTCGCTGACGGCGAAGCCGGCCTACGATCGCGACGGCCAGTTCCTCGGTTATCGCGGCTTCGGCCGCGACGTGACCGAGCGCTGGCGCGCGGAAAAGGCCGAGGCCGAGAGCCGCGCCAAGTCCGACTTCCTCGCGGTGATGAGCCACGAGATCCGCACGCCCATGAACGGCGTGCTTGGGCTCGCCAGCATGCTGCTGGAGACAAAACTCGATCCGGAGCAGCGCGAGGCCGTGACCACGATCCGCGAGTCCGGCGACAATCTCCAGCGCATCCTCAATGACATCCTCGATCTGTCCAAGCTCGAGGCCGGCCGCTTCGTGTTCGAGGCGATCGACTTTGCGCCGCAGGCGCTGGTCGAGACCGCCGCGACCGTGGGACGCGCGAGCGCCAAGAGCAAGGGTCTTGCGGTCAAGGTCGAGCTCGATCCGAACCTGCCGCCGACGCTGCGCGGCGACGTCGCGCGCATCCGCCAGGTGCTGCTCAACCTCGTGTCGAATGCGGTGAAGTTCACCGACGAAGGCGAGGTGACGATTTCGGCCACCTGCCAGGCGCGGCGCGATCTGCTGGCGACCGTCGAATGGACGGTGACCGATAGTGGCATCGGCATCGCCCCCGAAAAACTAGGCCAGCTGTTCAGCGACTTCGCCCAGGCCGACGCCTCGATCAGCCGCCGCTTCGGCGGCACTGGCCTCGGCCTTGCGATCTCCCGGCGCATCATCGAACAGATGGGTGGCACCATCGGCGTCACCTCGACCGCGGGCAAGGGCTCGACCTTCCGCTTCACGCTGGTGTTGCCCTGGAGCCAGGCGCAGGCGTCCGATCAGGATGCCGGCCGCGATGATGCCGAGGATCTCAAGGCCCGTATCGCCGGCCTCGATCGGCCGCTGAGGGTGCTGGTCGCCGAGGACGACGCCGTCAACCGCATGGTCGTGAGCAAGATGCTCGGCGGATTCGATGTCGAGCTGCGCGTCGTCGCCGACGGCGTCGACGCCGTCGCGGCAGCCTCTGACGGCGACTACGATGTCGTGCTGATGGATGTGCGCATGCCCGACATGGACGGCCTGGCCGCAACCCGTGCGATCCGCGCACAAGGCGGGCGCTTCGACGCGTTGCCGATCATCGCGCTGACCGCCAACGCCTTCCCTGAGGACGTCAGGATCTGCCGCGAAGCGGGCATGTCGGACTTCCTGGCCAAGCCGCTGCGCAAGCCTGCGCTCGTCGCGGCCTTGCTACGAGCATTGGACGGCCACGTCATGTCGGAGGACGCGCCGCTTCAGCCGCAGCTGATGCCGGCCGAGGTGGAGTGGACGGACGAGGAAAGGCAGATCACCGGCGCGTAAGCGCTCAGACCGAGAAGCTGGTCCCGCAGCCGCACGAGGCCGTCGCGTTGGGGTTGTTGACGCGGAACGAGGCGCCGATCAAATCGTCGACGAAATCGACCTGCGATCCCGCAAGGAACGGTTGCGAGGCGGAGTCTACCAGCACCACCGCATTGTCCTGTTCGATCACGAGGTCGTCGTCGGTGCGGGCGCGGTCGATGTCGAACTTGTACTGGAAACCCGAGCAGCCGCCGCCTTCGACGGAAATGCGCAGCATCGCGCCAGAACCTTCGCCCTTGAGGATCTCCCCAATCCGGCGTGCGGCCCGGTCGCTGATGGTCACGGCAGTCGTCATTACTGGTCTCCAATAGTCCCCGCGGTCATACCAAATTCATTTGCCCAATTCATTTGGTATCCCGCGTCCGACATAGTTAAGTGCCACCATACGCAGAATCAAATGGATAGGGACAAAATTCGCCGTGTCCGTCGGAATGGCTGCCCCCCGCGCGCCCTATGCCTGCGACCCCGATCGCAGCCGCGGCCGGCTGGTCGCCGAGCCCCCGAGCCGGACCCGCAGCCCGTTCCGGCGCGATTGCGACCGCGTGATCCATTCCACCGCGTTCCGCCGCCTGAAGTACAAGACCCAGGTGTTCGTGTTCCACGAGGGCGACCACTACCGCACCCGGCTGACCCATTCGCTGGAGGTGGCGCAGATCGCCCGCGCGCTGGCCCGGCAACTCGGGCTGGACGAGGATCTCACCGAAACGCTGGCGCTCGCCCATGATCTCGGTCATCCGCCGTTCGGCCATGCCGGCGAGCGGGCCCTGGACGCCTGCCTGAAGGAGTTTGGCGGCTTCGACCACAACGCCCAGACGCTCCGGGTCGTCACCGCGCTGGAGCACCGCTATCCCGACTTCGATGGGCTGAATCTGACCTGGGAATCGCTGGAGGGCATCGTCAAGCACAACGGCCCGCTGACCGACCGCAGCGGCGCGCCAACCGAGCGCTACCGCGGGTATGGCGTTCCCGTCGGCATCGCCGACTATATCAAGACCTATGACCTCGAATTATGGAGCTTTGCCTCGCTCGAGGCGCAGGTCGCCGCGATCGCCGACGACATCGCCTATGACGCCCACGATATCGATGACGGCCTGCGCGCCGGCCTGTTCCAACTCGACGATCTCAAGGTGATGCCGCTGACCGCGGAGATCATCGCCGAGACCTCGGCGCAGTATCCCGATCTCGAAGATGTCAGGCGCGGCGCAGAGCTGGTGCGCGAGCTGATCTCGCACCTAATCGGTGCGGTGTTCGCCGAGGCGCAGAAGAGCCTTGCGGCGGTCAAACCGCAATCGGCTCAGGATGTGCGCCAGCAGAGCCGGGCGCTGGTCGCGTTCCCAGCCGAGGTCGCCGAGGAAGAGGCCGCCATCAAGCGCTTCCTGTACCAGCACATGTACCGCCACAAGCGGGTGATGCGGGTGATGGGGGAGGCGGAGCAGATCCTGTTCGAGCTGTTCGCAAAGTACCTGAAGGAGCCGTCTGAACTGCCGCCGGAATGGCTGTTGGGGGCGGGGGCGGACAATGAGGGCGACCGGGCCCGCCGGATCGGCAATTTCATTGCCGGAATGACCGATCGTTTCGCCCTGACCGAGCACCAGCGGCTCTTTGACTCGACCCCGGATTTGCGTTAGGCGGCGGCCATGCCCGACACATCCTCATCCCTGCACCTGTTCGCCGACGTGCTCGCGCGTGTGCACGCCGCCTGCCGTACGCTGGCCGTGGACGCCAACTGGCCTGAGGGCATCGATTTCTCGCGCGTGGTGGTCGAGCCGCCGCGCGATGCCTCCCATGGCGACATGGCGACCAACGCCGCCATGGTGCTTGCGAAAGAGGCAAAGGCAAAGCCCCGCGATCTCGCCGAGCAGATCGCCGAGCGGCTGCGCACGGATGCGCTGATCGCCAAGGTCGACGTCGCCGGCCCCGGCTTCATCAACCTGACGCTGAAGCCGGCCGCCTGGGCCGAGGCGCTGCGCACGGTGCTGCGCGAGGGCGCCGATTACGGCCGCGTCCGCGGCGGCTCCAAGGTCAACGTCGAATACGTCTCGGCCAATCCGACCGGGCCGATGCATGTCGGTCACTGTCGCGGCGCCGTGTTTGGCGACGCGTTGGCGAGCCTGCTTCAGTTCGCGGGCCACGACGTCACGCGCGAATACTACATCAACGACGCCGGCGCCCAGGTCGACGTGCTCGCACGCTCCGCCTTCCTGAGGTATCGCGAGGCGCTCGGCGAGGACATCGGCGCGATCCCGGAAGGACTCTATCCCGGTGACTATCTGAAGCCGGTCGGCGCGGCGCTGGCCAAGGAGCATGGCGACAAGCTCCGCGGGATGAGCGAGGCCGATTGGCTACCGACAGTGCGCGCCAAGGCGATCGCGATGATGATGGACGAGATCAAGGACGATCTCGCCGCCCTCAACATTCGCCACGACGTGTTCTTCTCGGAGCGCTCGCTGATCGAGACCGGCAACAACAAGGTTGCCGAGACCATCGATTTCCTGCAGGCCAAGGGAGACATCTACGAAGGTCGCCTGCCGCCGCCAAAGGGCGCGCCGGTCGAGGATTGGGAAGACCGCGAACAACTGCTGTTCAAGGCGACCGCCTACGGCGACGATGTCGACCGTCCGCTGATCAAGTCGGACAATTCATACACCTACTTCGCCTCCGACATCGCCTACCACAAGAACAAGTTCGACCGTGGTTTTGCGGAGATGATCGACGTCTGGGGCGCCGACCATGGCGGCTACATCAAGCGCATGCAGGCGGCGGTGAAGGCGACGACGTCAGGCAAGGGCGCGCTCGACGTCAAGATCGTGCAGCTCGTGAAGCTGCTGCGCAATGGCGAGCCCGTCAAAATGTCCAAGCGGAGCGGGGACTTCGTTACCTTGCGTGAGGTGGTGGATGAGGTCGGCCAGGACGCCGTCCGCTTCATGATGCTCTACCGCAAAAACGATGCGGTGCTCGACTTCGACCTCGCCAAGGTGATGGAGCAGTCGCGCGACAACCCGGTGTTCTACGTCCAGTATGGTCACGCCCGCGGTCACTCGATCTTCCGCAACGCGCGGGCCGAGGTGTTCCCGGAACTGCCCGGGGAGACCGTTCAACGGATCGCCTGGCTGAGTGAGTCGGCGGTGGAACGGTTGTCGGATCCGGTCGAACTCGATCTTCTCAAGCGCCTCGCAATTTATCCGCGGGTGATGGAAGCTGCCGCCGCGGCCCACGAGCCGCACCGAATTGCCTTTTATCTCTATGATTTAGCCAGCGAATTTCATGCACTTTGGACGAAGGGGCGCGATTTGCCCTATTTACGCTTCATTATCAATAATGATGCAGATCTTACAAAAGCGCGACTGGCCATGGTCCAGGGCGTCGTCTCTGTCCTGGCATCGGGCCTCGCCATCCTCGGCGTCCATGCCCCGGACGAGATGCGGTAGTTTGGGGCGAACTACCTAATGGAAATTCGGGGGGTAACCGGCAGAAGCCGGATCGCTTAGACTTGGTTGAAAGCCTTGTGGGTCGAAAGCCGTGCCTTGGTCGAGGGGCGCGCGGCTTTCCCGAAGGGACGCATCATCACGATGGCCGAACGATATCAGGACAGACCGTTTCCCTCCGATGACTATGGTCGCGGTAGCGATCAGCATGGGAAGGCGGAAAATGATCCCTTGGCCGAGCTCGCCCGTCTGATCGGACAGACCGATCCGTTCGCAGCGCAGTCGCGGCCAACTGTGCGCCCGACGGCGGCGCCTGCCCAGAGCTATCGGGAAGACGACCATCGCCAGGACGATGATCAGCAGGACTATGCTGAGCAGCCTCCGCCGCCGCCCGGGCCACCCTCATGGATGCGGCGCGCTAACGTGCAGCCGCAGCCGGCACCCGCGCCGGAGCCTGACTATCCCGTCTCCGTAAACCCGGTTCATCCGTTGCATCGCTATTCGGTCCAGCCGACTGCGCCTGCCCCAGAGCCGGATTTTCATCAGCCGCAGACCCATCAGGATCACGCTTATCAAGCTCAAGCGTATCAGGATCAGGCCTATCAGCAGCACGGACAGGCTTATCAGGAGCAGGCCTATCAGGAGCCGTACGCGCAGCCCGATCCGTCGCGCTACGATGATGCGCTCTATGGTCGGCTCGAGACCGGCGAGCAGGACTACCAGCGCGATCCGGCCTACCCCGACGATCCCTACGCGTACCAGAACGACTATCCCGAGGCCGAACTTGACGAGCCGAAGAAGCGGCGCGGCGGCATGATGACGGTCGCGGCGATCCTCGCGCTTGCCGTGGTCGGGACTGGCGCTGCCTTTGCCTACAAGACCTATGTGGGTTCGCCTCGCAGCGGCGAGCCGCCGATCATCAAGGCCGACAACACGCCGACCAAGATCGTGCCGGCGCCGACGGACTCCACGGCCAAGGTGCCGGATCGCATGGTGAGCGGTGACGGCACTGAGAAGATTGTGCCGCGCGAGGAGGCGCCTGTCGACGTCAACGCCAGGGCGGGTGGACCCCGTGTGGTGTTCCCGCCGCTGAACCAGAATGCGAACCCGCCGTCGGTAGCGAGTGTGTCGCCGTCGATGGTGCCGCCGCCGAGCGCAGGGCCGACTCCGAGCAACGGCACACTGCCGAACAATTCGCCGCGTTCGATCAGGACAGTGGCCGTGAAAGGCGATCAGACCGATAGCGCCACACCGCAATCCGCCGCTGCGAAGCCGGCAGCTGCGCCAAAACCTGTTGTCGCGCCGCCTGCACCAATCGCGTCGCGCAATCCGCCGACCTCGGCCAATGCCAGCGCCAACCAGCCTATGTCGCTCGCGCCGCAATCGGGACCGACGGCCGAGCCTCCGCAGCGGATGGCTGCGACCAATCCGACGCAACTCGCCCCCACCAGCAGCGGCGGCTACATCGTGCAGGTCTCCTCGCAGCAGAGCGAGGACAGCGCCGCCGCATCCTATCGGGTGCTTCAGAGCAAGTATGGCAGCGTGCTCGGATCTCGCTCGCCGGTGATCAAGCGCGTCGACCTCACCGACAAGGGCAAGGGTATCGTTTACCGCGCCTTCGCCGGTCCCTATGGTTCGGCCGAGGAGGCGACGCAGGCATGCAACAGCCTCAAGTCCGCAGGCCTGTCCGCCTGCTTCGTCCAGAGGAATTAACGGCCGTTTCCTTGACCCCCTCGCGGGGCAGGGTTAATCGGCCGTTATGAGCACGCGGGCCTTCATTACCGGCGTATCCGGAACGGAACTGACCGCCGCCGAGCGGAAGTTTATCCGTGCCGAACGCCCATGGGGCTTCATCCTGTTCAAGCGCAATGTCGCGACACCGGCGCAAGTTGCTGCATTGGTTGCGGAATTGCGGACGGTTGCGAATGCTGCCGAGGCACCCGTCCTGATTGATCAAGAGGGCGGTCGGGTGCAGCGGCTGGGGCCGCCGCACTGGCCGGTCTATCCGCCGGGGGCCGTATTCGCGACTTTGTACGACACTGATTCGGCGCTCGGGCTCACTGCGGCGCGCCTGAGTGCCCGCCTGATCGCGGCCGATCTCGCCGATCTCGGCATTACCGTGGATTGCCTGCCGCTCGCTGACGTGCCGGTGCCGGGTGCCGATGCCGTCATCGGCAACCGGGCCTACGGCACGGAGCCGGGCAAGGTCGCGGCGATTGCCCGTGCGGTCACCGAAGGCCTGGAGCAGGGCGGCGTTCTGCCGGTTCTGAAGCACATCCCCGGTCATGGCCGGGCCACCGCCGACACCCATTTCAAGCTGCCGACGGTCGATACGCCCCGGGACGAGCTGGAGCGGACCGATTTTGCCGCGTTCAAGCCGCTTTCGGACCTGCCGATGGCCATGACTGCACATGTTGTGTTTAGCGCGGTCGACCCCGCCCATCCGGCGACGACATCTGCGACAATGATTGCTGACGTGATTCGCGGCGCAATCGGGTTCCAGGGTTTGTTAATGAGTGATGACGTGTCGATGAACGCGCTGTCGGGGAATATCGCCGAGCGGACCCGCGCTATCTTTGCGGCCGGTTGCGACGTGGCCCTGCATTGCAACGGCAATATCGCGGAGATGCGCGACGTCGCTGGGCAGACACCCGAACTGTCCGGCAGGGCACTGGAGCGGGCGAAAGCCGCGCTCGCCGCACGCAAGCCGCCGCAGCCGTTCGACCGGGCGGCCGCACGCGCGGAACTGGACGCATTGATCGCACGGGCAAACACGGCATCCGCATGACCGCAGAAATCCTATCGTTCGAAACCGGGCGGCCCGCAGAGCTCGCCGAGGGTGAGCCGGCGTTGGTCGTGGACGTCGAAGGCTATGAGGGCCCGCTCGACCTGTTGCTCGCACTGGCACGGCAGCAGAAGGTCGACCTTGCCAAGATTTCGATCCTGGCGCTGGCCGACCAGTACCTCCACTTCATCGAGGCTGCGCGGAAGATCCGACTGGAGCTCGCTGCTGATTATCTCGTGATGGCGGCCTGGCTCGCCTTCCTGAAGTCGCGCCTGCTGCTGCCGGAGCCGCCGAGCGCGGAAGGCCCGAGCGCCGAGCAGATGGCGACTGCGCTCGCCAACCGGCTGCGCCGGCTGGAAGCCATTCGCGAAGCCGCCAATCGGCTGATGAACAGGCCGCAATTGCAGCGCGATATCTTCCCGCGCGGCGAGCCCGAGCAGATCGCCGAGATCAAGCATCCGAAGTACACGGCGACGCTGTACGACCTGCTCACCGCCTATGCTGCGCAGCGCCAGTCGCGCGTGCTGGCGAGCGTGCATCTGGCCAAGCGTACGGTGTGGTCGCTCGCCGAGGCGCGCGCCACGCTGGAGCGGCTGGTCGGCAGCATCAGCGAACAGGATGACTGGGGCGTTCTCGACGACTTCCTGATCCGGCATGTCGCCGATCCCACGCAGCGCGCGACGGTGTTCGCCTCTAGCTTTGCCGCCGCGCTCGAACTGGTGCGTGAAGGCCAGCTCGAGCTGAACCAGAAAGAGGCGTTTGCGCCCATCTATTTCCGGAAGGGGCGTTCTAAACCGGTTCCGGACGCAGCTCCTGCGCCCGATGCGCCGGTCGGTTAAGTGCAAGAAGGAGAATCTGCCATGGCAAGCCTGGCTGAAGTGCGGGTAGAAGAGGCCGAGCCGATGGACAACGAATCCCAGGCACGTCCCGAGGAATTGCGGCTGCTGGAAGCGCTGCTGTTCGCTTCGAGTGAACCGCTGGATACCGCGACGCTGGCCAAGCGGATGCCGGATGGCGTCGACGTCAAGGCGGCGCTCGAGCAGCTCCAGGCCGATTATGCCTCGCGCGGCGTGAACCTCGTGCGCGTCGCCAACAAATGGACCTTCCGCACGGCCGGCGATCTCGCCTGGCTGATGACGCGGGAGAGCACCGAGACCCGCCGCCTGTCGCGTGCGGCAATCGAGGTACTGGCGATCATCGCCTATCACCAGCCGGTGACACGCGCCGAGATCGAGGAGATCCGCGGCGTCGTCACCTCGAAGGGCACGCTGGACGTGCTGCTGGAGACCGGCTGGATCAAGCCGCGCGGACGGCGCAAGACGCCCGGGCGCCCATTGACCTTCGGAACCACCGAGGACTTCCTGTCGCAGTTCACCCTGGAACAACTCGGCGACCTGCCGGGCCTCGAAGAGCTGAAGGGCACGGGCCTGTTGGATTCGCGCCTGCCGACCGGATTCAGCGTGCCGACGCCGTCGGATGATCCGGCGCTGCGTGAGGACGAAGATCCGTTGGAACCGGGCGAGGACCTCGATCTGGCGCTGGCGCCGGCGGTCGAGCCCGAGGCGCCGGAAGGCGGCAATGAGGGTGGCGGCGAAGGCGGCACTGAAGAGTGACGCCGGTCCGTTCACGGGCCACTGCGACCGGTTAACACTAGCAAGATTGCGTAGTGCCAACAGCGAATTGGCGCTGCCTTGGTCCTTGTTTTTGAGACCCGCCAAGCCTAGTTTTGGATGAAGATCGGCCGGTCCCCGGCCATGCGCGTTTGGAGGGTTGCAGGATGGGTTCACTCAGCATTTGGCACTGGATCTTGGTGATCGCAGTGGTCCTGCTGCTGTTCGGCCGCGGCAAGATTTCGGATCTGATGGGCGACGTGGCGCAGGGCATCAAGGCGTTCAAGAAGGGCATGCAGGACGACGACAAGCCCGCTGAAAAGCCCGAGCCGAACAAGTCCATCGAGCACAACAACGCCGCGCCGACCGCGGCACGGTCCGACGTCGGCAGCAAGGCCGTCTGAGCCAGAGAGCATGCGAGACGCGGGTAGCCCCGATCCTGCGCGCGAGGGATTGGGCCGGCTTGCGGCTGGCGTGAACGGAAGACCTCATGTTCGACATCGGCTGGAGTGAACTGGTCCTCATCGGGGTCGTGGCCCTCATCGCCATCGGCCCGAAGGAGCTGCCGGGCGTGCTGCGCATGGTCGGGCAGTGGATGGGCAAGGCCCGCAAGATGGCCGCCGAATTCCAGGGCCAGTTCCAGGAAGCGATGCGCGAGGCCGAGATGGCCGACCTCAAGAAGAGCTTTGACGAGGTCAAGGAAGCAGCGACCGGCTTCAATCCGCTGACTTCGCTTCAGAAGGACGTCAGCGACGCGCTCCGCGTCGATGCGCTCGACAAGCCGGCCGAGACGCCAGCCATCAGCGCCGCCGAACCGCCGGCGACTTCAAGCGAAGCGCTGGCGACTTCGAGCGAAGCACCGGCGACTTCAAATGAAGCGCCGGTAACGCCAACGACTCCGGAAGCCCCGACGCCCGCGACCTTCATGGAAGCCGAGGCGCATGCAGCCGCGAACGAGCCGCTGGCGATCACCCGTGAGGTCGAGCAGGCCCACGTCGCGCAAGACACCGCGCCATCCGAAGCGATCAAGGATGCCAAAGCGTCATGACCGACGCCGATATCGAGGCCAGCAAAGCCCCCTTGATGGACCATTTGATCGAGCTGCGGTCGCGGCTGATCAAGGCGCTGCTTGGCTTTGGCGTTGCCTTCATCTTCTGCTTCTTCTTCGCCAAGCAGATCTACAACGTGCTGGTCTGGCCGTTCGTGTGGGTCGCGGGTCCTGAGAATTCCAAGTTCATCTACACGGCGCTGCTGGAATATTTCATCACTCAGCTCAAGCTCGCGCTGTTCGGCGCCGGCTTCATCTCGTTCCCTATCGTCGCGACGCAAATCTACAAGTTCGTGGCGCCCGGTCTCTACAAGCACGAGAAGCAGGCCTTCCTGCCGTACCTGGTCGCGACCCCATTCTTCTTCGTGCTGGGCGCGGCGCTGGTCTATTTCGTCGTGCTGCCGATGCTGGTCCGCTTCTCGCTCGGCATGCAGCAGGCCGGCAGCGACGAGACCGCGCAGATCCAGCTCTTGCCCAAGGTCGGCGAATATCTGTCGCTGATGATGTCGCTGATCTTCGCCTTCGGCATCGCCTTCCAGCTTCCGGTGATCCTGACACTGCTCGGGCGGATCGGCATCATCACATCGAAGATGCTGCGCGAGAAGCGCCGCTATTTCATCGTCATCGCCTTCGTCATCGCGGCCGTGCTGACGCCGCCTGACGTGCTCAGCCAGTGCTCCCTGGCGATTCCCTTGCTGGCGCTCTACGAGGGTTCGATCATCGCGGTGGCGATGGTGGAAAAGAAGGCGGCGGCCTCGCAGGCCACCGGTACCGACGTGTCGACGCCGGCCAAGCCGGCGGAGTAAGGCGCTCCGATCTCCGCCGTCATTCCCCGCCACCGGGTCTCGCCTTCGGCGAGCCCGATGACAGGCTCCAGCGGGGAATCCAGTACGCCGCGGCCCCTCGGGGAATCACTAGCGTCTCTGGGATACTGGATCGCCCGCTTTCGCGGGCGATGACAGCTGTGCTAGGGGGAGGCGCGCCAGCGTAAACTGCCAACATGAACGTTGACCGTTTGCACGCTGCCCCAGGACCACAGTCATGCACGACATCAAATCGATCCGCGACAATCCGCAAGCCTTCGACGCCGGCCTCGCGCGGCGCGGCCTCAAGCCGATGTCGGCCTCGCTGCTCGCGATCGACGAGAAGCGGCGTGCGGCGATTCTGGCCTCCGAGCAGGCGCAGGCGCGGCGCAACGCGGCATCGAAAGAAATCGGCGATGCCAAGAAGGCCAAGGACGAGGCGCGCGCCGCCAAGCTGATGGCCGAGGTCGCCGAACTGAAGACCACGATGCCGCAGCTCGAAGCTGCCGCGAAGGCCGCCGACGAGGAGTTGACGAAAGAGCTGTCCGCGATCCCAAACATTCCGTTCGACGAAGTGCCCGACGGCGTCGACGAGCACGGTAATGTGCAGCACCACGTGTTCGGCAACAAGCGCAACTACAGCTTTGCGCCGAAGTTGCATGACGATCTCGGCACCGCGCTCGGCTACATGGATTTCGAGGCCGCGGCAAAGCTCTCCGGTGCGCGCTTTGTCGTGCTGAAGAAGGGGCTGGCGCGGCTCGAGCGCGCCATCGGTCAGTTCATGCTCGACCTGCACACCACCGAGCACGGCTACACCGAAATCAATCCGCCGCTGCTCGTACGCAACGAGGTGATGTTCGGTACGGGGCAACTGCCGAAATTCGAGGACGACCAGTTCTGGGCGATCAAGGGCGAGCTGCTGGCTGCGCCCGACCATGAGCGGCTAAAGACCGAGCGCCTCGGCCTGATCCCGACCGCAGAAGTGTCGCTCACCAACCTCGCGCGCGAATCCATTCTCGACGAGAAGCAATTGCCGATGCGCCTTACCGCGCTGACGCCGTGTTTCCGCGCCGAGGCCGGCGCTGCGGGGCGCGACACGCGCGGCATGATCCGCCAGCACCAGTTCACCAAGGTCGAGCTGGTCTCGATCACGACGCCGGAAGCGAGCAAGGACGAGCTGGAGCGGATGCTGTCCTGCGCCGAGCAGGTGTTGCAGAAGCTCGACCTGCATTACCGCGTGATGACGCTCTGCGCAGGCGATATGGGTTTCTCGTCGCAAAAAACCTACGACATCGAGGTCTGGATGCCCGGGCAGGGCGACGGCGGCATGTTCCGCGAGATATCGAGCTGCTCGGTCTGCGGCGACTTCCAGGCAAGGCGCATGGATGCGCGCTCGCGCGGGCCGGACGGCAAGCCGCGCTTCGTGCACACGCTGAACGGCTCCGGCACCGCGGTCGGCCGCGCGCTCATTGCGGTGATGGAGACCTATCAGCAGGAGGATGGCTCGATCGCGGTTCCCAGCGTGCTCCAGCCCTATATGGGCGGGCTGAAGGTGGTCGCGCGCGAGTAGGGTTGCGAAGATCGGGCGGCCGGCTATCCTGCCGGCCCCTCAACGCGAACCCACCATTCATGGCCTTGCACCGCGACATCTTCTGGGTCGGCCGACAATGGGCGGTGACGGGGGCCGGCATCCAGGCCGTCGATCAGCGCCTGCGCGGCGTGCTCGACATCGAGATCGCGCGGCTCTGGGATGACGATCTCGTGCGGAGTAGGCGGGCCAAGCCCGGAGTCAATGCAGCGGATTTCGACAAGGCGCTGACGGTCGCGCGCGAACGCTTTCCGCAGGCGCCGGTGTCCGACCCGTTCGTCGCGCAGCTGGAGGCGCTCGGCGTGATCGAAAATCCCGTCGAGAGCCCGGTCGTGCCGGCGATGCAGCTGCATGCCGAGGGTCGGCTGGCGCGCTTCCTGCCGCAATGGCGCATCCGCCGGTAACATGATCAAGCCGGGAACCTGGGCGCCGGACCCAATCGGCCGGTTTGCCTGATTGGGCAGAGCCGGATAAGACGGCTCAGACCCGCTTTCTGGAATCGATATTTCGCATGCGTATTCTCTGCACCAATGACGACGGCATCCACGCCCCCGGCCTCAAGGTCGTGGAGGAGATCGCGCGTGCCTTGTCCGACGACGTCTGGGTGGTGGCACCGGAGCTCGACCAGTCCGGCGTGTCGCATTCGCTGTCGCTGAACGATCCGTTGCGCCTGCGCGAGGTCGGCCCGCGGCACTTCGCCGTGCGCGGCACGCCGACCGACTGCGTCATCATGGGCGCGCGCCACATCCTCGGGCCCAAGCTGCCGGACGTCGTGCTGTCGGGCGTCAACAAGGGGCGCAACGTCGCCGAGGACGTGGTTTATTCCGGCACCATCGCTGGCGCGCTGGAAGGCACCATCCTGGGGCTGCCGTCGTTCGCGCTGTCGCAGGAATTCAGCGTCGAGACCCGCGAGCGGCCGCCGTGGGACACCGCGCGCAAGTTTGGGCCTGACATCCTGCGCAAGGTGATCGCCGCCGGCGTCCCGAAAGACACGGTGATCAACATCAACTTCCCGTCGTGTGCGCCGGAGGATGTGCTCGGCATCCGCGTCACGCGCCAGGGCAAGCGCAATCTCGGCTTCCTCAGGATCGACGAGCGCAGGGACGGCCGCGGCAATCCCTATTTCTGGATCGGGTTCGAGCGCACGGCGATGATGGACACGCCCGCCGACGGCACCGATCTCGCGGCGCTTCGCGAGCGCTACGTCTCGGTGACGCCGCTCAGGCTCGACCGCACCAATGAAGCGTTTTCAGAAGAATTGAGCGCGACGCTGAAGTAGCGCTTAGAGCATTATCGGTTCTGATCGAATCAGAACCGAAGCTCTAGATTCTTGTTTTGACGCGTTTTCTTCACGCGAACCGGTATCCACTTCGCTCGAAAACGCTCTAGCCGCTGCGAAGCGCGGCTTCGATGGTCTTGCCGAGTGCGTCGAGCTGGAACGGCTTCTGGAGCGCCGGCCGATCGCGGTACTGTTCGGGCAGGCCGGAGGAGCCGTAGCCGGTGGCGAAGATGAAGGGGCAGCCTTTCGCTCTGATAACATCGGCCACCGGCGAGATGACCTTGCCGTTGACGTTGACGTCGAGAATGGCGATGTCGAACTCGGTCGCCTGGGCGAGCCGCATGGCCTCGGTGATGTCGCCGGCCTCGGCAGCGACCTTGTAGCCGAGCTCTTCGAGCATGTCCGCAACCATCATCCTGATCATCACCTCGTCTTCGACGAGGAATACAGAGCGGCCGGAAAGCCCCGTCGCGGTCATGGTAGAGTCCTTGCCCATTCCCAAAAACGTTCGCAGATAACATGAATCGACGCAATGCGCGTTTTGACGAACGGCTGCCTGAAAATGGCGATCACGACTGGCCCGTTGCACGCCAATCTGTGCTCAAATATCCAGCCGAATGGTATCATGGGTTCCCGACCAAGGAACAAGATTCTCGCGCCCGGGTTGGCGACTTAACGGGCCTGACAACACAGCATTGGCAGCAATGACCTCCCATCAACCCCCGCCCGAAAAGATGATGTTTCAGCTCACGCTGAGGCGCCGGGGCATTAGCGATCAGGCCGTGCTGCGGACGATGGAGGAGGTGCCGCGCGAGCTGTTCGTCGACGACGCCAACCGCGACGGCGCCTATCGCGACAGTGCGCTGCCGATCGCCTGCGGGCAGACCATCAGCCAGCCCTTCGTCGTCGCCTACATGACCGAGCAGCTCCAACTCCAGAAGCGGCACCGCGTGCTCGAGATCGGCACCGGCTCCGGTTATCAGGCCGCCGTGCTGTCGCGGCTCGCAGGCCAGGTGCTCACGGTCGAGCGCTACCGCAAGCTCGCGGACACCGCACGCGCCAGGCTCGAAGAGCTTGGCTGCCACAATGTCGAGGTGATGCTCGGTGATGGCCTCAATCTGCCGGCCAATATCGGCCCGTTCGACCGCATCATCGTCACCGCCGCGATGGAGCAGATTCCAGAGAACCTGATCGAACGGCTCGAGATCGGGGGCATCCTGATCGCACCGGTCGGCCCGCATCAGGGCGTGCAGACGCTGACCCGCCTCAACCGCACCGAGGCGGGGATCGAGCGCAAGGAACTCGTCGATGTCCGCTTCGTGCCGGCGCTGCCTGGCGTGGCGCGGGAGCTGTAGAACTCCGGATTAGCTGTGCCGCCAACATCTTATTGGGAGGGTTAAGCCGTTATTTACTCGGCGCGTGTTTACTTAAAACACCAGTTCTGTTGCGTACGAGTGAGTAACCATGTCCGCTGTCGCCGAGTTGCTTTACTCGCGCCGCGTGCCGCAAGTCGCGGTGCTGGCGCTGATCTCCTTCAGTTTTGCAGGGTGCAGCGCCGACATGTCGTCGCGACTGTCCCAGTCGAATTTCTCCAATCCCTTCGCCTCGGAATCCACCGGTTCGGTGCAGCAGGCGCCACCGCCGCAGCGTGAGCTGCCGCAATATGCGCGGCCGCAGACGCAGCCTGGTTCCTATCAGTCCCAGCCCCTGCCTCCGCCCGCGGTGTCCACCCCGCAATCCTATCCCGTTGCCTCTGGCGGCGGAGTGTCCGGTGGCGGGCGCGGCGTCGGCTCCTATGCGCCCCCGACGCAGCCGCACATCGAGACCACGGCGACCGTGCCGCCACGCTCGGTTGCTGCAGCCCAGCCGGCCGGCGGCACCAAGATCATCGTCGGCACCAGCGACACGCTCGACGTGCTCGCCAAGCGCTATCATGTCACGCCGCAAGCGATCCTCGCCGCCAACGGCTACAAGGGCCCGCGCACGCTCTCGCCCGGCCAGCAGCTCATCATCCCGCATCCGGCCACGGCCGCTGCGCCCGCGCCGGCGATGGCTCCCGTCGCGGCTGTGCCTGCGGCGAAGTCGGTTGCAGCCGTCGCTGCGCCGCCGAGCACGCACTTCGTCAACCACGGCGACACGCTCGCCAGCATCGCGCGCAAGAACCACATCTCGGCGGCCGAGCTCGCCCGTGCCAACGGCCTCGCCCCCTCGGCCAAGCTCAAGCTCGGCACCAAGCTGACCGTGCCCGGTGCCAAGACCGCCGCCGTCGCGGCGCCGGTTGCCGCGGCTCCGGTCGCGGCTGCTCCGGTTGTGGGAACGCTCCAGCCCGTGGCGGCCGCTCCGGCGCCTGCTACCAAGATGGCCGCTGCCGCCGCGCCGGTGCAGAGCGCGCGTCTGGCGCAAGCCACGGCCAATGTTGAAGAGAAGCCCGCCGAGACGCCGGCGAAGGCTGCGGAGGCCACCGGCGCGCTGCCGACCTTCCGCTGGCCGGTGCGCGGCAAGGTGGTCACGAGCTACGGCGCCAAGACCAACGGCAAGTCCAATGACGGCATCAATCTCGCGGTGCCCGAGGGGACGCCGGTCAAAGCGGCTGAAGACGGCGTCGTCGCCTATTCCGGCAACGAGCTGAAAGGTTACGGCAATCTGGTCCTGGTTCGGCACTCCAACGGCTACGTCACCGCATATGCCCATGCGAGTGAGCTGTTGGTGAAGCGCGGCGATACCATCAAGCGCGGTCAGGTCATTGCCAAGTCGGGTCAATCCGGGGAAGTGGCGTCGCCGCAGCTCCACTTCGAGATCCGCAAGGGATCGAGCCCGGTTGACCCGCTTCAATTCCTGAACGGAGCGTGAGGCGGACGCTTCAGTCATGTGCACATCGCGCGCTCACTGTCATCGTCCGCGAAGGCGGAAGATCCAGTATTCCAGAGACAGCAATTGTTCAGCCGATAGGCCGCGGCGTACTGGATTCCCCGCCTGCGCGGGGAATGACAGGTGTAGGTGAGGCGAAACTGTCCGCTACTTCATCGTCAGCTTCACGCCGAGCCGTCCCGCCAGCTCCTGCACGAACTGCCAGGCGACGCGGCCCGAGCGGGAGCCGCGCGTGGTCGACCATTCCAGCGCCTCGCGCTCCAGCGCCTCGTCGTCGATCTTGATGCCGAAATGGCTGCAATAGCCGCGCACCATGGCGAGGTACTCGTCCTGGCTGCAGCGGTGAAAGCCGAGCCAGAGGCCGAAGCGATCCGACAGCGAGACCTTCTCCTCGACCGCTTCGCCGGGATTGATCGCGGTCGAACGCTCGTTCTCGATCATCTCGCGCGCCAGCAGATGGCGGCGGTTGGAGGTGGCGTAGAGGATGACGTTCTCGGGCCGGCCTTCGATGCCGCCTTCGAGTACGGCCTTGAGCGATTTGTAGGACGCATCATTGCCGTCGAAGGAGAGATCGTCGCAGAACACGATGAAGCGGAAGGACGAGGCGCGCAAGCACTCCATCAGCGCGGGCAGGCTTTCGATGTCCTCGCGATGGATCTCGATCAGCTTCAGCTTGTCGGCCGGTTTGCGCTCCGCGTTGAGGCTGGCATGCGCCGCCTTCACCAGCGATGACTTGCCCATGCCGCGCGCGCCCCAGAGCAGGGCGTTGTTGGCGGGCAGGCCATTGGCGAAGCGCTCGGTGTTCTCCATCAGGATGTCGCGCATCCGGTCGACGCCCTTCAGCAGGAATAGCTCGACGCGGCTGACCCGCGGCACTGCCGCAAGGCGGCCGTCCGGATGCCAGACGAACGCGTCGGCCCGTTCGAACGACTCGGGTTCGAGGGCCGGGTTGCCCTGGGCCGACAGGTGCGCCGCAATGGTCTCCAGCGCGCGGACGATGCGCTCCTGGGAGGGATCGACCGGGGCTGCCTGAGGGGCGCCCTTGGGACGTTTTGCCGCGACGCGGGCGGGCTTCTTGGCAGGGGTATTGGGGCCTTTGCCGGCCGGGCTTTTGCTGGGTTTTTTGGGCATGTCCGAAGTTCCTGAGAATGCAGCCTTATCGGGCCTGAGGACGCGCCGCAAGGTGGGCCAAAAGGGCAGTCTGGCAGCGTTGCAATTGGGGCAATGGCCGCTATAGTCCGCGCGAATTTGACCGAACCGGTCGCCTTTGAGGGCCTGACCGGCTTTCCCCCGTTGTCACGAGGATCGTCCGAATGCTGATTACCCCTGCGTATGCCCAGGCCGCGGGCGCCGGCGACACCAACAGCATGTTGATGTCGCTGCTGCCGTTCGCCCTGATCTTCGTGATCATGTACTTCCTGATTCTGCGTCCGCAGCAGAAGAAGGTCCGCGATCATGCCGACCTCGTGAAGAACATCCGCCGCGGCGACACGGTGGTGACCTCGGGCGGCCTCGTCGGCAAGGTCACCAAGGTCGTCGACGACGACCAGATCGAGTTCGAGATCTCCGACGGCGTGCGCGTGCGGCAGATGCGCCAGATGATCTCAGGCGTGCGCGCCAAGGGCGAACCGGCCAAAGAATCCAAGGAAAGCGCCAAGGACGACAGCGCGGCGAAGTGAGTGCTTCCCCGCGAGTCACTATAAGTCTCCTGCAAGTCTCCTGATCTGACAGGTCTAGTCGATGTTGTATTTCACGCGGTGGAGGGCGCTCGGGATTATCCTGACGGCGCTGATCGTGTGCCTCTGCGCGGTCCCCAACTTCTTCCCCGAGGCGCAGGTCAAGACCTGGCCCGCCTGGGCGCAGCGCCGGCTCGTGCTCGGCCTCGACCTGCAGGGCGGATCCTATCTGCTGCTTGAGGTCGATTCCGCCTATGTGAGGAAGGAGAGGCTCGACCAGATCCGTGACGACGTTCGCCGGACGCTGCGCGATGCCAAGATCGGTTTCACCGGTGGCGTTACCGTGCGCAACGACGCGGTCGAAGTTCGCATCAGTAAGGAATCCGATGCGCAGGCCGCACTCGCCAAGCTGCGCGAGCTGTCGCAGCCGCTGGGCGGCCTCATGGGATCCGGCGGTCAGCGCGACCTTGAGGTCACCGATGCCGGTGGCGGTGTGATCCGCCTGAGCATCCCGCAGGCCGCGATGCTCGACCGCATGCGCAAGACCATCGAGCAGTCGATCCAGATCGTCGAACGCCGCGTCAACGAGCTCGGCACCGTCGAGCCCGTGATTCAGCGCCAGGGCAACGACCGCATCCTGGTGCAGGTCCCCGGCCTCCAGGACCCGACGCGCCTGAAGGAACTCCTGGGCAAGACCGCGAAGATGGAATTCCGCATGGTCGATACCTCCGTGCCGCCGGATCAGGCGCAGCAGGGCAGGTTGCCGCCGGAATCCGAACTCTTGATGAGCGCCTCGCCGCCGCCGACACCTTACGTGGTCAAGAAGCAGGTGCTGGTCGCCGGCGGCGATCTGACCGATGCCCAGGCGAGCTTCGACCAGCGCACGGGTGAGCCGGTCGTCAGCTTCAAGTTCAATACGTCGGGCGCGCGCAAATTCTCGCAGGCGACGCAAGAGAATGTGGGACTGCCGTTCGCGATCGTGCTCGACAACAAGGTGATCTCGGCGCCCGTCATCCGCGAGCCGATCACCGGCGGCCAAGGCCAAATCTCCGGCAATTTCACCGTGCAATCGGCCAACGATCTCGCGATCCTCCTGCGCGCCGGCGCGCTGCCGGCGCCGCTCACGGTGGTCGAGGAACGCACCGTCGGTCCGGGTCTCGGCCAGGATTCGATCGAGAAGGGCGAGCTTGCGGCCTATGTCGGCTCGATCCTCGTCATCGTGTTCATGCTCGCGACCTACCGCCTGTTCGGCGTGTTCGCGAACGTCGCGGTGGCAATCAACGTCGCGATGATCTTCGGCCTGCTGTCGCTGCTCAACGCCACGCTGACGCTGCCCGGCATCGCCGGCATCGTGCTCACCGTCGGCATCGCGGTCGATTCCAATGTGCTGATCTACGAGCGCATCCGCGAGGAGCTGCGCGGCGGCCGCAACGCGATCTCGGCGATCGACGCCGGCTTCAAGCGGGCGCTGGCGACCATCCTCGATTCCAACATCACCACCTTCATTGCTGCCGCCGTGCTGTTCTACATCGGCACCGGCCCGGTGCGCGGCTTTGCCGTGACGCTCGGCATCGGCATCATCACCACGGTGTTCACCGCCTTCACTCTGACGCGGCTGATCGTCGCCGGGTGGGTGCGGTGGAAGCGGCCGCAGAGCGTGCCGATCTAGGAGCCTGATCGTGACTCACACCGTTCTCATCGGGCTCGGCGTCCTCATCGCCATTCTCACCGTGGTCGCGGCCCTCGGCCTCTTGCCGTCGCTGCGTATCGTCCCGGACAATACGCATTTCGACTTCACGCGCTTTCGCCGCGTCAGCTTCCCGATCTCGGCGGCGCTGTCGATCGTCGCGATCACGCTGTTCTTCACCCACGGGCTGAATTTCGGCATCGACTTCCGCGGCGGCACCTTGCTCGAGGTGCAGGCCAAGTCCGGCACCGCCGACATCGCGGCGATGCGCACGACGTTGGATTCCCTGCGTCTCGGCGAAGTCCAGCTCCAGCAGTTCGGCGGCCCCGCGGACGTCCTGATCCGCGTTGCAGAGCAGCCCGGCGGCGACGCCGCGCAGCAGGAGGCCGTGCAGAAGGTCCGCGCAGCGCTCGGCGATTCCGTCGAGTATCGCCGTGTCGAGGTGGTCGGCCCGCGCGTCTCCGGTGAGCTCTTGGCCTACGGCATGCTCGGCCTGATGCTCGCGATCGTGGCGATCCTGATCTATCTCTGGTTCCGTTTCGAATGGCAGTTCGCGCTCGGCGCCATGATCGCCAACGTGCACGACATCGTGCTCACGATCGGCTTCATGTCGATCAGCCAGGTCGATTTCGACCTGACCAGCATCGCCGCGCTGCTGACGATTCTCGGCTATTCGCTCAACGACACCGTCGTCATCTACGACCGTATCCGCGAAATGCTGCGGCGCTACAAGAAGATGCCGATGCCGCAGCTGCTCAACGAGTCCATCAACTCGACGCTGTCGCGCTCCATCATCACCCACGTCACGGTGACGCTGGCACTGCTCGCGCTGCTCTTGTTCGGCGGCCACGCCATCCACAGCTTCACCGCGGTGATGATGTTCGGCGTGGTGCTGGTCGGCACCTACACCTCGATTTTCATTGCGGCCCCGATCCTGATCTATCTCGGCGTCGGCGAGCATCGCGAAGATGCGCCGGACACGGCTACGCCGGCGAAGAAAAACAAGGCATGATCCGAACCGCATGCCCCCGCACGCGTTTGCGGGGGTAGTAAGCTCATTCGGACCTGGCTCATGGCTGGCGACCCCAACGCACCCCATTTCCCGCGCTCGGCGCCGATCGAAGCCTATGGCAAGGGCGGCTTCGCCTTCGCCGGCATGTCGCATCGAGGATCGTTGCTGTGCCTGCCCGACGCGATCTGGGCCTGGGACGTGACGGACCCCACCAAGATCGACCGCTACTCGCTCGATCGCGTGTTCACGGCCGCCAACAGCATCGACACGCTTCTGGTCGGCACTGGAACCGGGGTTTGGCTTCCGCCGCCGGAACTCCGCCAGGCCTTGAAGGCGGTGAGGGTGGTACTGGATACGATGCAGACCGGCCCCGCCGTGCGCACCTACAACATCATGATCGGCGAGCGGCGCCGCGTGGCAGCCGCGCTGATCGCGGTGCCATGAGCAGCACCGCGCCGCCACCCGATTCGGCTACCTTCTGCGCCGATCTCGTGCGCAGCCACGACTTTCCGCGTTACGTCGCGACGCTGTTCGTACCCGCCGCAGAGCGCCGCGCGCTGCTGGCGCTCTATGCCTTCAATGCGGAGATCGTGCGCGTTCGCGACCAGGTGAGCCAGCCCTTGCCCGGCGAGATTCGCCTGCAATGGTGGACCGACATGCTGTCAGGCCATGTCCATGGCAGCGCCGAGGGCAATCCGGTGGCGGCGGAGCTGCTCCGCGCGATCCGCGATTACGACCTGCCGGTCGAGCCGCTGTCGCTGCTCGCCGACGAGCACCAGTTCGATCTCTACAACGATCCGATGCCGACCATGGCGGCACTGGAAGGCTATCTGGCGGCGACCTCATCGGCGTTGTTTGCCCTTGCAGCCCGGATCATGGCGCCGCCGTCGGAGGCGGCCGAGCATCTCGGCCGTCATGCTGGGCTTGCCCAGGGAATCGTCCAGGTCGTTGCCAACCTGCCGCGTGATGCGGCGCACCGGCAATTGTTCCTGCCGCAGCAAGTGCTGGCGAGCCACAACTGCAATATGGAGGATGTGTTCGCCGGCAAGGAGACGCCGAGCCTGCGCGCCGTACTGGACCAGCTCGCGGGCGAAGCGCGGCAGCATCTGACCACGGCCTCCTCGCTGCTGCCGCAGTTGCCGCCATCCGTGCGGCTCGCGTTTTTGCCACTGAGCCAGACCCGGGCCGATCTGAAGCGCCTGTCGAAACCAGGCCGCAATCCGTTCGCGCCGCAGCCGGCCTCGCGGCTGCGCACGCTGTGGACGCTGTGGCGGGCTTCACGCTCCAGGGAATTTACCAAATAGGGGTCGGCTTATCGCCTGTGGCGGCCAAATGCTCTATGCTGGCCTATGGCTGACTTGTCCCAAAGCGCGACCTCCGATCTCGGCGACTTCCCGGTCGCACCAAGCGACATCCATGCGGCCGCCGAGACCATCCGGGGTGCCGTCGTCGAAACGCCCTGTAGCTACAGCCGGACGCTGAGCAGCATCTGCGGCTGCGACATCTGGCTGAAATTCGAGAACCTCCAGTTCACGTCCTCGTTCAAGGAACGCGGCGCCCTCAATAGGCTGACCGCGCTGACGCCGGAGGAGCGTGCGCGCGGCGTCATCGCGATGTCGGCGGGTAACCACGCGCAGGGCGTCGCCTATCACGCAAGAAGGCTCAACATTCCCGCCACCATCGTCATGCCGGTCGGCACGCCCATGGTGAAGATCGAGAACACCAGGCATCACGGCGCGGAGGTAGTGGTTACGGGCGCGACGCTGGAGGAGGCGGCCGCGTTCGCGCGGAGCCACGGTGAGGCTCGCGGCATGATCTTCGTCCATCCTTATGACGATCCGCTGGTGATCGCCGGGCAGGGTACCGTCGGACTGGAGATGCTGAAGGCGGTGCCGGAGCTCGATACGCTGGTCGTCCCGATCGGCGGCGGCGGGCTGATCAGCGGCATCGCCATTGCCGCCAAGTCGATCAAACCGTCGCTACGGATGCTCGGCGTCGAGGCCTGGCTCTATCCCTCGATGTACAATGCCATCCATGACGGGAATCTGCCGGCGCGCGGTGACACGCTCGCCGAAGGCATCGCGGTCAAATCGCCCGGCAAGATCACCACCGAAATCGTCCGCCGCCTCGTCGATGACATCGCGCTCGTGAACGAAGCCGAGCTCGAGCGTGCGGTTGCGACCCTGATCTCGATCGAGAAGACGGTGGTCGAGGGCGCCGGTGCCGCCGGCCTTGCCGCGCTGATGTCCGATCCATCCCGCTTCGCCGGCCAGAAAGTGGGCCTAGTGCTGAGCGGCGGCAACATCGATACGAGACTGATCGCCTCGGTCCTGACCCGCGAGCTGGCACGCGAGGGGCGACTGACCCAACTCTCGCTCGATATTCCTGACCGCCCCGGGCAATTGGCCGCGGTCGCGGCGCTTTTGGCCGAAGCCGGCGCCAACATCATCGAGGTCTCGCACCAGCGGACTTTCTCCGACCTGCCGGCCAAGGCGACGCTGCTGCAACTGGTCATCGAGACCCGCGACAGCGCCCATCTCGACGAGGTCATGGCACGGCTCAGCGCATCCGGATTGACGGCGCGCTGCACGTGAGCAGAGCGTGTCACTTATCGCGGTGTTAAACCCGCGAGGTGACCGATCAGCCGATCGATCTCGGCTTCCGTATTGTAGTAGTGCGGCGAGGCGCGCAAGACCGGCGGCAGCGCGCGAAGTTCTGCATCGATGCGGGTGCTCGACGGATCCGAAGTGCCGATCGTGATGCCCGCCGCAGCGGCACTGCTGACAATGGCGTTCGCGTCATATCCGTCCACCGTGAAGCTGACGATGGCACCCGGGCGGCGGCCGAGGTCGCGTATTTGGATGCCGCGAATGGAGGCGAGGCCGCTGCGAAGACGGTCCGCAAGCAAGCGGCAGCGCTGCTCAATAGGACCAAGGCCGATCGCGAGGGCATAATCGACGGCAGCTCCCAGGCCAAGCCGGGCCGCGTAGTTGTTCTCCCAGGTCTCGAAACGGCGCGCATCATCGCGGAGCTGATACTCATCGCGCGAGACCCAGGGCGCGGCGAAATGGTCGATCATCGGAGGCTCGAGCCGCTGCAGCATCGCTCGGCGGACGTAGAGAAAGCCGGTGCCGCGCGGCCCGCGCAGGAATTTGCGCCCCGTGGCCGACAGCATGTCACAGCCGATGGCTTCGACATCGACCACCATCTGGCCGACCGCCTGGCAGGCATCGAGCAGATAGGGAATGCCGTGCGCTCGCGCGATCCTGCCGATCGCCGCCGCGGGATTGACCAGCCCGCCATTGGTCGGAACCCAGGTGATGGCGATGAGCTTCACGCGATCATCAATCATGCGTTCGAGCGCAGCGACATCTAGTTCGCCCGTCGAGTCGCTCGGCACGACGTCGATGATCGCGCCTGTACGCTTGGCCACCTGAAGAAACGCGACATAGTTGGCGGCGTACTCTGCCTCGGCGGTCAGGATGCGATCGCCCTGGGCGAATGGAAGCGAATAAAACGCCATCTGCCAGGCAACCGTCGCGTTCTCCATGAGGGCGATCTCGTCGGGCGCGGCATTCAGCAGCCGCGCGACCGAACCGTAGACCGTGTCGAGCCGGGCGGACTCGCGATCAGCGGCGGCATAACCTCCGATCTCGCTCTCGAGGTCGATGTGCCGCTTCATCGCTGTGGCAACGGGCGTTGGCATGAGAGCAGCACCCGCATTGTGGAGATACGCAAGCCGGGAGCCGGCTGGTGTGTCGGTGCGTATCCGGTCGATGTCGATCAAGTGAGAGCCTCTGCGTTAGGGTTCCCTGAGTTTGACACAATGACGCACGCGAGCAAGGTCGGACAATAGATGCCGCGGCTGGAGCATGCCGATCCGGATGTTATGATGATAGAGGGCGTGATTTGGTAGGAATTTGAAAGGACCCGCGATGGCGAAGAACACGATTTGCCTCTGGTACGACAAGGACGCCGAGGCGGCGGCCCGCTTCTACGCCGAGACGTTCCCCGCTAGCGCCGTGAGTGCCGTTCACCGCGCGCCCAGCGATTACCCGTCCGGCAAGGCCGGCGATGTGCTGACCGTCGAATTCACAGTGGCTGGCGTTGCTTGTCTCGGTCTCAACGGCGGGCCCATGTTCAAACACAACGAGGCCTTCTCGTTTCAGATCGCTACCGACGATCAGGAGGAGACAGATCGTTATTGGAGCGCAATCGTCGGCAATGGCGGGCAGGAAAGCGCCTGCGGCTGGTGCAAGGACGGATGGGGCGTTTCCTGGCAGATCACGCCGCGCGTATTGATCGAGGCGCTGGCGGCCGGCGGCCCTGAAGCCAAGCGCGCCTTCGACGCAATGATGGGGATGACCAAGATCGACGTGGCCGCGATCGAGGCGGCGCGGCTGAAATTGTCAGGCCTCAGATGCAGAGGCTGAGCAGCTTGATGTGGCAGCCGCTGGATTTGGGCTTGCTCGTGGGCACGGCCTCGCGCTTCACGGCAACCAGCGGCTCCTTGTCCTTCTTTCTCTTGCCCTTCGGCTCATAATCGCCGGCGATCACCATCGCCCAATAGGTGCGCTTGCCGCTGGCATTCTTGGCGCTCGCGATGCCGACGCGGGAGGCGTTGTGCAGCAACAGGTTCTTGCGGTGTCCGGAGGAGTCGATCCACTGTCCCAGGGTCTTCTCGAAATTGTCGTAGCCATAGGCGATGTTCTCGGCGGCACGGCCCGCGCCGGCTGGCGCCACACGGCGGTTGAACGGGCCGAGTGCGTCGTGGCTGAGATCGTCCTTCGTCGCCATCGCGCGGGCCTGGTCCATGGCGATGCGATCAAGGGTTGAATCGCGGACGACACGGACTTCGCCGTGCTTGAGGCGGAAGCTCGAGATCAGCTCGGCGGGGGACTCGGCCATTGCGGGTGTGATGGCCAGCAGTAGAAGGCCGGCGATCACCCCGCCGACCACACGATGCATCACCGTCCCCCGAGCGCCCATGACCCCCACCAACTCTGCCTTCCGACCGCTTCTCTATCGCCAATGTGGACGCTTCAAGGCGCGCCAGGCCCTAGCTCGTTGGTAGATCCGCCTCGAAATTGAAGCGGTCGCGCAGGTTCTTGCGCTGCTCGAGGATGGCCTTGAGGAAGGCGCGGTCCTGATCGTTCTTCATCATCGGCTCGATCAGGTCGAGCTGGTTCATGGCGACCAGTTGCAGGATCTCGGTGCGCGGTTTGCCGCTGGTGTCGCGGGGCAGGGCGTGCACGACCTGGATGTGTTCCGGCGGCTTCGGGCCCTTGGCGGCCGCAAGCTCGTTGCGTAGCTCGCCTTCGAGCACGGCCTGATCGGCTTCGACGAAGGCATAGAGCCCGACGCCGGAGCGGCGGTCGGCAAAGGCGACGATGGCGGTGTCGCGCACGGCCGGGTTCTTGCGGATCAGTGCCGCCAGCACCGGCGCGTCGTTGACGAGCCGGCGGCCGCCACCCTCGCGATCAGTGAAGTTGAACAGGCCGCGGGTGATGGCGCGATAGACCTTCTTGCCGGTGACAAGCCACAGGCTCGCCGCGAACGATTTCTTCGCCAGGATCTTCCGCTCGTGCGGCGTCAGTGCGTCCGGTGCGTAGGAGCGCTTGTGCTTGAGCAGATGCCGGAGGTCTTCATAGGCAAGGATGCGGTAGAGCCGGCCGCGCCGCGCAAAGCAGGCGGCGAGCTGGAAGTCGGTCACATAGGCATGGCCGTCGCGTCCGACCAACCAGTTCTGTTCCTTGGCGAGATCGTTGTGGCAGATGCCGGCGCGGCGAAGCCGGCGCAGCGCGGCCTTGGCCGAGCGGAAATAGGCGAGGTCGCCATGCGGCTTGGCCAGATGCAGCGCGACGCCATCAACGAAGCCGCGCACCAGCGCGCGGCGTCCGCCCCACAGCAACTTCGGACCGACGTTGAGGCCTTTGGCGAGCGCCAGCGCGCGCTTCTCGCGGGCGAACAGATGGCGTGCCAGGAGGAACGACCACCACGGCACCTCGTCGAGCCGGCGCAGCACCGCGTCGACCTCGCCGTCCTCACTGCGGAAGCGGCCGCGCTCGACGGTCGAGAACACGTCGCGCTTGAGCAGCACGCCCTCGGTCCAGCGCGCCGAGAGTGCCGCGGCGTCGTCTTGGGGGAGGCTCATCGAAAACTCACGCCGCGGCGGCAATGCGCAGGTGATCGGCGATCCAGCGATCGAGATCGGCGAGCGCGCGTGCGCTCATCGCCTGCTTCTTGGCCACCGTCTTCTCGTTGCCGCGCAGCCGCGTGCCGTCGGGCTTCTTGGTCGGCACGGTCGCGAGCGGCGGGAATAGGCCGAAATTGATGTTCATCGGCTGGAACGAGCGCGTGCCGGGCTCGATGGTTTCGATATGGCCGCCGGTGATGTGGCCGAGCAGCGATCCCAGCGCCGTCGTGCCCGGCGGACTCGCCAGCGTTTCGCCGCGCGCATCGGCGGCCGCGTAGAGGCCCGCGATCAGGCCGACGCTGGCGGATTCCACATAGCCCTCACAGCCCGTCATTTGGCCAGCAAAGCGCAGCCGCGGCTGCGCGCGCAGGCGCAACTGGCCATCGAGCAGCTTTGGCGAATTGAGGAAGGTGTTGCGATGCAGGCCGCCGAGGCGGGCGAACTCGGCCTTCTCCAATCCCGGAATGGTGCGGAAGATGCGCTGCTGCTCGCCGTATTTCAGCTTCGTCTGGAAGCCGACGATGTTGTAGAGCGTGCCGAGCTTGTTGTCCTGGCGCAGCTGTACGATCGCGTAAGGCTTTGTGGTCGGATCGTTCGGATTGGTGAGGCCGACCGGCTTCATCGGACCGTGGCGCAGCGTCTCGAGGCCGCGTTCCGCCATGACCTCGATCGGCAGGCAACCGTCGAAATAGGGCGTGTTGGTCTCCCACGCCTTGAACTCGGTCTTCTCGCCGGCGATCAGTGCCGCGACGAAGCCGTCATACTGCTCCTTGGTCATCGGGCAGTTGATGTAGTCGGCGCCGTTGCCGCCAGGACCGATCTTGTCGTAGCGCGACTGGAACCATGCCACCGACATGTCGATGGAGTCGCGATGCACGATCGGCGCGATCGCGTCGAAGAAGGCGAGCGCATTCTCGTCCGTCAGCTCGCGGATGGCATCAGCCAGCGGCGCAGAGGTGAGGGGGCCGGTCGCAACGATGACATTGCTCCAGTCGGCCGGCGGCAGGCCTGCGATCTCGCCGCGTGCGATCTCGATCAGGGGATGGTCGTTCAGCGCCTTGGTGACGGCCGCAGAGAAGCCGTCGCGGTCGACGGCCAGGGCGCCGCCCGCGGGCACCTGGTTGGCATCGGCGGCGCGCATGATCAGCGAGTCGAGCCGGCGCATCTCCGCATGGAGCAGGCCGACGGCGTTGTTGGCGGCGTCGTCCGAGCGAAACGAATTGGAGCAGACGAGCTCGGCGAGCCCGTCGGTGCGGTGCGCCTCGGTCATGCGGGTCGGCCGCATTTCGTGCAGCACCACGGCCACGCCGGATTTGGCTACCTGCCAGGCGGCTTCGGAACCGGCAAGGCCGGCGCCGATCACGTGCACGATGTTGGATTGGGATCCTGTCATGGGGCGGACAGGTAGCGCTTTTCGGCGTCCAGTGGAATCGCCGAGATCGAGTTTTCTGCCATCAGATACGACAACGCCCGCACGAGGCGGGCGCTATCGGTTCGTCCGGTGAAGGGCTGAACGATATCAGCCCTGATACTGGCCGGCGGCAACGCGCGGGATGTCCGAGCGATCAAGGCCGATGTCGGCCAGTTCGCGATCGCTGAGCTGGGACAGCTCGGCAACATTGCGCTGATAGTCCCGGAAAGCCTGGATCATGCGGATGAGCGAGAGCAGCATTGGTAGTCTCCTGTAGTTCGATTCAACCCTTGCCCGGGCCTCATCGTTGAAATGAATATAGGAGAGAGTGGTGCAGTGCGAAAGTTCCGATGTTGCGATGCAGCTAAGCGAAGAATGCATAGCACTGGTAACCGGCGATTAACCCGACGGCATTCCCGCTCAAGCCGCGGGCAAGACAAGCAATTTGGTGCCATAAATTCCCGTGAATTCACGGGGTTATTGCGGATCATGCAGTTTAATACATGATGGAGTTCCTCGTACCTGCAAGGAGTTCATCCAGCGTCTGGACCCGAGTTAGATATGCACGAATCGCATGCACGGCGGTCGCCATAAAAATGAATATTAATTCATAATAAGATCTGCCGATTCGCTTCGGAAATTGGCTGAACGGCAAAACGAGGGTTTAAGGCGCGCGGGCCAGCTGAGTGGCGAAATAGGCGACGGTCTTGGAATAGACCTCGCTCTTATTCCACTGCTGGAGCACCGCGAAGTTCGGACCGCCCGGCTGCCAATCCTTACCGCGCTGCCAGCCATAGCCGGCGAGATAATTGGCGGTGGAGGCGAGCACGTCGGGCGCGTTGTGCAGGAGATCGCGCTTGCCGTTGCCGTCGAAATCGACCGCGTACTTCATCCAGGATGACGGCATGAACTGGGTTTGGCCAAGCTCGCCGGCCCAGGCGCCCTTCATGTCGGCGGGTGCAAGATCGCCGCGCTGGACGATGCGCAATGCATCCATCAGCTCGCCGCGAAACTGCTCGGCGCGCCGACAGTCATAGGCCAGTGTCGCCAGTGAGCGGATGGTGGCGAACTTGCCGGTGTTGACGCCGAAATCGGTCTCGAGGCCCCAGATTGCGACCAAGACCTCGCCAGGGACACCGTAGGCCTGCTCGATGCGCGACAGCACCGAGCCGTATTGCTTCATCATGTTGGAGCCGCGCTGCAGGCGCGGTGGCACCATGCGGCCGGAAAACTCCTCGAAGGTCTGGGTGAAGACTTTTTGCGATCGATCGCGGTTGAGCACGCCCTGATCGAGCGTCACACCGGCGAGCCCCGATGCAATGGCCTGTTGCGAGATGCCTTTGGCCGCAGCGTCGGTTTTGAAGTCCGCAAGCCAGGCGTCGAAATTGCCCGAGCCGCAGGCAACAGCGGCGAGCGCTGGCTGGACTGACAGGATGGACGCGGAGAGGGCGAGGGCTGCAAGAGCGAGACGAGAAATCGTCGTGGTCATCAGATGAAATGGATTCCGTGAAGTGGTCTGACCGGCGAGCACAATCTCGGTTGTAACCGCGGCCAAAGCAAGGCTGTGACAGTGCGACCCTGCCCGAGCCGGGCAGGGTCGCACGTCACGATATCGTCAGGCGTCCGTGTTGTTCCGCCAGGGGAAGAGGTTGGCGGGGAAGTCGGCGGCCGGCTTGCGCGGACGATGCGGCGGAGGCGGCACTGGACGTGCACCTGGATCGGACACGATCACCTTGCGGTAGAGGTGCCAGGTGGCATGGCCGAGCAGGGGGATCACCACGGCGAGGCCGAGGAACGCCGGGATCGTGCCGAGCGCCAGCAGCACCGCCACGATCAAGCCCCAGGCCGCCATCGGCGCCGGGTTCTTTGCGACGACGCGCAGCGAGGTGACCATCGCCTCGAATGCACCGGCATGACGGTCCAGCATCAAGGGGAACGACACGGCGCTGATGCAGAGCGCGGCGAGCGCGAACAGGAAGCCGGTGCCGCAGCCGACCACGATCAGCCACCAGCCCTGCTGCGTGGTCAGCACGCGTGTGATGAAATCTGAGATACCGGTCACGCCCTCATAGCCGAACGCCGCAACATAGATCGCTTGTGCGGTCGCGACCCAGGTTACGAACAGAGCGAGCAGCAGCGTGCCGAGGCCGAGCATCGCTCCGAAGGAGGACGAGCGGAGCACCTCCATGGCGTCCCAGGCGGTGGCTTCTTCATGGCGTTCGCGCCGGCTGGAGAGCTCGTAGAGACCGAGCGCGGCGAAGGGCCCGATCAACGCGAAGCCGGCGGCCAGCGGAAACAGCAGCGGCAGCACCGAATAGCCCATCACCACGCGGGCGAGCACGAGGCCGAGCACCGGATAGATCACGCAGAGGATGATGGCGTGGCTCGGAACGGCCTTGAAGTCCTCCCAGCCGCGCTTCAGCGCATCGTGCAGGTCGGACAGTCGGATGGTTCGGATCACCGGTCCGGCCGCTTCCGCGGTCCGGGCCATGCTGGGGACATTGCCCTGGTAGAGTGTGGCCATGGTCGGTTGCTCCCTTGCCATGCGGTCGATCTCGCGCCGGCAACGGCGCAAGTGGTCGCCTTCTTTGAACGATCGCGATTCCGACCAGACGCGAATTCCGGATGGCATCGCGAGCTGAACGGCAAGCGTACTCCCAATTCCGAGTCCTGTCCCTCACGCTTGGGCGAATTTCGATGACGCAGTGCAAACCTCGCCGATGTCATTCGGTCGTCATTTCGCCGCAGATAAGCTGATGCTGCGTGCTGCTTCGCAGAACTTCGCGGGCGTAACGCACGAACCTCGTCTATAGTGCCACTCAAGGCCCTTCCAACGGATCCTTTTCGGGGAGCAGACATGAGCATTTTCGGGAAAATCATGAGCGCGATCTTCGGCAGCCAGCCGGCTGCTGTCGCGCCTGGCGGCAGCGCGCCCGCAGGGGCCGCACCGGGCACATCGGCGCCGGCTGCCGCGCCCATGGCAGCCGTCGACGTCGCCGCGATCGTCGACAAGGCGGTGGCTGCGCACAAGGGCGAGAAGCTGGAATGGCGCACCTCCATCGTCGATCTCATGAAGGCGCTCGACATCGATTCCAGCCTTGCTGCGCGCAAGGATCTCGCCAAGGAGCTGGGCTACACCGGCGATATGAACGACTCGGCGAGCATGAACGTCTGGCTGCACAAGCAGGTGATGTCCAAGCTCGCCGCCAATGGCGGTAAGCTGCCGCCGGAGATCAAGCACTGACCGATCGCTCGGTCGTACCGCAAGGGCCCGCGATCTCGCGGGCCCTTTTACGTTCAGGCGAGGAGATCCGCATCTTCCGGATGCCTGTCGAGATAGTCGACGACGAAGCCACAGCCGGCGATCACCTTCTTGCCGTCGCGGCGGATCAAGTCCAGCGCGCCCTTGACCAGTTCGGACCCGATACCGCGGCCGCGCAGAGCGCGCGGCGTTTCGGTGTGCGTGATGATCACGGCCGACGGCGTCAGCCGGTAATTGGCGAAGGCGATGTCGCCGCCGACATCGAGCTCGAAGCGGCTCCTGTCCTTGTTGTCGCGTACCGAAGCCGCCATGCGGGATCCTTCGAAGTGCAGATTGCGTCCTGATCTAGGAGGCTGACCCCGCCCTTGCCAAGGTGAGACCAAGGGAGATTGCCGCAGGGGAGATATCTGCAAACGCGCGTCCTTGCGGCCGCAGTGCAGTATGGAAGTCTCGCTCTGCGAGCATGATGCAGCGAGTGCAAATAATCCTCGGTATTGCCCTTGCAAGCCCCACGGCGGTTCCCACGTCCTTGAGAGGACATACGCCCGAATGCGGCCGGCAGGGTCGCTAGACATTCGGAGTGTCATGATTGCCAGCCGCAGACGTATGCCTCTTGTAGGAGGGTACGATGTCGGATTTTGGTTTCTTGGGTACTCATCGAACATGGGAAGACTGGTGCGGGATGCTGCTCGGCGCGCTGATCGTGGCTTCGCCGTGGTTTCCCATCCAGGATCAGCCGGTCACTGGACACGAAACGATGATCCTGAATGCCGTCGCGGTCGGTCTGGTCGTGTTTGGCATCAGCCAGCTCGAATATGTTGCCTTGCAGCGCTGGCAAGAGGTGACGACGATCCTGGTCGGACTTTGGCTCATCGCCTCGCCTTACGTGATCGGCTATTCCGGTGAAGGCTTTCTCCGCATCTACCACACGAGCCTCGGTGCGGTGGTGGTGCTGCTCGGCATACTGCAGCTGTGGCAGGACTGGGATCTGAATGACCAGGATATGCTCAGGCACGGACAATAGGCCGTAGATATCGGCAGGCCCGCCGGCCGCGGGTGGCGGGCCTGTGTCTTTAGCGCGTGACGAGATCTGAGTAGTCCGGACGCCGCTCGATCCACGAGGGCAGTTCGGTTCAATCGGCGGCTTTGGCGAGCCTGGAATCTTCGGGCTGCGGCTGCGGGCCGAGGCAACCCTGACAGATGACCAGGGAGCGATTGACCTTGGCGTCCTGCTCGGCGTCGGTGCCGTCCTGCGCCTGCCACCATTCCTTCGAAGAGGGCTGAAGTCCGCCGTGCGATCGGTCGTGCTCGGATCGGGCTGCGGTGCGCGCAGGTCCGGACGCTGCGTACGGCCGGTTGGGATCTTCGCCGGCGCCATCCCAGGCATAGCGCGCGGGCTTGAAGGCGGGATCTGAGGCCAGATGCGCTTGCGGGGCCACGGCACATCCGGCAAGCGCGAGCGTAAGCAGGAGGACGGCGGGCGCTTTGACCATGATGTGACACTCTGAACGCAAGAACTGAACGAGGTTGCGCCGGTCATGTTTAAAATTCCCTGAACGATTGCGCCCGCGCCGGCGACAGAGGCGTATGCGCTATCTGATCCTCCTGGTCGCTCTCTTCGCCTCCGCCGCGCGCGCTGAAGACGCAAGACCCTTCAGTCCGTCCGACTATCCGCCCGGCGTGCAGAGGGCGCTGCGCTACGCCAATGAGGAATGCGACAGCCAGGACGGCGGCACCGTGACCTTCGCGTCGGACACGGTGCGCAAGATCGACCTGACCGGCGACGGCCGTGACGACTACATCGTCGATTTCAGCGGCGCCAAATGCGGCGAGCGCGAGACCATCTATTGCGGAACCGGCGGCTGCACCATGAACATCCTGGTGGCGTTGCCGGGTGGGGACGTGCGTCTCGTCTTCGACGGTCGTGTCCGCAGCTACGAGATCAAGCCGAACTCGGCCAGGCACGGCGCTTCGCGCGTCATCCGCTTCGATCTGCATGGCAGCTATTGCGGCGGCTTTGGTGCGCAGACCTGTGTGAAGGAGAGGGCCATCACGACGAAGCCGTTTGCCTTCAGGGAGCCGTAGGGCAGGCCACGCGGCCGGCGGCCTTGCGGGGGCGCGTTCGGTCGCGATAAATGGACTGCAATAAGCGGGTGGCTCGCGTGCCGCCCGCCGTCGAAGAGGAAACCCGATGCAGCCCCTGCGCATGTCCCGCCGCGTCATGAATCTCGCTTACATGCTGACCCAGAATGCGCGGCGGCATGGATCGCGACCTGGCTTTGTCTGGGGTGACAAGTCCTGGACCTGGCGAGAGATCGATGCGCAGGTCTCGGCGCTGGCGGCGGCGCTCGCCGCGCGCGGCATCACCAAGGGCGACCGCATCCTCGTCCATTCCAAGAATGGCGACGAGATGTTCTTTTCGATGTTCGCCGCGTTCCGGCTCGGTGCGGTCTGGGTGCCCACCAATTTCCGCTTGATGCCGGATGAGGTCAGCTATCTCGCGCAGGCCTCCGGCGCCAAGGCGTTTCTGTGCCATATCGATTTTCCCGAGCACGCTGCGGCCGTGAGCGGCGGTGCGCTGGAATTCACCTGGAGCATCGAAGGCAAGGCCGCGTTCGGCGAGCGCTCGGTGGCTGACGCGATCGTCTCGCAAGCCGGCGCTGCCGTGGAGAACGTCGCGGTCGAGCACGACGATCCCTGCTGGTTCTTCTTCACCTCCGGCACCACCGGCCGCTCCAAGGCCGCCGTGCTGACCCACGGCCAGATGGGATTCGTCGTCACCAATCATCTCGCCGATCTGACGCCCGGCACGACGGAGCAGGATGCCTCGCTGGTGGTGGCGCCGTTGTCGCACGGTGCCGGCGTGCATCAGCTGATGCAGACCGCGCGCGGCGCACGCACCGTGCTGCTGCCGACCGAAAAGTTCGACATCAACGAGGCGTTCCGCCTGATCGAGGCGCATCGCGTCAGCAATCTCTTCACGGTGCCGACCATTTTGAAGATGATGGTCGAGCATCCCGCCGCCGACAAATACGATCATTCCTCGCTGCGCCACGTCATCTATGCCGGCGCGCCGATGTATCGCGAGGACCAGAAGGCGGCGCTGAAGAAGCTCGGCAAGGTGATCGTGCAGTATTTTGGCCTTGGCGAAGTCACCGGCAACATCACGGTGCTGCCGGCCGCGCTGCACGATCCCGAGGACGGCCCGCATGCGAAGATCGGCACGTGCGGCTTCGAGCGCACCGGCATGCAGGTCTCGATTCAGGACGACGACGGCCGCGAGCTTGCCGCCAACCAGAGCGGCGAGATCTGCGTGATCGGCCCCGCGGTGTTTGCCGGCTACTACGACAACCCTGAAGCCAATGCGAAGGCGTTCCGCAACGGCTGGTTCCGCACCGGCGATCTCGGTCACATGGACGAGGAGGGTTTTGTCTACATCACGGGACGCGCTTCCGACATGTACATCTCCGGCGGCTCCAACATCTATCCGCGCGAGATCGAGGAGAAGATCTTGACGCATCCGGCCGTCGGCGAGGTTGCCGTGCTCGGCGTGCCCGATGCGACCTGGGGTGAGGTCGGCGTTGCCGTCTGCGTCGCGCGCGAGGGCGCGAAGCCGGTGAGTGAAGCGGAGATGGCGGCGTTCCTCGCGCCGAAGGTGCCGCGCTACAAGATGCCGAAGCGCTTCTTCTTCTGGGAGGCGCTGCCGAAGTCCGGCTACGGCAAGATTCCAAAACGCATGGTCCGTGATGAACTCGAGGCGCGAGGCCTGCTCGATCTCGACAAGACGAAGGCAGGCTGAGCGGGCGTCATGCGCAGCATCAAGCAGCCGGGCGCGCCTAGCGCAGAACGCATCCAATGGGTGGAGGCGAGGGGACGCGCCTTCGCGTTCACGCTTGAAGCCGGCCTGCCGCTGCTGGAAGCAGCGCGCCGCGGTTTTGCCGCGGAGGGTTTTGCCGGCGGCGTGCTCAATTTTGGCGCTGGCGCGCTTGGGCCGTTCGCCTATGTGATGCCGGCGCTGTCGAAGACTGGCGAGAACGCTGCGTTCTACAGCGATACGTTCCGGCCCAAGGGCGTGACGCGCACGAAGCTCGGCAGCATGACGCTGGGCATGCGTGACGGCGCGCCGTTCTTTCATTGCCACGGGCTGTGGACCGAGGCCGATGGCCGCGCCAGCGGCGGCCACATGCTGCCGGACGAGACTGTTGTCGCCGAGCCGTTCGCCGTCGAAGCGTTCGGTCTCGATGGTGCGATGTTCACGGCCGAGCCTGATCCGGAGACCAATTTCAAGCTGTTCGGTCCGGTGGCGGCGGCGAGCACCGGTGCGCAGGCGACGAGCCGAGCGTTTGCGATGCGGCTGCGGCCGAACCAGGATTTTGCCGGTTGTCTCGAAGCATTCTGTCGCGCGCACGGCATTGCCCGCGCCAAGCTCCACGGCGGCGTCGGCTCGACCATCGGCGCGCGCTTCACCCATGGCGGCGTAACCGAGCCGTTCGCCACTGAGCTGGCAATAGCGTGCGGCGCGATCGAGGCCGGTTCGTCCGGCGCGCTCGAAGCAGCACTCGACGTCGCCCTGATCGACTACACCGGCGGCCTCGCCGAGGGCCGCTTGGTGCGCGGCGACAATCCCGTGCTGATGACGATGGAGCTGGTTCTGGAGGCCATGGGCTAATCCTTGGGCTAATCCTTGGGCTAAGGCACGACCGAAGCTTGCGACCTTCCGCAGATGCCACTTCCATGCATTTTGTGTTCCTGGTATGTTCCTTTGAAGATTTCGGCGGGGACGGAGCGGGGCAGGGGCATGAGCCGGACACGACGTCGACAGACCACACTGCGCGCGCCCTATCTCAGGCGTGTCTGGCTCGATCGCTCGCGGGTCGAGGACTGGGAGGCTTATCCGTTCTGCCTTCCCGTCTTCAGGGATGAGTTCGATCACAGCTTCGAGTCCGCTGTCACGATCATCGTCGGCGAGAACGGAACCGGGAAATCGACCATTCTCGAAGGCATCGCGGGGATGGCCGGCTTTGCCAGCACCGGCGGCCGCAAGGGCTTTCAGGAGATCGACGGCGGCGGCATCGAAATCACCGGCGAAGAGCTGTCGTCTGCCTTGCGGGCCGCGTGGGTCCCGAAGGTGACCGACGGCTGGTTCTTCCGCGCGGAGACATTCTTTTCGGTTGCCCGCTATCTCGACCGCTCGGCCGTGAGCGCCGCGCAAGCCATGGAAGGCGTGTTTGGTGCGAGCGTCCAGGAAGCTCCGGACTATCTCTCCTTTTCCCATGGCGAGGGCTTTCTGGTCTTCTTCGAGGAGCGCTGCCAGAAGCAGGGCATCTACATCTTCGATGAGCCGGAATCGGCACTGTCGCCGGCGCGGCAGATGGACTTCCTCAAGCTCCTGCATCGCATGGATCTCTCCGGCAATTGCCAGGTGATCATGGCAACCCACGCGCCTCTGCTGATGGCCTATCCCAACGCGCAGCTGCTGCGGCTGGGAAAATATGGACTTGAGCCTGTTACGGTGGAGCAGACCGATCATTATCGGGTCATGCGTGAATTTTGCGACGATCCGCGCGGGTTCGTGGAGGCGACGCTGGGGGAGTGATTGGGGGATGTGGCAGACACCCGCTCTCTCCGTCGTCATGTATGGACGGCCCCCTCTCGGCAAGGGCTTTTTGGTGCTTCAGCAAATGAATCGGGGAGCGGTCATGTATACGGCCTCGAGAAGCGGCCATTGACCGCGGGCCCTGATGGAGATCGCTGATCGAATTCCAATCATTGCGGCGCGCTGTGACGCGCGATGACGATGCGGAGTGTTTCGATCCCGGTTTCCAGACCATTTGCCATCACACCTTTAGTGCCCTTCCGATAGGCATGGAGCGCGAGCGCGGCGGCTGTTGCCCCTCAACTAGGCCGCAGCCGGCGCGCTCGCGCGGTCTCGGTAGGTTTCTCCTTTGACCAGCATGGCCCAGATGATCCGGGCGGTCT